>JACQGM010000441.1 GCA_016199585.1 Armatimonadota bacterium
ACCCCCCTCACCCCACCTCCAGCCGGTCGGGCACCGGCGCTCCGAGGCAACCGGCCCATGCCCCCGCTTGCGCGCGATCTACGGGCGTCTGCCCACGCGACGCCGGTAGGGGTTCGGCACGGCAGCCCGTCTGCTGTACCCCATCCCCTCTCCACGTCCCTCGCAGGAGACCGCCCCCATCCCGGCGTATTCAGAGCCGTGGCGACCCGGGGAGCGCCACTCTGCCCCGTCGGGTCCCGCATTTCCGGGACCCAACCGCCGGCCGCTCCGGGCACAACGGCACTGGCAGCCCGGGTGCGTGGATGATACCATTGCAGCAGTGGCCCCCCTGGCCCGCGACGGCACGCCACCGGAGCGCGAGCGCTCCGGTGGCGCGGGCGGGCGGCGTTGGAATGGGTGACGGTGCCGGATGGCGCTGTGTTCCCCCGTCCTCCGTCACCCGTCTCCGGTCCCGCGGAAAGGGAGGTCCCGATGGAGACGATCCGCCTTCTGATCGCGGACGACGAGGCGATCGTCCGCCATGCCCTGGCTCAACTCCTCGCGGTCGAGGAGGACATCGAGGTGGTCGGGCGGGCGGAGGACGGCAGAGCGGCGCTCCGGCTGGCCCGCGAAGCCCTGCCGGACGTGGTGCTGATGGACATCAGGATGCCCCGGCTGGATGGTATCGCTGCCACGCAGCGCCTGAAGCAGGAGATGCCGAACGTCTCGGTGTGCATCCTGAGCGTCCACGCCGACGACGCCAGCCTCTTCGACGCCCTGAAGGCGGGGGCGCGCGGCTACGTGCTGAAGGATGCCACGCCCCGGGAGGTGGCCGAGGCGGTGCGCGCGGTCGCTCGCGGCGAGGGGATCGTCCACCCCTCGTTGGTAGCGCGCGTGCTGGCGGAGTTCCAGCGCATCAGCCAGCAGAAGGAGAACCTGCAGAAGCTCTTCGCCGAGCTGACGCGCCGGGAGGTGGAGGTGCTCCGCTTCCTGGGTCAGGGGAAGAGCAACAAAGAGATCGCGGCGGCGCTGCACCTGAGCGAGAAGACGGTGAAGAACCACGTCACCAACATCCTCTCGAAGCTCTACGTGAACTCACGCACGGAGGCGGCGCTCATGGCGGCCCGGGGCGGGTTGGTGGGATGAGGCCCGATACGATGGATGCGATTGTCACAGCCGGCGGCCGGATCGACGGAGCCTTCGCCCGCGAGACCGGCACGATCATCAAGGCGCTCCTCCCGATCGCAGGGAGCACGCTCCTGGCGCGCGCGCTCGCCGCCCTGCGGGGCAGTGCCCGCATCCGCCGCATCTGCGTCGTCGGGCCGCCCGAAGTGGAACCGACCGCGCTCGCCGCCGGAGCCGACCGCTTCGTCCCGGAGCGCGCCACCGGGATTGACAACCTTCTCCTGGGTATCGAGGCGCTCGCAGCGGAGGGCCCGGTGGTCTGCTCGGCTTCGGACCTACCCTTCCTGAGTGCGGATGCCGTCGAGGAGCTGATCGAGCGCACGCCGGCGGATGCGGGGCTGACCTACGTCGCCGTCACTCGCGCGGAGTGGGAGCAGGCGTTCCCGGATAGCCCTCACGGGTTCTACGTGCCGCTGGCGGATGGCGAGTTCACCGGCGGCTGCGTCCACGTGCAGAACGCCGGGGCGCTCCGTCGCATCGAGCCACTGGTGCAGCGGGCGTTCGCGGCGCGCAAGAGCCAGGTGGCGATGGCTCGCCTGCTCGGCGCCGGTCCCCTGCTCCGCCTCGTCGCCGGTTTCCTGGTGAGCCGCCGGCTGGCCCCCTCCAGCGAAGGCCTCTGCCGGCGCGTGGAGGCGCTGGCCGGCTGCCGGTGCGCCGTCGTGCGCGGCTGCCGCCCGACCCTCGCCGCCGACGTGGATTCGCTGGCGGACTGGCGCTACGCCTGCCGCGTGGCTGCCCGCGTGCCGGCGCCGGGGCCTTGAAGAGAGGAGCAAATGAGGCGATGGACGTGGTGCACCAGCTCGGGCTGCGGCTGATCGCCGCCATCCAGAGCATCGGGCCCGCCTTCGAGCTGCCGATGCGCTGCTTCAGCCTCCTGGGGCAGGAGGACTTCTTCCGCTTGCTCCTCTCCGCGCTCTACTGGTGCGTGGATAGCAGTCTGGGGATGCGGCTGACGCTGCTGCTCCTCTTCAGCCACCCGGTGAACGCCTGGGCCAAGTGGGCGCTCCATGCTCCCCGGCCCTACTGGCTGGTGCCGTCGCTCGGGCGCGCCGTTGAGACGAGCTACGGGGTGCCATCGGGGCACGCGCAGAACGCGGTGGTCATCTGGCTCTTCCTCGCCGCCGGCATCCGCCGGCGCGCGGCATGGGTTGTCGCCGTCGGGCTGATCCTGCTCGTCTCGCTCTCTCGCCTCTACCTGGGAGTTCACTTCCCCCACGACGTGCTCGTGGGGTGGCTGCTGGGGGGCGGGTGCCTCTGGCTCTTCCTGCGCGGGGCGCCGAGCGTGGAGCAGCGCCTCGGGAAGTGCTCATCCCGGGGCCTGGCGGGAGCGGCCCTTGGGATCGCCGGGGTGGTAGCCCTGGTATCGGTGGGGATACTGTCCGCGCTATCGGGCGTGGCCGACCCGGCGGGCTGGGCCGCGTTCGCCAAGGATGCGCGCAGCTCGAAAGAGATCGCGTCGGGCGCCGGGATGATCGCCGGGGCGGTGCTCGGGTTCGGGCTGCAGTACCGCCGGGTGCAGTTCGATGCGGGCGGAGCCGTCCGAGAGCGGGTCCTGCGCTTCCTTCTCGGCACCGCCGGCATGGTGCTCATCCTGTCTGGCCTGGGCTCGGTGCTGCCGGGCGGCCACACGCTCCCCGGGTACCTCGGGCGGTTCGCGCGCTACTTCCTGGCGATCTTCTGGGCGGCCTTCCTGGCGCCCTGGGTCTTCGTGCGGCTGGGGACCGCCCGTACGGTGAGAACACGGCTGGAGATCGCCTGAAGGAGGAGCGAGGGAAAGAGCGAAACCATGTTGGTGACACCCCATGTGATGGCCGGCGCGGCCATCGGCAAGCTGGTGCGGCGGCCGTGGATCGCCTATCCGGCGGCACTCGCCAGCCACCTGGCGCTGGATGTGGTGCCGCACCTCGACTCGCACGGCCTCTTCGGTGCAGCCGGCGGGCACCTTACCCCCGGGGAGGCGGCCGCCGCCGCGCTCGATACGACCGCGGCCATCGCGCTGGTCCTCTGGACCACCCGCGGCCAGCCCGAGCGGCGGGCGATGCTCTTCGCGGGGTTCCTGGGCGCTGTCATCGATCTACTGGACAACGTGCCGCCGTGGAACGCATGGCTCCGGGCGCTGCCGGGCGCGGCGGCCGCATCCGACTTCCATCATGGCATCCAGCACAACGTAGCACCGAGCCGGTGGGTGCTGGGGTTCGGCACGCAGGCGGCGGTCGTCGGCGTCGCCCTGGCGGTCATCTGCCGGCCCGGGAACGGAAAGCGCGGGCGTGCGGAAGGATCCGCCGGGAGATCCGTTGGTGCGTGAACATGCGCATTGCATTCTTCACTGAGGCATACGAGCCGTTCGTGAACGGCGTGGTGGTGCTGATCAAGGCCTTCCGCGAGCAACTGCAGCGCCGGGGGCACGAGGTGGCGATCTTCGCGCCGCGCTACCCCGGGCACGCGGATGGAGACGACGACGTGGTGCGCCTCCCCAGCATCGTCTGGTCGCGGATCGGCTATCCCTGCCTGCGCCCCTTCTCCGGGGTATACCGGGAGTTCAGGCGCCGGCGGTTCGATGTCATTCACACGCACCACCCCTTCACGACGGGGCTGCTGGCCGAGCGCCTGGCGCGGCGCTTCCGCCTTCCCGTCGTCCACACGTTTCACACGCTGCTGCCGGATTACGCTCACTACATCCCGCTGCCGCACCGCCTGACGCGACCGGCGCTCACGCACATCATCCGCAGGCACTGCGCCCGCGCCCAGTGCGTGACCGTGACCACCCGCCTGATGCGCGCCTGGCTGCAAGAGCGGGGGATCGGCACGCCGATCCGCGTCGTCTCCCCGGCCGTGCCGCTGCCGCCGCCCGCGCCGGGCGCCCGCGAGGCGATCCGCGCCCGCCTGGGGGTGCCCACCGCCGCGCCCCTCCTCGTCTACGCCGGGCGCCTGGCGCCCGAGAAGCGGCTCGATTTCCTCCTCCGGGCCGTCGCCCCCCTGGGACGCACCCATGACTTCTACCTCCTTCTCGTGGGCGGCGGACCCAGTGAAGCGGCCCTGCGCGCCCGGGCGGCCGATCTCGGCCTGAGCGACCGAGTCCGCTTCGCCGGGGTGGTGGCGCACCACCAGATGAGTGATTACTACGCCGCCGGGGATCTCTTCGTCTTCCCCTCGACCAGCGATACCCTCGGTCTGGTGCTCCTGGAGGCGATGAGCGCCGGCCTCCCCTGCGTCGCTGTCGGCGTGAACGGACCGAGCGAGGTGGTGGAGAACGGGGTGACGGGCATCCTCACGCCCTTCGAGGAGGCGGCGTTTTCGGCAGCGGTGGCCCGGCTGCTGTCCGATGGTCGCCTGCGCCGCGAGATGGGAGTCGCCGCCGCGGCGGCGACCCGCGCCGGCGTCGGCGCGGGCATGGCTGAACAACTCCTGGCAGCCTACGAAGCCGTGCGCACGGACGTTTGCTGAACGACGACGGTTGGGGAGGGGACACGAATGGCTGGGGACAATCAGAACGGGAACTCGCCGCCTCTGCGCGTGGTCAGCGTCAGCCTCGGCGCGGCGCGGCGCGACCACCGGTCGGAGGTGACGCTGCTCGGACGGCGCCTCTCCATCGAGCGCGTCGGGGTGGACGGCGACTTCGACCGCGCCTGCGCGATGATCCGGGACCTGGATGGCAAAGTGGCCGCCATCGGACTGGGCGGCACCGACCTGTACCTGGTGGCCGGGAAGCGGCGCTACGTCATCGAGGAGTCGCGCCGGCTGGCGGAGGCGGCGAAGGTGACGCCGGTGGTGGATGGCAGCGGGCTGAAGAACACCCTCGAGCGCGAGACGATCCGCTGGCTCGCCGCCCGGGGCGTGCTGGCGCTGAAGGGGAAGAAGGTGCTGGTCGTCAGCGCGGTGGATCGGTTCGGGATGGCGGAAGCGTTCACCGAGGCGGGCAGCCGCACGCTCTTCGGCGACCTGATCTTCGCCCTGGGCCTCCCGATCCCGATGCGCTCGCTGCGGACGGTGCGCGTGCTGGCGGCGCTGCTGCTCCCGATCCTCCGCCGCCTGCCGATCCGCGTGCTCTACCCCACGGGCAGCGCCCAGGAGAGCACCCGCCCGAAGCACGCCCGCTTCTTCCGGTGGGCGGACGTGATCGCCGGCGACTTCCACTACATTCGCCGCCACCTCCCCGAGGGGATGGATGGCAAGACGATCATCACCAACACGACAACGCGTGAGGATGTCGCCTTCCTCCGTCAGCGCGGGATTGCCCTGCTCGTCACCACCACCCCCGAGTTCGAGGGGCGCTCCTTCGGCACGAACGTGATGGAGGGGGTGTTGGTCGCCCTGGCCGGGAAGCGACCGGAGGCGATGCAGCCCCGGAACTACCTGGATCTTCTCCGGCAGCTCGGATGGCAGCCGGCGGTGCAGCCGCTCGAGAAGGCAGCAGCTTCGGTGTAGGAGACAACGGGTGAGCCAAGCACGGATCGTGTGGCAGGTCGCGAAGATATTGGCGGCGCACCCCCACCTGGCGGGGGCTTACCTGCGGAACCGGGTTCGCGTGGCGGGGATGGACCGCGAGCGGCGGCGCGCGGATGGCCGCAGCCGTCCCCCGCGGGGCATCGCCTTCCGGGTGACACTGGCGTGCAACCTGCACTGCCGCATGTGCTACTACGCCGCCAGCGGCGTCACCGCGAGCGACCCGCGGCAGAGCCTTCCTCTGGATGCCTGGCAGTCGGTGGTAGATGAAGTCGCGCCCTTCCGTCCGTACATCACGCTCACCGGGGGCGAGCCGCTGCTCTACCCGAGCCTCCCCGCGCTGGTTCACCACATCAAGAAGCGGGGGCTGCTCTGCACGCTGATCACCAACGGCACCCTCCTGGCCCGGCACGCCGCCGCGCTGATGGAGAATCCCCCGGACATCGTCGCGATCTCCCTCGATGGTCCCCGCGACATCCACGACGGCGTGCGCGGCCGGCCCGGCACGTTCGAGCGCGCGGCCGAGGGGATTCGCGCCCTTCAATCGCTGAAGGAGCAGCAGAGACGCAAGGCGCCGTTGATCACGGTGAACTGCTCCATCACCCGCTACAGCTACCCGCACATTGACGAGATGGCCGGCGTCGCCCACGAGTTGGCCGCCGACTCGCTGCACTACCAGTTCGAGTGGTCGCTCACGCCGCGGATGGCCGCGGCGCACAACCGGCAGTTCGGGCAGCACCACCCCTTCTCCCTGGAAGAGCGGGGCGGGTACGACCCGCCGCCGGTGGACCCCGCTGAGGTCGTGGAGAAGGTGCGCCGCGCCCGGCGCCAGGTCGCGCCGGCGAACGGGCGCATGTTCGTCCTTTTCCACCCGGACCTGGAAGACCCGGAGGTACACCGGTGGTTCGCGGATCCACACCACTGGGTGCGGCGGCGCCCCCCGGCGTGCGCGTGGTTCAACACTGCCGTCTTGCCCAACGGCGACGTGGAGCCCTGCCCGGGCTTCATCTGCGGGAACGTCACCCGCGCGCCTTTCCTGGAGATCTGGAACGGCGCGCCGATGCGCGAGCACCGCCGCCGCCTGGCGGAGGCGGGCGCCTTCCCGATCTGCGTGCGCTGCTGCGCGTTCTTCCGCAGAGACTGAGGCTCCCCACGAGAGCGTGACGTGAAAGCGAGGTCGGCGATGGTAGAGACGGCGGTCGAGGCTCGATTGCGACCGGGCCAGCACTTCTCCATCAGCGCGTTCTGGTGCGCCACCAACCTGTTGTGGGGCGCCCTGCTGATGATCGTGGTGCCGAGCCAGATGAAGGTGATCGCGCCCGGGAGCCCGGCCCAGACGCAGGGCCTGCTCCTCGGCCTGGGCGCCATCCCGGGGATCCTGGTGCCGCTGCTCATCGGCCCTCTCAGCGACCGCTGCACCTCGCGCTGGGGCCGCCGCCGGCCCTACATGGTGGCGGGCGTCCTGGTGAACCTGGTCGGTCTGGCGCTGGTCTGGGTGGCCGGGAGCCGGCTGCTGCTGTGGCTGTATTTCGTGGGCTACTTCGTGGTGAATACCGGGAACAACATCGCCACGGCCGCCTACAGCGGGGTGATCCCGGACATGGTGCCGCAGGATCAGCGCGGCGAGGCGAGCGGCTGGATGGCCGCCATGAGCCAGGTGGGCACCATCATCGGGGTGCTGGCAGCGGGCGTGCTCTTCGCGAAGGGCGCCGGCGGGCTCAGCTTCCTGGTGATGGCCGCCAGCCTGGTGGCGTTCCTCGTCGTCACCCTGGTCGGGGTGCGCGAGACGCCCCGGAAGGACGCCCCCGAGCCGCTCGACTGGGTGCAGTTCCTCAAGCGCCTCTGGATTGACCCGCGAAAGCACCCCGACTTCGCCTGGGTCTGGATCACCCGCGCCCTCGTCGTCATGGGCCTGTGGACGGTGCAGGAGTACATCCAATACTACCTGACCGACGTGCTGGGGATCCCTCACGACAAGAAGGAGATCTCCGCCGCCATCGTGCTGGTGGTGGGCCTGGTGTGCGCCACCGTCACCGGGATGGTGGGAGGCAGGATCTCCGACCGGGTGGGACGCAAGCGCGTGGTCTACGTCGCCAACAGCGTGGTGGCCGCGATGGCGCTGGCGATCCTTCTCAGCCACTCCTTCGCCTTCACGGTGGTGCTGGTCGCCATCTTCGGGTTGGGCTACGGCGCCTACTACAGCGTGGATTGGGCGCTCGCCTGCGACGTTCTCCCCGACCCGGAGGATGCCGCCAAGGATATGGCGGTCTGGCACATCGCCCTGACGCTGCCCCAGTCCATCGCCATGCCCGTGGCCGGCACGGTGGTGGCGATGTTCGGGAGCACCCCGGTGCAGACGGCGGACGGTCCGGTCGCCTGCTACCCGCTGGCGGGCTACACGGCGCTCTTCTCCCTGGCGGCGTTCTTCCTGCTGCTGGGCGCGGTGCTGCTGCGGAACGTGAAGAAGGCGCGTTAGGGCCGCTCCGAGAAGTGACGTGGCACGAATGAGGAGTGAAGGGTGAAGAGTGAAGAGTGAAGCGATGGCTCACTCTTCACCTTTCACTTTTCACTTCTCACTTCCCCGGCGGCTGAGGAGACCCTGGATGATCAGGTCCGCCGCCTCGTCCTCGGTGAGGCCCCGGCTCATCAGCGTCTCGAGCTGGCGGGAATCCACGCTCCCGATCGCCGCTTCGTGGGTGACGTGCGCCTTCGGGTGGCGGACCTCCACCACGGGCACGGCGCGCGCGATCGCTTCGCCCTGCACGATCTCCTTGCAGTCCACGTGCCCGCGCGCATAGGCGGCGGTGGCGGTGAGGGTATTGAGCACCTCGGCGCGGGAGTGGTCGCGCACGGCGATGTGGGTGACCAGGGCGCCGGTGGCATACTCGCCGGCCAGATGCCCCACTTCCCGGATCCGCACCCGGTCCTCGCCCGTAGCGTTGATGCGCGCCTGAACGTCCATCACCGAGCGCGCCTCGCAGGTCGCCTCCAGGTCAATGTCAATGGCGCCGACGCGCCCGCGCAGCAGCTCGAAATCGGTCCGGTAGTGGCTGCCTTCGAGGACGCGCACGCGCGTGCGGGGGAGCACGGTTACTCCGCCGCCGGGGCCGTGAACGTGCCGCTCGAGGTAAGCGTAGTGGGCGCCCGGGGCGATGTTGATGGTCGCCTCCATCTCGTGCCGGACTTCACGGGCGAAGGGGAAGGTGCAGTGGGCCAGGATGGCGACGCGGGCGTTCTCCTCGATCTCGATCGCCAGCCCGATCCGCTGCAGGCCCGTCTCGGGGATCATGCCGAAGCAGACCTGCACCGGCTTCTCGACGCTCGCGCCCTGTGTCACCCGGATCGTCGCCTCGATTCCGTCGTGCGACTCGCTGGCATCCACCAGGAGCCCGGGAACAAGGTGCAGCCCGAGGACGCGGTTGTGGTGGACCTCGACGCGAGCGATGGAAGGATCGCCTCGTAGAGAGTGCGGGTTAACACCGATGGAAGAGTAGAGCGTCTCGATCAAGCGGTCGTCATTCATGGGGGAGGTCGTCACCGGGCTACTCTCCATATCGCGGCTCGATGTCGAAATGGTCGCAGGGGAGGCACTTCTGCTCGAAGTAGCGGCCGATCCGCCGCACCGAGCCCTTGTCGGCCACGCGTCCGCAGCAGAGGAGGAAGGCGTGCTCGGCCTGGCGCAAGACGGCCAGGCTGTGGGTGATCAGGATGACGTGGTGCCCCGGGCCTTCAGGTCCTTCAGCGCCGCGAAGATGAACTCCAAGGCCTCCACGTCAATGCCGCTGTCGGGCTCGTCCATCAACACGAGGCGCGGATCCATCGCCAGGATGCTCGCCAACTCGACGCGCTTCCGCTCGCCGCCGGAGAGGGTCCGGTCTACGGCCCGCTTCAGGTATCGCTCGGGCGCCAGGCCGACCTGCTCCAGCACTTCGCGGGCGCGAGCCTCCCGCTTGTCGCGGGCGGCGGCGCGGATGAAGTCGCTCACCAGGAGGCCCTCGAAGCGCGCGGGTTCCTGCCAGGCGAGGGTGATCCCTCTCCGGGCGCGCTCGTGAACGGGGAGACCCTTGAGCCTCGACTTTAGACTAATGTTTCGGACAACAGAACCCCTGCCTGTCTGCTGACGGGGACGTGTTTGCCCGTTGCAGCCCTATGCCTGGCTGCTCTCGCCCTCTCAGTTAGCTGTCGTCG
>JACQGM010000445.1 GCA_016199585.1 Armatimonadota bacterium
ATCTTATAATATATTATAAGATAATATATCTGGTGTGAGGGCCGGGGGCTATCTGCTCCCGGCCCTCGCGCATTGAGGCGAAGGGTCCTGCGTGGTATAATGCAGGTGCGGCCGCGCCCGGCCGGCAGCGGAGGAGGGCACCGATGCGACTGGAAGACTACTTCGATTTTCAGACGCCGGACGACATCCGCATCAAGGGGCACCGGATCGGGATTGAGACGGTGCTGTTGGACTACCTCGAAGGTGCCACGCCGGAGGAGATTAGCTGCCGGTATCGCTCGCTGACGCTAGAGGAGATCTACGCCACCATCACCTACTACTGGCATCGCCAGGGCGAGGTGGATGCCTACCTCAAGCGCCACCTGGAGTACTGCGAAGAGGCACAGCGCCGGTTTGACGAGAACCCGCCGCCGGAAGTGCTGAGGCTGCTGGAGATCAAGAAGCGCATGAAGGCCGAGGAAGCGGCAGCAGCCCGATGAGCTGGTACCGCTTCTTGCTGGACGAGCACCTCCCTCGTGCCATCTGCGCCGGCCTCGGACGCCGGAACCGGGAGATCGAGGTGATGATGGTCGGCGACGAGGGTGCGCCGCCTCATGGGACGCCCGATTCGCGGATCATCCTCTGGCTGGAGCGGCACGACTACTGCCTCGTTACCGGCAACCGCCGCACCATGCCCGTCTATCTGGGGGAGCACCTGGCCTGCGGCCGCCATGTCCGCGGGGTGTTCGCCCTGAGGAAGGGCACCTCCATCGGCGAGGCCATCCAGGAGCTCTACCTCATCTGGGCGGCCGCCACGCCCGGCGAGTTCGCGGACAAGGTCGTCTACATCCCGTTCCGTTAGTAGGCCTCAGGCCGTGTCGCGACGATCACCTACTACTGGCGCAACAAGCAGGAAGTGGATGCGTATCTGAAGCGGCACCTGGACTACTGTGAGCGATCCGAGCGCGAGTTCGACGCGAACCCTCCGCCGTTTGTCCATCGGCTGCGCGCGCTGAAAGAGCGCCAGGAGAAGGAGCGCCGGAAGGCAGCGGCGTAGCGATGACGGAGCGTCGCTTCCTCGTTGATGAGAATACCACACCCACGCTGGGCGAACAGCTCCGCTGGCGGCGGCCCGGTCTGGAGGTGAACTGCGTCGGCGACGAGGGCGCGCTTCCCGGGGGAACGCCAGATCCCGAGATCCTGATTTGGCTTGAGGCGCATGCCTGCTCTCTGGTGACGGACAATTGGAGTACGATGTCCGTACACCTGGGGCACCACCTGGCGGCCGGCCGGCACGTGCTGGGCGTCTTCGTGCGCCGCCCGCGCGCCCGGTGGGGCGCATTCCTTGATGACCTGCTGCTCATCTGCGAGGCGGCCGACCCGGAGGAGTATGCCGACCGGGTGACGCACGTTCCTCTCTGACTCCCTCACAGCCGCGGCGGCATCGGCGTGGAGGCCGTGGGCGGTGGGGGTGCGACCGACCCCCCGGGTGCTGGTATTCGGAGGAGCCATGAGACGCGTCTTCATACCGTTGTCTTGCGGCCCTGGTAGGGTTCGTCGTCGGCTACTGGCTGTGCTTCGCCCGAGCGGACCGATCCAAGCTGGTGGAGATGCGCAACGTCACCATGCTCATGGCGTCGAGAGGATCGTTCGACGACCTGCTGGCAGCGGGTCTACTCCCCAAAGCGTGCGTCCGCGGGCTGGAGGGGCAGGAGAAGCGCCATGGTCGCGTCCAATCGTACAGGGTGTCCCACGTAGCACAAGGCCCCCTGGGGGACTCCGGTGGAGATCGGGTACGAAGTGCTGCGAGGGGGACACCGCCGCGAAGAGCGTTTCAGTAGCCCGGGGCCCGGCACCATTCACATCTACGGCACACCCACCGGGAACTACGACGAGTTCATCCCGGACTGACCCGGCGCAATCAACGCCTTCACCACCCGCCGCTGCCCCACATCCTCCAGCGCCTCGTTCGTCTCTCCCAGCCCGTAGCGCCGGGTGATGAACCGCTCCCACTGGAAGCGCTCGCCGTGCTTCTCCAGCACCCGCACCCCGCGCCAGAGGTGGCCGAAGTCAGTCCCCCAGCAGCCGCGGACCTCCAGGTGCTTGCGGTTGATCTCCAGGTGGGGGTTCACGCGGATGTCGCCCGCGTCGGTGTACTGCCCCACCACCACGTAGCGCCCGGCGTCGCGGGTCATGGCGAAGCCCTCGGTGAGCGCCGCCGGGTTGCCGCTCGCCTCGATGGTCACGTCGGCCCCGCGCCCGCCGGTCAGGTCGCGGACGCGCGCCACCCGCGCCTCCGGCGGCATCTCTTCGATGTTGATCACCGCGTCGGCGCCGATGCGCTCGGCCTCCTGCAGGCGCAGCGCCGGGGCGCCGACGACGATCACCTGCGTCGCCCCGCTGAGCTGCGCCAGGATGGCGGCCGTGAGGCCCACGGGGCCGCTCCCCTGCACTACCACCGCATCGCCCAGGCGGATCTCGGCGCGCTCGATGGCGTGGACCGCCGTGGGGAGGCCGCACCCGGCGCCGATGAACCGCTCCGGGGGCACGCTCTCGGGGAGGGGCAGCACCTTCACCCCCGGCTTCAGGTAGATCGCTTCCGACCACCCGCCCAACAGGCCCTCGGCCGCCGCGTAGGTGATGCCGTAGACGCGCCGGCGCGGGCAGCGCGTGGATGCCTTCGCCACCGTGCAGAACCAGCAGCGCCCGCACGTCTCATGCACGTCGAGGAAGGTGACGACCTGCCCCGGGCGCAGCGCGCCACCGTTCACGTCCACCGGCGCGCCGCGCACCGCCAGGATCTCGCCCACGCTGATGTGCCCCGGAATGAGCGGGTACGGCACGCCCGCCAGGCGGCCATGATGGAGGTGGACGTCGGTGCCGCACACCTCGCTGGCGAGCGTGCGCAGAAGGATCGCCCCCTCCTCCAGCTCCGGCACGGGGAACTCGCGCACTTCCAGCGGCACGTTGGGCGCGGGCATCACGGCGGCCTTGACCACGGCAGGTCTCCTCATGCGCCGACTCCCTTCCCGCTGTTCGGGAAGATGACGACCTTCATCACTTCCTCGGCCTTCTCGTCCATCAGGCGCAGCGCGCGCCTGGTCTCCGCCAGGGGCAGCCGGTGGGTGATCAGCGCCCTCGCCGGCACCTCGCCGGAGCGGATGAGGGCGAAGACCGGCTCGTAGCCCTCCGGCATGCTCTGCGAGCCGAGGATCCGCTTCTCGTTGAACTTCAGGTCAATGATCGGCACGGTGGCACGGTCGTTGGCGAAGGAGCCAACCACCGCGATGAGGCCGCCCGGGCGCACCGCCCTCACCGCCTGCGCCAGCGTCTCATCCTGGTCGCCCCCCACGCACTCGATCACCTTGTCCGCCCCGCGCCCGCCGGTCAGGTCCTTCACAGCGCCGAGGACGTCGTCGGCGTGGGCGTTGAGGGCGAGGTCGGCGCCGAGGTCGCGCGCTCGCCGGCAGCGGTAGTCCACGATGTCGGTCGAGACCACGCGGGCGCCCCGGCGCCGGCTGAGGATCATCGCCGCCAGGCCGATGGGGCCGCATCCCTGCACCAGGACGGTTTCGCCGGCGCGGACCGCCGCCCGCGTCGCCACGGCGTGGTTGGCGATGCAGATCGGCTGGGCGACCGCCGCCTCTTCGTCGCTGATGCACTCCGGGATCGGCGTCAGGTCGCGCGGCAGGACCGTCATCCACTGCGCGTAGGCGCCGTGCGCGGTGAAGCCGGGGCCGCCCGGGCGCTCGCAGCGGCTCCGGTCGCCGCCGCGGCACGGGCCGCACTCGCCGCAGGCTTTCGCGCCGGTGCCGGCGAGGCGGTCGCCCACGGCGATGCCCGTGACGCCCGGCCCGAGGGCGGCGACGGTGCAGGCGCACTCGTGGCCCATCACGCGGGGCCAGGTCACTTTCGGGTGGATCCCGTGGTAGCCCTCCAGGTCGGAGCCGCACACCGAGCAGGCATCCACCCGGAGGAGCACCTCTCCGGGACCGGGAGCTTCGTCGGGGAGGTCCACCAGCTCCAGGCGCTCGGGCTCCCACAGCATCATCGCTTTCATTCGCGGCGACCTCCAGCTTCGCCACGATCAGGTTCGCGGGTCGGGCGTGCGGCTCCTTGACACGGCATGGGGCGTGTGCTACAATGGGCCGGCCCTCGGGAAAGGCTGAGTGGGCGTTCACGCCAGCACCTCATCTGCGCCTGGTTATCCCCTCACGGATGTCCTGTTGATCCCGGCCCGCGCGGATGGCTTCGGCGCGCGCCACCACGCGCGGGGCCCGGCGGCCCGGGGCGAAGCCCTGCGGCCTTCGGGGCCGGAGCGGGCGAGGCAGGGGAGTGGATCAGCGGGAGGAGGTCTCGTGAAGGTCTTGGTGACCGGCGGAGCCGGCTTCATCGGCTCGCACGTTGTGGACCGTCTGCTGGCGGACGGCCACCAGGTCGTGGTGGTGGACGACCTCTCCACCGGCAAGCGCGCGAATCTGAACCCGGGCGCGCGCTTCTATGAGATGGACATCCAGGACAGGGCGCTGGCGGAGGTGCTCGAGCGCGAGAGTCCGGATGTCGTGGACCACCACGCCGCTCAGATGGATGTGCGCCGCGCCGTGGAAGACCCGCTCTTCGACGCCCGGGTGAATGTCCTCGGCTTGCTGAACGTCCTGGAGAGCTGCGTCCGCTCGAAGGTGCGCAAGGTCATCTTCGTCTCCTCCGGGGGGGCCGTCTACGGCGAGCCGGAGCGACTGCCCGCCGACGAGGACCACCCGATCCGACCGATCACCCCCTACGGGATCACCAAGTACGTCGGCGAGAAGTACCTCTACTTCTACCGCGTCGTCCACCGGCTGGACTACACCGTGCTGCGCTATGCCAATGTCTACGGCCCCCGCCAGGATCCCCACGGCGAGGCCGGGGTGGTAGCGATCTTCATCGGCCTGCTGGCAAAGGGCCAGGTGCCCACCATCAACCGCTACCCGGACGGGGAGATGCAGCGCGATTTCGTGTTCGTGGGCGACGTGGTGGAAGCCAACGCGGCGGCGCTCACCCGGGGGTCGGGAAGGGTTCTCAACATCGGAACCGGGCGGGGCACCACGGTGAGCGACCTGCTGGAGGCCGTCCAGCACACCCTGGGCACCCGGATCGAGCCCCACTTCGGGGTGGCGCGCCCCGGCGAGCTCCGGCAGATCTACCTGGCGATTGACCGCGCCGAGCGCTATCTCGGCTGGCGCCCGCGCGTCAACCTCGAGCAGGGCCTCTGGGAAACCGCCGAGTGGTTCCGGCGGCAGGCGTTGTCCGATCCGACGACACATTGAAAGGCACCGGTTTCTCTGGTATAATCGAGTGGTGCCCGGCCTTCCATTCCGGTGTGGGCGAGAGCGGGGCAGAAGGGCAGTACCGCGGTGACCAATGTTCCCATGGCAGACCTCCGCGCGCAGTACCAGAGCGTGAAGGAGGAGGTGGACCGCGCGGTCCTGGATGTGCTGGCGACGGCCCAGTTCGTCCTCGGCGACCGGGTCGCCCGGTTCGAGAGCCGCATCGCCGCGGTCTGCGGCGCGGCGCACGGCGTCGGGGTCGCGTCCGGCACGGATGCGCTGCTCCTGCCGCTGGTGGCGATGGGGATCGGCCCGGGCGACGAGGTGATCGTCCCCTCCTTCACCTTCGTGGCGACGGCCGAAGTCGTCTGCCTGGCCGGCGCGGCGCCCGTCTTCGCCGAGATCCGTCCGGATACGTTCAACCTCGACCCGGAGGCGGTCGCCGCGAAGATCACTCCGCGCACGCGTGCCATCTTGCCGGTACACCTCTACGGGCAGATGGCCGACATGGGAGCGCTGCGGGAGATCGCCGACCGGCACGGGCTGAGGATCATCGAGGATGCCGCCCAGGCGATCGGCGCGGAGCAGCGCGGCCGGCGCATCGGGCAGGCGGGGGATGCCGCGGGACTCAGCTTCTTCCCCACCAAGAACCTCGGCGCCGCGGGCGACGGCGGCATGGTCCTCACCAACGACGCCGCTCTGGCCGAGCGCCTGCGCAACCTCCGCTTCCACGGCAGCGGCGGCACCTACTACTACGCGAACATCGGTTACAACTCGCGCCTCGATGCCCTGCAGGCGGCCATTCTGGAGGCCAAGCTCGGCTCGCTGGACCGCTGGAACGAGGCGCGCCGCGCCAACGCCGCCTACTACCGCCAGGCGCTCGCCGGCACTCCGCTCCTGCTCCCCGTAGAGGCCGACGGGAACCGGCACATCTACCATCAGTACACGCTCCGCGTTCCGGAGGGCGTGGATCGCGAGGCGCTGCGCGCCCACCTGCAGAAGCGCGGGATCGCCAGCGCCGTCTACTACCCGCTTTCCGTTCACTTGCAGGAAGCGTACGCCCGCTTCGGCGAGGGTCCCGGAAGTCTCCCCGAGACCGAGCGGGCGCAGCGCCAGGTCCTGTCGCTGCCCGTCTACCCCGAGCTGACCGCCGAGCAGCGCGAGCACGTCGCCGCGGGCGTGCGCTCCTTCTTCACCGGTCGGGAGACGGCATGAGAGCGATGATCCTGGCGGCCGGCGTGGGGTCGCGCCTGGACCCGCTGACGCGCGCGGTCCCGAAGCCGATGGTTCCCATCGTGAATCGCCCGGTGCTGGAGCACCTGGTGGAGCTCCTGGTCCGACACGGCTGCTCGCGGGTGATCATGAACACCCACTACCTGGCCGGACAGATCGAGGAGTGCTTCGGCACGGGGGAGCGCTTCGGCGTCGAGGTGGTCTTCTCCCGCGAGGAGCGGCTGATGGGCACCGCGGGCGGCGTGAAGCGCGTGGCGGGGCACTTCCGGGAGACCTTCATCGTCATCGGCGGCGATGACCTCACGGACGTGAACCTCTCCGAAATGCTCGATTTCCACCGTTCCCGCGGGGCGATGGCGACGATGGGGCTCTCCGTGGTGGACGACCCCTCGCAGTTCGGAGTGGTGCTCCAGGGGGAGAACGGGCAGGTGCGCCGCTTCGTGGAGAAGCCGGGCCGCGGCGAGGTCTTCAGCAACAAAGTCAATGCCCAGGTGTACATCCTCGAACCCGAGGTGCTGCAGTTCATCCCGGAGGGGGTGCCCTACGACTTCGGGAAGCAGCTCTTTCCGGCGCTGCTGAGAGAGGGCCACCCCGTCTACGGCTACGAGATGCGCAGCTACTGGTGCGACATCGGGAGCCTGGCCCAGTACCGGCGGGCGAACCTGGATGCCCTGAACGGGGTCGCCCTCCTCAACTTCGGGGTGCCGGAAGTGGAGACGGGCCTCTGGGTGGGCGACGGGGTGCGGGTGGCGCCCAGTGCCGAGATCGGTCGGCCGGTGGTGCTCGGGGCGGGTGCCATCATCGAGTCGGGGGCGCGCGTGCTGGAGCACAGCATCCTGGGCCCCGGCTCCGTCATCGAGGAGGGCGCGGTGCTGCGCGACACGATCCTCTGGGATCACGCCGAAGTGCAGCACGGCACCGTGCTGGAGCGGTGTGTGGTGGGCCGCCACTGCCGCGTGAAGAGCAACGCGGCGATCTTCGACGGCATCGTCGTCGCGCCCGGCGCGTGAGGTGATTGCAGATTGAAGATTGCAGATCGCGCCAATCTTCAATCTGCAATCTTCAATCTGCAATCTACTGGGGGGTTCTATGCAGTATGATGTGAGAGACCCGGGTCTGGCGGAGAGGGGGCGGCGGCGCATGGAGTGGGCGGCGGCGGAGATGCCGGTGCTGCGCCTGATCCGCGAGCGCTTCGAGAGGGAGAAACCGCTGGACGGTCTGCGGCTGGCGGCCTGTCTCCACGTGACCACCGAGACGGCCAACCTGGCGGTCACCCTGAAGGCGGGCGGCGCCGGCCTGGCCCTTTGCGCCTCCAATCCCCTCTCGACTCAGGATGACGTGGCCGCGACCCTGGTCGCCGATCACGGGATCCCCGTTTTTGCCATCAAGGGCGAGGACCACGAGACCTACTATCGCCACATCAACCAGGCGCTCGACATCCGGCCGCACCTGACGATGGACGACGGCGCCGACACGGTCGGCGTGATCCATTCCGAGCGGCGCGACCTGATGGCCG
Source organism: Armatimonadota bacterium (assembly GCA_016199585.1). GTDB lineage: Bacteria > Armatimonadota > JAAZEB01 > JAAZEB01 > JAAZEB01 > JACQGM01. The sequence continues at coordinate 8,035 of JACQGM010000445.1, forward strand.
GCATCATCGGCGGCACCGAGGAGACGACCACCGGCGTGATCCGCTTGCGCGCCATGGAGAAGGAGGGAGTGCTCGGCTACCCGATCGTGGCGGTCAACGATGCCGAGACGAAGCACCTCTTCGACAACCGCTACGGCACCGGACAGAGCACCATTGACGGCATCCTCCGGGCCACCAACCGGCTGATGGCCGGCACCCGGTTCGTGGTGAGCGGCTACGGCTGGTGCGGTCGCGGCATCGCCATGCGCGCCCGCGGCCTCGGGGCTCAGGTCATCGTCACCGAGGTCAACCCGCTGCGCGCCCTCGAAGCGGTGATGGACGGTTATCTGGTGATGCCGATGGCCGAAGCCGCCCGACAGGGGAGCATCTTCTGCACGGTGACCGGCGATACGAGCGTGCTGCGGCGCGAGCACTTCGACGTGATGCCGGACGGGGCGATCCTGTGCAACTCCGGGCACTTCAACGTGGAGATTGACATCCCGGCCTTGGAAGCCCTCTCCACCTTCCGGCGGACGATGCGCGACTTCGTGGAGGAGTTCACCCTGGGCGACGGGCGGCGCCTCTACCTCCTCGGCGAGGGCCGGCTGATCAACCTGGCGGCGGCGGAAGGCCACGCGGCCAGCGTTATGGACATGAGCTTCGCCAACCAGGCGCTGTGCGCCGAGTACATGGCGAAGAACGCCGGCCGCCTGGAGCGCAAGGTCTACCCCGTGCCGCGCGACATCGACCGCAGCATCGCTGCCCTGAAGCTGCGAGCGATGAATGTTGCCATTGATGCGCTGACCCCCGAGCAGGAGAAGTACCTCGCCTCGTGGGAACTTGGAACCTGACCGAAGCAATCGGCAGGATACATCCCGACGACGATGCTGCAAGCGATACAGATTTTCGGGGTGAAGATCCACCGGGTAACGATGGACCAGGCGGTGGACGCGGTGACAGGGTTCCTCCATGAGGGAGGGCCGCACCAAGTCATCACGGCCGACTCCTCGATGCTGGTGATGGCCCGGCGCGATGAGGAGCTGCGGCGCACCATCAACGATGCGGCGCTGGTCACGCCGGATAGCTTCGGCGTCACCTGGGCCGCGCGACGCCTGGGCCGCCCGCTGCCGGAGCGCGTGACGGGCGTGGACCTGGCCGAGCGCCTCTGCCGCCGCTGCGCCAGCGCCGGCCGCCGCGTGTTTTTCCTCGGGGCGGCGCCCGGCGTGGCGGAGGAAGCCGCCGCCCGCATGGCGGGCCGCTACCCGGGGCTGCACGTCGTCGGCACTCGCCACGGCTTCTTCCGCGCCGAGGAGGAAGAAGGGATTGTCGCTGAGATCGCCGCCTCCGGCGCGGAGTTGCTCCTGGTGGCGCTCGGCATCCCCCGGCAGGAGAAGTGGATCGCCCGGCACCTCTCCCGCCTGGGAGTCTCAGCGGCCATCGGCGTCGGGGGTACCCTCGACGTCTTCTCCGGACGGGTAGCCCGGGCGCCCGCTTGGGCGCAGCGCGGCAACGTGGAATGGCTCTACCGCCTGGCGCGCAACCCCCGCAAGATCCAGAAGGTGAAGACGCTGCCCGTTCTGGTGTGGATGACGCTGGCGGCGATGGCCCGCAGCGATGGCGGATAGCCGTTCATAATGGCTGGCAGCGGGCCAACAGAGACGTGG
>JACQGM010000444.1 GCA_016199585.1 Armatimonadota bacterium
AGATTCCTGTGCATGACGCTGGAAGCCGCGCCACGCAAGGCCTTGTGGCGATCCCGAGCCTGGAGTTCGCTCACCCATTTGGTGAGCGATGCCCCGGCGGGAACCCACTGGAAGCCTTGCGGCGCAACGCTTCCAAGCAACCTGACAAGGTATAGGTGGTGGATCACGGTGCTCGCCGGCTCTGGTCATGAGGGCGGATTTGTGGTAGAATATGGTTTTGCGGAGGCAACCGGTGAGACTCCGCCATCCGTGTTGCCTGCCGGCGCGCCGCCAGCGGCCTGGCAAAGGGGAAACGGAACGTCATGAAGGTGAGACCATCGGTCAAGAAGCTGTGCGAGAAGTGCCAGATCATCCGCCGCAAGGGAGTCGTGCGGGTGATCTGCAGCCAATATCCGAAGCACAAGCAGCGGCAGGGGTAGGAGGTACACGTTGGCCAGAATCGCAGGCGTCGATCTTCCGCGCGAGAAGCGGATCGAAGTGGGGCTGACCTACATCTACGGGCTCGGCTTTTCCAGCTCGCGTCACATCCTGAGTACTGCCGGGGTTGACCCGGGGACGAAGGTGCGCGACCTGACGGACGAAGAAGTGAGCAAGCTCCGCGAGCAGATCGAGCGCAACTTCCGTGTTGAGGGAGACCTGCGGCGCGATGTGCAGCTCAACATCCGCCGCCTGATGGAGATCGGCTCCTACCGGGGGCTGCGCCACCGTCGGGGCCTGCCGGTTCGCGGGCAGCGGACCTCCACCAACGCCCGCACCCGCAAGGGCGTGAAGAAGACCGTGGGCGTGCGACGCAAGCGGCAGTGACGGCCCGGTAGGCTACTCGCCGGGGCGGCAGCAGAGAGCAGGACGGGTCCGGGAGAATCGAATGGCAAGAAAGCAGGCGGCGCCGAGCCGAGCGAAGCCCAAAGAGCGCAAGAACGTCGCGCACGGGGTTGCCCACGTGCAATCCACATTCAACAACACGATCATCACGATTACAGACCTCGAGGGCGCGGTGGTTTCCTGGTCCAGCGCCGGGTCGGTGGGGTTCAAGGGCACCAAGAAGGGCACGCCCTTCGCCGCGCAGATGGCATCCGAAGCGGCGGCGCGCAAGGCGATGGAACACGGGGTGCGGCGGGTGGATGTCCACGTGAGGGGCCCCGGCTCCGGCCGCGAGACCGCCATCCGCTCGCTGCAGGCGGTCGGGCTGGAAGTCACGTTGATCAAGGACGTCACTCCGATCCCCCACAATGGCTGCCGCGCGCCCAAGAGAAGGAGAGTGTAGCGCATGTCGAGGTATGTTGGCCCCGTGTGCCGGCAGTGCCGGCGCGAGGGGGAGAAGCTGTACTTGAAGGGGGCGCGCTGCTACAGCCCCAAATGCGCTGTTGACAAGAAGACGTACCCGCCGGGCCAGCACGGGCAGGCGCAGACGCGGCGCAGTAAGGTGCAGGCCTACGGGATCCAGCTTCGTGCGAAGCAGAAAGCCCGCCGCATCTACGGCGTCCTCGAGCGCCAGTTCCGCGGTTACTTTGACGAGGCGGCGCGGCAGAAGGGCGTGACCGGCGAGGCGCTGCTGCAGCTCCTGGAACGGCGGCTGGACAACGTGGTCTACCGCATGGGCATGGCAGCCTCGCGCAAGGAGGCGCGCCAACTCGTCGGGCACCGCCATCTGGCGGTGAACGGGCGCACGGTGAACATCCCCTCCTTCCTCGTGCGGCCCGGCGACGTGGTGGCAGTGCGCGAAGCGAGCAAGGAGGAGCCGCCGATCGTCGAGGCGCTCCAGCAGGCGCGCGGGCGCCGCATCCCGCCCTGGCTGGAGGTGGATTTCGAGGAGAAGCGCGGGCGAGTTCAATGGCTGCCGTCACGGGAGGAGATTGATACCAACGTCCAGGAGCAGTTGATCGTCGGGTTTTACAGCCGCTGATGCAGCTGCCGCGCCCCGGTTTTGCGGGGGCGCCGGCGTTGCAGGCTGCGGCCCGCACCACCCTCACCGTGTACCTCGAGGGAGGCCCCCACGAGGTGCGCGGTGCGCGTGTGTCTGCGGCAGGCCGCAGCGGAGCCGCTTGCGGTTGCCCGGGCAGCCGGAGCGGGGTGCCGGCCGCGGCGATGACTTCGTCGTGGCTGCACCCCGAGAGGAGTTCCAGGTGGAAGCTATTGCGCCGAGAATACACCCGGTGAAGGTGGAGGATACCTATGGCCGCTTTGTGATCGAGCCGCTGGAGCGCGGGTTCGGCACCACGATCGGCAACTCGCTGCGCCGCGTGCTGCTCTCCTCCATTCCAGGGGCCGCCGTCACCACGGTGAAGATCGATGGCGTCCAGCACGAGTTCTCCACCCTCCCCGGAGTCGTCGAAGATGCCACCGATATTATCCTGAACCTGAAAAACCTGGCGATCAAGGTGCATCCCAACGGCCAGGATCAGGAAGAAGCGGAGGACGAGGAAGAGGGATCGGCTCCCCCCCCGCTGACGCTGCGCATCGACCGCGAGGGCGAAGGCGAAGTGACGGCTGCCGACATCGAGGCGCCGCCGGAGGTGGAGATCATCAACCGCGGCGAGCACATCGCCACCCTCGCCGCAGGCGGCCGGCTGCGCATGGAGATGGTTGTTGAGCAGGGGCGCGGTTACGTGCCGGCCGACCGCCACGAGGGCGCCCACGACATCATCGGCGAGATCGCCGTCAGCTCCATCTTCACCCCCGTGCCGAAGGTGAACTACACCGTCGAGCCGACCCGCGTCGGCCACAAGACGGACCTGGACCGCCTGACGCTGGAGATCTGGACCAACGGCACCGTCTACCCGACGGAGGCGCTCTCCCAGGCCGCCCGCATCCTCGATAGCCACCTCCGCCTCTTCTTCGACATGGGCGAAGAGGCCGAGGCCGCCGGCTCCGGGGGCGGCGCCGGCGGCACGCGCGCCGCGCGCTCCCGCGCGCTCAGCACCCGCATCGAGGACCTCGACTTCTCGGTGCGTACCTCGAATTGCCTGCGCAACCAGGGGATCGAAACCCTGGGCGACCTGCTGCAGAAGAGCGAAGGGGAGCTGCTCTCCACGCGCCACTTCGGCAAGAAGTCGCTCAGCGAGGTGAGGGAGAAGCTCGGCCAATACGGCCTGGAGCTGGCCGAGGGGAAGGACGCCGCGGCACGGGGCGCCAAGGCGACGGCGGAGGAGAGCGAGGACGTCGAGGAGGAGGAGACGGAAGACGCGGAGGCGGCAGACACCGCCCGGGATGAGGCGGAGGAAGAAGAAGAGGAAGAGGAGGAGGAAGAAGAGGAAGAGGAGTCCTGAGGGGCTTCCGCTTCCCCTCCCTGGCGGTTTGGAGGAGATTGCGAATGCGACATCGCGTCGCAGGGCGCAAGCTGGGGTTGCCCACCAACCAGCGCATGCCCCTGCTGAAGAACTTGGTGCAGGCCGTCATTGAGCACGGCGCCATTGAAACCACTGCCGGGCGCGGCCGCGAGACCCAGAGGATGGTGGAGAAGATCATCACCGGCGCGCGCGAGGACACCGTGCATAAGCGGCGTCTGGCCCGCCGAGTGTTGGGCGGCACCGCGCGCGGCGAGGCGCTCATCGCCCGCCTCTTCAACGAGGTGGCGCCGCGCTACGTGGACCGACCGGGCGGCTACACCCGCCTGACCAAGGTCGGCCATCGCCGCGGCGATGCGGCCATGCGGGTGAAGCTCGAGCTGGTTGATTGACCGGTGACCCGCGCCGAGCGATTCCCGGGCACTCTGCCGTGGAGTGAGGAGCGCGACGCCGAGGGGCGGCGGAACATCGCGGTGCTGTTGGCTTACGACGGCACCGGCTTCCTGGGGTTCCAGCGACAGGCGCAGACGCCGACGATTCAGCAGGTGGTGGAGGATGGTTTGGAGCGGCTGCTGAAGCACCCGGTTCGGATCACTCCGGCGGGGCGCACCGACGCGGGCGTTCACGCGTGCGGGCAGGTGTTCAACTTCCGCACCGGAGCGCGCATCCCCACCGCCCGGGTGCCCGCCGCGCTCAACAGCGTGCTGCCGCCCACCGTGGTGGCGCAGGGCGCTGCGTCCGTACCGCCGGACTTCAGCGCGCGGCGGTCGGCCAGGGGCCGCGTCTATTATTACCTGATGGCGATGGCGCCGTACCCGTCGCCCTTCACGCGGCGGTTCTCCTGGCACTACCCCTGGCCGTTGGACGTGGCGGCGATGAACGAAGCGGCGCGGGCCCTGCGCGGCACGCACGACTTCCGCTCCTTCTGCGTGGATGCGGCGGCGCAGCGGAGCACCGTGCGCGAGGTCTTCTGGGTGCGCTGCCGGCTGCGGCGCGACATGTTGGTCACTGTGGTGCGCGCCAACGCGTTTCTGCGCGGGATGGTGCGCGCCATCGTGGGCACGCTGGTGGACGTGGGCCGCGGCAAGCTGGCCCCGGAGAGCGTGGCCGGGATTCTGGCCGCCCGAGACCGCGCGGCGGCGGGTGCGGCGGCCCCGCCCGGGGGGCTTTGCCTGGCGCGGGTGGATTACTGAGGAGGTTGGTCTCGATGAAGACTTACGTGGCGAAGCCACGGGAGATTGAGCGGCAGTGGTTTGTGGTGGACGCCGCCGGAAAGCCGATCGGGCGCGTTGCCACCCGGGTGGCCGAGATCCTGCGCGGCAAACATAAGCCGATCTTCACGCTCAATGTGGACACGGGCGACCACGTGATCGTCGTGAATGCGGCGAAGGTGGTATTGACCGGCAACAAGGCCGACGAGCCGATCTACCGGCACTCCGGCTGGCCGGGCGGGCTGAAGACCACCACCAGGGGCAAGATGCTGGAGACACAGCCGGAGAGGCTGGTGCGCCGGGCCATCCGCGGCATGCTGCCACATAACACCCTGGGCGAGCGAATGGCCGACAAGCTGAAGGTATACGCCGGCCCCGACCACCCGCACGCCGCGCAGATGCCCGAAGTGTTGGAACTGGATAGTTAGCCAGAAGGGAAAGGGGGCGAGCACGGCGAACTTGAGGAGTGTTCCGCTCGTCCCTCATTGAGGAGGGCTCTCTTTGACAGACGGAATCAGGTACTACGCAACCGGACATCGCAAGAACGCCACCGCCAAGGTGTGGCTGAAGCCGGGCAACGGGGATGTATCGGTGAACGGCCGGACGCTGGGTGAATTCGTTTGCCGGCGCTCGCTGGAGATGGTCGTTCGCCAGCCGCTGGAGGCCACCGGGAGCGTCGGGCGGTTCGATGTGACCGCGAAGACCCTCGGGGGCGGCATCTCCGGGCAGGCGGGCGCCATTCGGCACGGGATCGCCAAGGCCCTGGTGCTCGCCGACGAGAACCTGAAGCCGACATTGCGGCGAATGGGGTTCCTGACCCGCGACCCGCGGGTGAAGGAGCGGAAGAAGTACGGGCGGAAGCGCGCGCGACGCGGCTTCCAGTTCTCGAAGCGCTGAGTCTCCCTTCCGGGGACCTCTGGAGGGAATAGCCGAAAGGGAGCGAATGGGGGAGGCGACCGCCTTCTCCATTCGTCGCGCCTTCCGGCAGAGATAGAGAGGGAATGGCAGTGCCGGCGAACAGGGGGGGATGGCGTGCGGTCTGGCTGGCTACCGTTTGCGCGGCATTCCTGTCTCTCCTTTCCGCCCCGGTATGGGCCGCGCCGCCGCGAGAGAACCTGACGCTCATTCTCGAAGGAGAGGGCAAGCGGGCGGCGGCGGCCACATCGCGGCAGGCGGCGGCCAAGCCGCAGCGCGTGGCCCGTCTCGGCGTGGTGCGCCGGGACAACACCCGCATCTACCGCAGGGCGGACTCGCGGAGCCGGGTCCTCTACCGCTGCGCGCGGGAGACCGCACTGGGGCTGGTGGGGCAGACGAGCAAGTACTACGCCGTGAAGATGGTGGATGGGTCGCTCGGGTTCATTGACAAGAGCCTGGTGGAGCTCGGCGACTACACGGTGTCGCTGGACGCCAACGCGGCGCGGTACAGCAACCGGATCATCCAGATCGCTGTGGAGTACATCGGGGTTCCCTACGAGTGGGGCGGGAACACCCGGGCGGGCATTGATTGCTCCGGCTTTGTGAAGTCCGTCTTCAAGCGTCTTGGGGTTGAGCTGCCGCGCGTGGCGCGCGACCAGTTCAACGTGGGGCAGCCGGTGCGGTGGGGCGAACTGGCCCCCGGCGACCGGCTCTACTTCTGCTCGAAGGGGTCGGCGGTTGACCACACCGGCATCTACATCGGGGGCGGGCGGTTCATCCACGCCTCCGGCTCGCACAATGCCGTGGTGATCAGCTCGGTCAACGAGCCGAAGTATTTCCGAACTCTGGTCGGAGGGCGGCGCAGCTAAGACGCCGCCCTCCGGGATGCGACAGCCTGGCAGCGTTTCCGGACCCACCCCCCGTGGGCGAGCGCCCAACTCGAGCCGGCTCCGCGATCCGCGTCGGAAGGAGAAGTATCAACTGATGAGAAGCCCTCTGCTCTTCGCCCTGCTCCTCGGCCTCGCCCTCGCCGCTGCCGGATGCGGCGGCGGCGGCGGCGACTCCACCACTCCCGATGGAGGCGGCACCGGCCCGGACACTCAGGCCCCCGCCCTCACCGGCGTCGCGCTCTCCACCGCCTCGCTCGACTTCCGCGGCGGCTCCGTCACCGTCAGCGCCAACGTGACGGATGCCTCCGGCGTGGCCACAGTGACCGCCACGATCGCCAGGGAGGGCACCACCATCGGCACCGTCACGCTCTCTCCCGCGAGTGGGTCCACCTACTCCGGAACCTACAGCGTGCCCCCCAACGGCAGTGCCACCGGCGCCGCGCAGACCTACACCGTGGTCGTTCGCGCCACCGATACCAAAGGGAACGCCTCCGCGGAGGTGAGCGCCGGAAGCGTCACGGTCACCGCGCCGGACCCGGGCGACCAGGTGCCGCCACCACCCGTCTTCCCGTCGTAGGCAGGCGCCCGTCGCCGCGGCCTCGGGCAGGAAGAGCGTGCCGCCATCGGCAGGCCCGGCGCGGTCGGTCATCCCGGCCGCGCCGGGCAGGCAGTCTGGAATGGCTCCTTCGACGTCACCGGGGGTGGTGGCTCGCGCCCGCGCGGCCCGGTAGACCTGACGAGATCTCGCCCTACCGCCTCAGGTTCCAGGCGTCGTTCGCGTACCGCTCCCGGCGCAGCTCCGCTGCCAGCGCCCGCTCCTCATCCGTCAACTCGCCCGGAACCAGGCGAGCACCCAGCGCCTCGGCGAAGCCCGCCGCCAGCGCATCCGTCACCTCATCCCGGGAGGGCCGGCGGCCAAGGGCGCGAGAGAGATCGGTGGCGCGGGCCGGCGGTCCCACCTCCCGCCAGTAGGAGGCCGTGACCGGCAGAGAGAGCGGCAGCGCTCCGTGCTGCAGCACCACCCCCTGGCGGCGGAGCTGGGCGCTGCCGCAGATCTTCTCCCCGCCCACCACCAGGTCGCACTGTGCCGCCGCGGCGAAGCAATCGGCGCCCGAGGGGCCCCGGTGCGCCTTCTGCCCCGGCGCCAGGCGCGCCTCCAGCCCGAGCCGCCGCAGGCCTGCGATGAGGCCGCCGGAGAGGAGGCGGTAGGTTTCCAGGAGGGGTAGTGCGGTGTGGGGGTGTGGGAGTG
>JACQGM010000432.1 GCA_016199585.1 Armatimonadota bacterium
CGCCGATGCTGGGCACCGGCGAGCCCCAGTTCAGCGCCAGGTGCGCCAGCCCCGCGGCGACGCCCCCCAGAAGGTAGAACACCAGGAAGCGCAGGTGTCCCATGCGGTCCTCGATGTTGTTGCCGAAGATCCACAGGTACCACATGTTCACCAGAATGTGCAGCCAACCCGCGTGGATGAACATCGAGGTGAAGAGGGTGGCGAGCGCCGACGGCTCCGGCTCGATGCGGCCGCCGGGGCCGGCGAAGTCCGCCGGCACCACCCCCAGGTTGGCGACAAACTGGCGCAGCGCCGGGGCCGGCAGCGACAGCTCGTAGAGGAACACCAGCACGTTCACCACGACCAGGGCGTACAGGACGATCGGGCTGCGCCGTGCCGGCACGTCATCGCGCAGAGGGAACATCAGGCCCCCTTTCGCGGGGGCAGCTCGCTCTCGGGAGCTTCCTCTTCCCCCTCCTGGCTCAGAATGGTGGGGTGCTTCCGGCGCGTGGGGTCGCCCAGGTGGTCCGGCAGCTCTGGCGCCCCCGTCACATCGCCGTCCCAGTACTCCACCGGCCCCTGCGTCGGCTGCTGCTCCGGCACCGGGAACCGGGGGTCGCTGCTCCGGCTGCTCTCGTCGCGGTTCCTCATCGGTAGGTCCTCACTCCAGTTCGTCCCGCACGTCGCTCGCTGTTGAGGACCCGCGCGCGCCGTTCGCCCCCGGCGCTTTGCCGTAGGTGCGGATGATTTGGAGCAGCTCGTCGTACTCGCGCTGGACGGCCTCGAAGCGATCCCGGCGCCAACGCAGCTCCTCGTCATCGGCGGCATCCGCGCGCGTGTCGAACCACTGGCGCATGCGGTCGAGCCGCTCGCGCAGCTCCCGGGCGCGTCCGTAGGCCTCCTGGTACATCACCGTCGCCATGTTCCGGCCTTCTTCACTCTCCGGCGGGCAGCCGATGCTCAGCGCGGCGTACATACCCGAGGCCCGGGGGAACGAAACAGGGACGGGGCGTGAGGAGTGAAGGGTGAAGGGTGAAGAGTGAAGAGAGCCACTTGCAAAGATCGGCAGACTACACAATGTGTGCCACATTGCTGGGAGACCCGCCCATATATAGGGCATCTTTTTTTTGCAAGTGGCTCAAGAGTGAAGAGTGAAGCGCCAGCTCACTCTTCACTCTTCACTCTTCACTCTTCACTTCCCCGGGGTCTGGCGGAGGATGGCGGTCTCGGCCGCTGCGCCGCGCGCTCCGAGGCGGATCAGCCGCAGCGCGGCGTCCCAGGCGACCGACAGGTCGAAGAGGTGCGCGCAGCCGCGCGCCGGCAGCACCAGGCGGTCTGCCTCCAGGGAGGGCGCGCGCCAAAGCGGCACCGGGGTCCCGTTCAGGACGGCAACCGGTTCTCCGAGGACCAGCTTCACCTCGCGGTCACGGGCCCACGCGGTGGCGGAGTGGGTCTCCTGGTCCCAGGTGATCGTGCCGTTGAGGCCCTCGACCACCGGGCGCACCGGCACGTAGCCGTGACCATCCAGGATGCGTACCGCCACCGGCAGCGTTCGCCCGCCCAGCACCAGGCCGGGTTCGACGGGAACCCGTATGGGCGGCGGGGCGACGGCCGGGGGCGCGGGCGCCTGCATCGGCGGCAGCACCCGGCTGGCCACGGCCGTCGGGGACGCCAGCAGAGCCACGGTCGGCTCATGGTTGCGCACGATCACCTGGATCGGCCCGGCGGTCGCCACCATGCCGAACCGTCCGTGCCCCTCGATGAAGAGGATGTGCGGGCCCTCGGAGAAGGCGCGCGTATCCCAGGCACAGGAATAGGGCCGCGCGTTCGTTGACGCCGGCCGCTGCCCGTCAATGCCGAAGACCACGAAGGATAGCGCCAGGTCTTCGGCCGCCTCGACGACGATTGACACCGTCCCGCTCACCACGGCGCCGGGCTTCGGCGCCGTGATCCGCAGCGGCGACTGAGACTGTCCGGGCGCTCTGGATGCGGGGATCGCCAGGACGCCGACCATGGCCGCCATCAGGAGCCAGGCAACTCGCACAGGGGTGCCCTCCTTTCGCGATACCGGAGCCTCTACCTCACCAGTGTCAGTATAACTCCGCCTTTCCAGCCTGTCAAGCGCGCCCTCGCCCCGGCCCGGCGCGGCCACGCGCTATGGGACCAGCGGGTGTGCGGTGACGGTCGCCGTGAAGCGCCCGCCGGGGGCGACGCGGCGTGCCTGCCGCCCGGCGAGCACGTCATCTCCGAGACCGCCCGGGAGTCCGGTCCAGGGCTCCAGGCAGGCGAAGGGCTGGTGCGACGGCGAGTAGACGACGAATACGGGGAAGTCGGCCACGTCGAAGCGGACTTCGGCGCCGCAGCCGCAGTCGGGGTCGAGCAGCCGGCAGGCGGCGAGGCCGGTGGCAGGATCGGGGCGCAGGGAGGCGAAGACCCGGTCGAGGCCGGCATCGGCGAGGGGGCGCGGCGGGTCGTAGGCGAGGTCATCGGGCAGCGGCACCTGCCCGCCGGTCGTGCCCCCGTTCTCCAGCTCCCAGGCGGCGCGCGACGGCACCCCCAGCAGACAGCGGCGGCGGTCGCCCCCGGGGAGCACGGGCGCGCGGAAGTAGGGGTGATAGCCGAGGTGGAAGGGGAGGGGCTCGTCGCCCGGATTCTCCACGGCCGCCTCGATGGCGAGCGCGCCCGCCCGCACCCGGTAGGTGAGCGTGAGCCGGAAGGGGTAGGGATAGAGGGCGCGCGTGGATTCGGAGTCGGCCAGGCGGCAGGTGACCCGGGCGCTGGCGCCATCCGTGCCGCGCGCGGCCACCTCCCACGCCGTGCTGCGCGCGAAGCCGTGGATTGGCATCGGGCGGACCCGGCCCCGGTGCCGGTAGGCGCCCAGTTGTCCGTCGCACCACGAGCGTCCCACGATGGGGAAGAGCACCGGCGACGACCCGGGGCCGTCGAAGTCCACCGCCGGGTGGAGCAACTCGATGCGTCTCCCCGAGGCGTCGTGCATCCCGAAGGCGGACCAGTCCGCGCCGCGCTCGGGGATGACGGCGGCATCCACGCCGGCGGCGGTGTCTTCGAGGCGGACCACGCGCTCGCCGGTCGGCAGGCGCTCTTCACGGCAGCGATACCGGGGCATCGTTACTCCTTCCGCGCCGGAACCCTCGGCAGGGAGCGGTGGCTTCATTATAGCCCGGAAACGCCGGGAAGGGAAGGGGAGACCGGCAGGAGCGCCGTCACCCGGGGAAGCGGGCGCGCAGGCGGCGGAGGGCCCGCCGCAGGCGAGTCCAGAGTGGCTCGTGCGGCACGATGGCGAGGCGGCGGAGCAGGTCGGGCGCCAGCTCCTCGTGGTAGGCCACGAAGCCTGCCTCTTCGCACCAGATCGCCAGCGCCACCACGTCGCCGTGGGTGTGCGCCAGCGTGGCCTGCCAGCCCATGCCTTCGTGCTGCCACTCCACCACCACCCGGCCCGAGGCCCGGGCCAGGAACCGGCGGATTTCGTCCGGGTCCTTGCCGCGCACGCGCTCCCCCTCTCGGTAGTGAAGTTCGCCATCGGCGGGCACACTCTTTCCTCCCGAGAGGAACACCGCGCGTCGGGGCAGCGCCTCGTCCGCGCCGGCCGGGAGCGCGCGCCCGAGCGCGCCCGGACGGGGGTGGCGCAGCGCACCATCGGCTACTACGAGAGCCTGGACGGCTTCCGTCGCTCGATCCGCTCCTGGACGTGAGAATGCCGGCGCTCACCAACGTGGATGGCGGCACGATCCGGTCGCAGGCGGCGCAGAGTTACACGCAGTTCGTGCCGATGCACGATCCCGACCAGGCGATGAGTCTCCTCCCGATCGGCCAATCCGAGCGACCGGATCGTCCCAAGCGGACGAGCACGCTGACGCTGTGGGAGGAGGGGAAGCTCCACCCGGCGCCCCTCTCGCGGGCGGCGGTGGAGCGGATCGCGACGGGGCGCGTCACGTTGACGGAGTGAGGGGAACGCGCGCAAAGGGAGCGTCGGCCTGCTGCCCGGAGCGCCCGGAAACCGGGCCAACGCCGCCCGGCGATTGCCCGGAGCGCCCGGAAACCGGGCCGGTGCTCCAGAGCGGCCTCCCGTCCCCGCCCCCGGCCCGGTTCCCGGGCGCTCCGATGCCGTCTCCGGGGTGTCGCCCGTGGCTCGGGGCACCGTGGGACGCGCGCGTGCTCGCGGGCCGCTGCCTTGGACACCGTGGGACGCGCAAGTGCTCGCGGGCCACTGCCTCGGAGCGTCCGGGAACCGGGCTGGCGGCGCCGCGGTGCCCCCCGCGCGGTTTGACATCCCCCGCCGCCTGTGCCATAATCGGGCCGGGAGGGATGGGAGACTCACGATGGGGCCGCGACGATCCCGGGATTGGCTGCGAGGAGGGAAACCCGGCGATGGCTGGGCCGGCGGTATCCTCCGCGCCTGGCGCTCGCTCTTGGCGCGCGGCAGCAACCCGAGAGAGGCGCACCAGCGGCTCCTCAGATCCCTGCACAGCCCGGGCATGCCGCATGAAGGCGTGTGGTCCCTCTTCGGCCAGGTGGTCGGCGACACGCAGCTCGTCGGCGACCAGATGGACGGCGAGCGCCTCTTCGCGATGCTGGACGATCCGGTTCGGGCGGTGCGCCTGAATGCGGCGCTCTTCCTCGGCCGGCTCGGGTGGCCGGACACGGCGCCTGGCCGCCTGCGGCCGATGTTGGAGAGCGACGACGAGGAGCGGCGCCTCGCCGCCGCCATCGCCCTGGGCCACCTGCACGACGCCCGGGCGGTCGAGACACTCGTGGGGGCGCTCGCCCATCCGGACGCGGACGCGCGCTATGCGGCGGCCGCGGCGCTACGTCCGCTCGGCCCGCAGGCGGTCCCGGCGCTCGCGCGGCTGCGGGAGATGGCCCGCCTCGACACGGATCGGGGGGTGCGCTCCCTCTGCCGCGGCACCCTCCGGCACATCGAATGGGGCGCGCGCCGGGGCCGCGCCGAGCTGGAAGCCGCCGCGGCGCCGACGGGGAGCGGCCTCGAGCTGGAGGCTGCGTCGGCGCCGGAGGGGAGCGGCCTCGAGCTGATGGCGGAGGCCGGCCCGGAGAGCACGCCGGACCCGCCGCCCGCGAGGGGAGGAGGATGATGCGCCAGGAAGACCCGCTGCGGCAGTGGGTGGATCAGATCGGCGGGCAGGGCGCACCCCTGTTCGAAGCCACCCTCACTTGGGAGGAAGTCGCGGGCCTGCTGCGCGGCCTGGACCTGCTGGACCGTGGCTTTGAGGTGGCGAGCCGGATCGGTATCAAGCCCGGCGTCTTCCCGCTCGACCGGATCCGCGAGAGCGTGCGGCGCGAGGTCGGAAACCTAACTTCGCCGCTCCCGCAGCGCTGCGTCGCCGCCGTGCTGCTCGGCACGGCGGACCGCGAGCGGGCGGCCGAGTACCTGGGTGACATGGCGGAGGCACAGGGAGAGCACCGGTGCCTGGTCGCGGCGATTGGTCTCGGCTGGATTGGGGATGGCCGCGGGGTGGCGGCGCTGGCCGAGGCGCTGGCGGACGAGGACGCGGGCCTGCGGCGGACGGCGGCGATGGCGCTCGGCCGGTCCGGGATCCAGGCGTCGAGCGCCCTGGTGACGCTGCGGGAGCGATGGGAGCGCGACCCCGACCGGGAAGTGCGGCGGGCGTGCCGGGGAGCGATCCGGCGCATCGAGCGAGCCCTGCGAGACGGCCCCGCCGAACTGATCGCTGGCTCAGCGCTCGCCGGCAGCGGCACCGAGTTGGAGGCATCCTCCGCGCCGGACTCTCCTTCACCCAGGGCGTAATGTCGAGGGTCCTGCGGGCAGGAACGTGCGGAGGATGCCGGGAATTGTCCTGGGAGCGTGCCCACGCGGTCGGCGTTCGCAAGGACGCACGCCGGGAAGACATTCCGCCGTCAACCGAGCCTCTTGCAGAAGTGGCTGGGAACCAAGAATAACGGCACCTCTTGTCGAACTGTAGTAACACAGAAGCGTTCGAGGAGGTGCCCTGTGGCTGGGATCATAGCAGGTTTCTGGGCGCGTGTCGAGAGGTCGCTGTTCCCGCATCTGGAGGAGTCGCTGGGTCCGCTCACCGACAAACAGAAGCGGTTGGTGGCGATCCTTGAGTTGGTGCGCGTCGAGGAGTTCGTCACGTCGAGTGCCCTGCAGATGCGTGGGCGTCCGGCTGAGGACCGCCAAGCCCCGGCGCGTGCCTTCGTGACGAAAGCGGTTTGCAATCTGGCGACGACAAGGGTTCTCATCGACCAGTTGCGTAGTAGTATCCACTGAGGCGTATCTGCGGGTGGGAGAAGGCCAAGGACGTGCCTTCTGAGGCGACCTTCTCGCGTGCGTTCGCAGAGTTTGCGGCAAGTAAGTTGCCGCAGCGGGTGCATGAGGCGCTCGTTCGGGAGCATGTCTCGCCCCATGTGGTGCATCATGTCTCGCGCGATAGCACCGAGATCGACGGGCGGGAGAAGGCGGCAGCGAAGCTGAAGGGTAAAGCGGCCGAGCCGGTTCCCGCCGCACCCGAGCGGAAGCGCGGCAGGCCGAAGAAGGGGGATGAGAGGCCACCCAAAGAGCCGACACGCCTGGAGCGTCAGGTGGAGCAGACCTGGCAAGAGGCGATGGAGGAACTCCCCAAGCAGTGCGACTGGGGAACGAAGAAGGACAGCAACGGGAAGAAGCACACGTGGAAGGGCTTCAAGCTGCATCGGGATGTGGCTGACCATGGTATACCCCTCTCGGCGGTGCTGACGGCAGCTTCGCCGCATGACAGTCAGGTGGCGATCCCGTTGGCGAAGATGACGGCAGAGCGCGTCATCCACCTGTATGAGTTGATGGACTCGGCGTATGATGCCAAGGTGATCGCCGATTTCTGTCGCAGCGCGGGGCGGGTGCCGATCATCGAGAGGAACAGCCGGGGGCATGAGGTAGTGCCCATGGATCCGGCGACGGCGCGCCGCTATGGCGAACGGACAACCGTGGAGCGTGCGAACTCGGCGCTCAAGGATGACTTCGGGGGCCGGATGGTGCGCGTGCGCGGGCACGCGAAGGTCTTCGCACACCTGATGTTTGGCATTCTGGCGCTCACGGCCGACCGTCTGCTGCATCTCGCCGCCTGAAGTTGGCCATCGCGGGATGGCAAGGTCGGGAGGGCCCGCACCCTCAGGGTTTGGCACGCCCCGCGATGCGCCGCCCGGCGCTTCCCGGGAGCGGGACGCAATGAAAGAACCCCGAATGGGGCTGGATCGAGCATGGAAAGGCGTCTTCAACGCCATGTACTGGTCACTTGAGCCCGATGCACCATCGTTCTGCAAGAGGCTCACTGGACATGCGACTCGTACAGGAGATCATCTACCGGCTGCGCTCGGCCTGGCCGGAGCGCAGCATCGCCAGAGACCTCGGTGTCTCCCGCCGTACTGTGCGGGAGTACCGCGAGCGGGCTGAGGAGCACGGCTTCCTGGCAGCGGATGCGCCCCTGCCCGATGCGGCGGCGGTGGC
>JACQGM010000042.1 GCA_016199585.1 Armatimonadota bacterium
GGTGAGGGGGATGCTCGCGGGAGAGCAGCCCGATTCTCGGGCGCTCCGGGCAGTCTCCGGGATGCTCCTGGCGGCTGCGGCACCGCGAGCCTCACGGCGGTGGGGCGATGAAACGGCCCTGTGTGGCAGTCCGAAGGCTTCACCGTCACTCCCGGACCGGCGCGCCCGGTGATGGAGAGCGGCAGGACCCCGCTTCCCGACCCCGAATCCTGCTTGCAGGAAAGCCGGGCCGCCCCGCGGGAATGACCGCCCGGCGCCCCCGGCGGGGAAGGAGCGCGACCGATGGCGAGACTGGCAGTGGCGCAGGTGGACTGCGCGGTGGGCGACGTGGCGGCGAACCTGGAGAAGGGCCGGGCCCTCATCCGCCGGGCGGCGGCGGAGGGCGCCGAGCTGGTGTGCCTGCCCGAGTGCTTCAACACCGGCCTGGCCGGCGCGCGCCTGGCGGAGCTGGCCGAGACGGTGCCCGGGCGCACGAGCGACGCCCTCGGCGACGCGGCGGCGAGCGGGAAGCTCTGGGTGGTGGCCGGCATGGTGGAGAAGGCGGAGGGCCGACCCTACAACACCGCGCTGGTGATCTCCCCTTCCGGGGAGGTGGCGGCGCGCTACCGCAAGTGCTATCTCTACGTCGGGGAGCCAGCGGTGTTCACCCCCGGACACCGCCGCTGCCTGCACAACTTCGGCTTCGCCGTGGGAGGCGTCGCCATCTGCTACGACTACGTCTTCCCTGAGTACATGCGCGACCTGGTCCTCCGCGGCGCGCGCCTCTTGGTTCACCCCACTGCCTGGGTGGATAGCGACACGTGCCGCCAGTGGCGTTACCCCGCGGCCGCGGCGTATCGCGCGCAGGGCATGGTCCGCGCCCTGGAGAACGGCGTCTTCTTCATGTCGGCGAACCACTGCGGCGGCTACGACGCCGACGGCCACCTCCGGGCCGTGGGCCATTCGGCGATCATCGCCCCCTGGGGCGAGGTGCTGGCCGAGGTGAAGGATGGGGAAGGTGTCGCCGTGGCAGAAGCGGACTTCTCGCGCATCGAGGAATGGACGCGCGCGGTGGCGCCGTACCTATCGGACCACCTGCGGATGCCGCGCCCGGAGTAGCTTCGCAGGCGGAACCGACCGCGAATGGACGCAGACGAACGCGAATGGATGAAGTTGTCCCCTTGAAGGAGTGCGTGGTGCGCATCCGGGCGCTTGAGGAGAGCGACCTGCTGCGCCTGGAGTGGGAGGGCGGCGAAGACTACCGCCGCTACTACCGCGACGAGTGGCGCTGCCACCAGGCAGGCACGCAACCGGTGCTGGTGGCGGCTTTCCTCGGCTTCCCGATCGGGCACGTCGGCATCAACCTGGAAGACGATCCCCCCGCCATCGTCTCGCTGCGGGTGATGGAGCCGTTCCGCGACCAGGGCATCGGTACCGCCCTGATGCGCGCGTCCGAGCGCCTCTGCCGCGAGCAGGGGTTCACGACGGTCAGCATCGGCGTCAACCCCGCCAACGCGGCCGCCCGGCGCCTCTACGAGCGCCTTGGCTACGAGGCCATCGGCGATCCGTACGAGTCCGAGTGGTTCCTGATCGACCGCCGCGGCCGGCGCCGCCGCATGGGTGAAACCGTGCAGACGATGATGCGGCGGCTGGACGGGCCGGCGGCGGAGTAACAGCCGGGCGGAGCGCCTGCGGGGGGGAATCCCGGGCCCCGGCAGCGAAGAAGAGGGCAGTGACTCCCTGGAGGTCGAACATGCACGCTCTCTTCCCACCCATCACCACCCTCGTTGCCGCTGCCACCGCTGATGAGGATCTGACCGTCCTCCGGCCCGATCCAGACCAGGCGCCGCTCGACAAGCTGCTCGAAACCTACCTGCAGAGGCAGGTGTCGCAAGCCCTGCGAGCGCGCCGGGAGGTGGTCGAGGCGCTATCGTCCCCCGAGGAGGTGGCCCGGCGCCAACAAGCACTGCGCGATCACTTCGTGCGCTCGCTGGGGGGCTACCCCGAGCGCACGCCGCTGAACGCGCGCGTGGTGAGCACGCAGCCGGGCCCGGGCTGCCGGGTCGAACGCGTCATCTACGAGAGCCGGCCCGACCACCACGTGACCGCCGTTGCCTATGTGCCGGATGGAACGCCACCCTTCCCCGGGGTGCTGATCCCGTGCGGGCACAGCGCCAACGGCAAGGCATCCGAGAACTACCAGCGCGTGGGCATCCTGCTGGCGCAGAACGGGATACTGGCTCTCTGCTACGATCCGATCGGCCAGGGCGAGCGAGTCCAGCTCCTTGATGATGCAGGCAAGCCGCTGATGAGCTGCACGGCCGAGCACACCATGGTCGGCATCGGCGCGCTGCTGGTGGGCAGCCAGGTGGCCGCCTACCGCATCTGGGACGGGATCCGCAGCCTGGACTACCTCGCCAGCCGGCCCGACGTGGACCCGCAGCGCCTCGGCTGCACCGGCAACTCCGGCGGCGGCACCCTCACCGCCTACCTGATGGCCCTGGACGAACGCGTCCTCGCAGCGGCGCCATCCTGCTACATCACTTCTCTCGAGCGCCTCTTCGCCACCCGCGGCCCCCAGGACGGCGAGCAGAACATCACCGGCCAGGTGGCCTTCGGCATGGACCACGCCGACTACATCACCATGCGCGCCCCGAAGCCCACCCTCGTCTGCGTCGCCACCAAGGACTTCTTCGACATCCACGGGGCCTGGGAGACCTACCGCGAGGCGAAGCGCATCTACGGCTTGATCGGCCACGGCGAGCGCGCCGACATCTTCGAGTACGGCGATGGGCATGGCTTCTCCCGACCCCGACGCCAGGCCGCCATGCGCTGGATGCGCCGCTGGCTCCTCGGCGTGGATGATGCCCCCGAAGAGGGCGACTACCCGATCTTCACCGACCAGGAGCTGCAGTGTACCCGCACGGGCCAGGTGCTCCTGGAGTTCGGGGGCCGGAGCGCCACCGAACTCAACATCGAGCGTGAGGGCGTGGTCGCGGCGGAGCGGGCGCGCTTCCAGGCCGAGCACCCCGGCGGCGCCTGGTTGAGCGAGGTGCGCCGGCTCATCGCCCTGCCCGATGAGATCCCCGCCGCGAAGGCGACTCGCTGCTGGACGCGCCAGCGCCGGGGCTGCGAGCTGCAGGGGATGACATTGGAGAGCGAGCCGGGGATCCTCCTGCCCGCGGTGGTCTTCACGCCCAGGGCGCGCGCGCCCATCGGGTGCGTCCTCCATGCCCACGGCGAGGGCAAGGCTGCGGCGGCGGTCCCGGGCGGCCCCATCGAGCAGTGGGTGAAGGAGGGGTACCGGGTGGTCGCCGTGGACCTGCGCGGCATGGGTGAGACGGCCGCCTCGGCGCGCCCTGATCGCCACCACTCGAAGGAAGCCTTCCTCGCCCTGCACCTGGCGCGCCCACTGCTGGGGCAGCGGGTCTACGACCTGCTCTCCGTGCTGGAATGGGCCGCCGACGAGTGGCCCGCGGAGTCGGCCCGGATGCTTGCGGTGGGCGTCGGCTCCGTGGCGCCGATGGCGCTGCACGCGGCGGCGCTGGAGCCACGCATCGGGGGCGTCGTGCTGGAGGGGTTGGTCCTCTCCTGGAAGGCGGTGGCGCACGCGCCCGTGTCTCGCGATCAGCTCGCCAACGCCGTGCCGGGCGCCCTGGCCGTCTACGACCTGACGGACCTCGCCGCCTCGCTGGCGCCGCGCCCGCTGACGCTCACCGGCATCGTGGATCCGCTGGGCGAGCCGGCATCACCGGCGGCGGTGAACGAGGCCTACGCCGCCTGCCGCGAGGCGTATCGGAGGGCAGGAGCGCCGCTGCGCATCGAGCTGGCGTAGGGCCCTGACGGCAGCGTGATAGTAGTTTGGATGCAACATGACCCTGAAGCCGGCCGAGCAGCAGCCCAGTCTGTTTCCTATCAACGTGGCTGACGAGGCCCAGGCCACGTTGGACACGACATCAACATTCGCAGCCAACCTCTCGCTGCCGGTGCACCGGTGGTTCCGATACCCGGCCGGCTTCTCCGCCGTGTGGGTGCATGAGATCCTCTGCCGTGAGAAGGAGCGGGGCAGGTGTCGGGTCCTGGATCCGTTCGCGGGCTGCGGCACAGTTCTCATCGAGGCGGAGAGCTCACGTGCCGACGCGATGGGGATTGAGGCGCACCCCTTCATCGCCCGCGTCGCGGCGGCCAAGCTGCACTGGCGGGAGAAGCCCAGCGAGTTCCGAGCCTTCGCCCTGTCCGTACTGGATCGCGCCCAGTCCATCGACGACGATCCGGGGCCGTATCCGCAGTTGATACAACGCTGCTATCCACCGGAGGTGCTCAAGTCGCTTGATCGCCTCAAGCGCGCATGGCTGGATGCGGCTGACGGGTCCCTTTCCTCCGAGTTGACCTGGCTGGCCCTCGCCTCGGTGCTGCGGGAGTGCTCCCCGGTGGGAACGGCCCAGTGGCAGTACATCCTGCCCGGCAAGCGAAAGGCGCGGGCACTGGACCCTTACGATGCCTTTCTACTCAGGATCTGGCTGATGAGCGGTGACATGACGGCCCTGCAAGCCGCGCACGCCGGACGTCCGGCGATCCTGCTTCGGGGGGACGCACGCGATTGCTCTGCGATCCCCCCTGGCTGGGCGGACCTGGTGATCACGTCACCGCCGTATGCCAACAACTACGACTACGCCGACGCCACTCGCCTGGAGATGTGCTTCTTCGGAGATGTGGAGGGCTGGGGCGACCTCCAGCAGGCTGTCCGCCGATACCTGGTCCGAAGTTGCACTCAGCACGTGGCCCGCGATGTGGATGATACCCTACGCATGCTCCAGGACCGGCGCCTCACACCCATACGGGACGAGATCCAGCACGTGTGCCATCTGCTTTCCGCGGAGAGGCAGAACCACGGCGGCAAGAAAGCGTACCACACGATGATTGCCGCCTACTTTCTGGACCTGGCACGGGTCTGGATGGCCCTGCGGCGCGTTACGGCGCGGGGAGCACGTGTCTGCTTCGTGGTGGGCGACTCGGCGCCCTACGGCATTCACGTGCCGGTCGAACGGTGGCTCGGGGAGTTGGCTGTGGCTGCCGGCTTCGCCTCGTATACCTTCGAGAAGACCCGTGACAGAAACGTCAAGTGGCGGAACCGCAAGCATCGGGTTCCGCTGCAGGAGGGCCGACTCTGGGTGGAGGGCTGACACGATGGCTCGGTCACCGGCGCACAAGTTCGGGCAGATCATCGGGGATGCACTCGAGGCATCCATCGAGCCCCTAGTCAACTTCATGGTGGCGCTTGCTCGGGTCGTGACCAGGCAGATCACGCTTGTGAGAGTGCTACCCCTGCACGGGCGAGCCCACGAGTGGGGCTGTGTAGCGGATGCCATATCGTTCATCGAGCGGTATGCCGGTCCTGAAGATCGCACCCCCGCGCTGCGCTATGAAGTGGAGATCCGCTATCGCAACGGCGACCGGATCGACGGGCAGTTCGCGGACAAGAGCGCCGCCGTGGACTTTCTCCGCGGGTACCAGCCGCCCGAACTGCACCCGGCGTTGTAGGTTCCGCACGCTCATCCGGCTGCCCGGAGAAGGAACACGCCCCCGTTCGGCGAATACCTTCGTATCCGTGGGTGCCGCGAAGGCGGAGCGAACCGTCGCGACTGCCCTGCGCCAGGACCCAACGCTGCCCGACGAATCCCGATGAGGGCCCCCGGGGGAGCTTCAGGATGGAGAAGAGAGCGTCATGATCTACCGTCAGCTTGGTCGCACAGGACTGGAGGTGTCACAGCTCGGTTTCGGCGCCATGCGCCTGCCGATGGTCGGGGCCGGTCAGGAACAGCGCGTCAACCGCGACCTGGCGATCCCGATGATCCACCGCGCCTTCGAGAACGGCCTCAACTACATTGATACGGCCGTCGGCTACTGCAACCAGGACAGCCAGCGCGTCGTCGGCGAGGCGCTCAAGGGATGGCGCGACAAGATCGTCGTCTCGACCAAGAACCCCTACTACGGCACCGATGAGAAGGAATGGTGGACCAACCTGGATGATAGCCTGGAGCGCCTCCAGGTGAGCCACATTGACATCTACAATCACCACGGCATCCGCTGGCAGCGCTACGAGGAGGACGTGGTGTCGCATCTCGGCCAGTGGATGATGAAGGCGAAGGAGCAGGGCCTGATCCGGCACATCTGCTGCTCCTTCCACGACAGCAACGAGGCGTTGCGGAAGCTGGTGGATAGCGGCTACCCCGAGGTGATCACGCTCCAGTACAACATTCTGGACCGCCAGCTCGAAGATGGCATCGCGCACGCCCATGAGAAGGGCGTCGGCATCGTGGTGATGGGGCCGGTGGGCGGCGGGCGCCTCGGCGCGACCAGCGAGGTGCTGGAGCAGCTCGTGCCGGGGATTCGCCGCGTTCCGGAGCTGGCCCTCCGCTTCGTGCTCGCCAATCCCAACGTCTCGGTGGCCCTCTCCGGCATGAGCACGATGCAGCACGTGGAAGAGAACTTCGCCACCGCCGCCGACCCGGTCAGCCTCTCGGAAGCGGACAAGCAGGCGATCCAGGAACACCTGGAGCGCATGAAGAAGATGGCCGAGCTCTACTGCTCCGGGTGCGAGTACTGTCTCCCCTGCCCCAACGACGTCAGCATCCCCGCCATCTTCGCCGCTTACAACGTCGGGCGGGTGTACGGTCTTTGGGGCGCGGCCCGCAGCCGCTACGCCGCCATCGGCCGGGGCGGCAAGGGCGCGAAGGCGGATGCCTGCCTCGAGTGCGGCGTGTGCGAGGAGAAGTGCCCGCAGATGCTGCGCATCCCCGAGCAGCTCAAGGCGGCGCACCGGGAGTTGGCGCCGGCGTAGCGATCGCCAGCGTTCGCTTCCGACGGGAGGCGCGGCGGCAGCCGTGGGCCGCGGCGCCGAGAAGATCGGTGTGGTGAGACGCCGGCATCTCACCACACCATCCCTCTACGGGAAGATCGCGTAACCCCCCAGCCCCGAGGCGGCGCTCACCCCCAGCCAGAGCGCCGCCGCGGCGAACTCGCCCAGGAGCAGCCCCCAGAAGAACCGGCACGCCTGCCGATAGAGCTTGAGGCCCCCCGCGCGGATCAGCGCCGCCTTGCACAGCCACCCGATCAGAAACGGGAACCAGATGCGCCCCGTCTCGAACGACGACGCCAGGATGTAGCCGCACGGGTGCAGCGGCCACCAGAGGAAACGCTGGCGCATCGCCGAGAGGAAGAGCACGAAGAGCGCCCCGCCCACCGTCGCGCCCAGCTTCAGCAGATCCGGGGGGCGCGGCGTGGACACCAGGCTGACGAAGCTGTCCAAGTGCGACGTGGGGCCGCTCACGAAGAACCAGGGGCTCATCTTCACCGCGCCGTGGTGGTAGGCCATCCAGAGCAGGCTGGTGTAGGAGGCAACCGTGCCCACCGCCAGCGCCAGGACCAGCGCCCCCACCATCCGCCGCCGCGGAATGCCCGCCGCGTCGCCCAGCTTGTGGGCGTGCGCCAGCGCCGGCATGGCGAACGCCTTCAGGTCGAACATGAAGATGTACCCCACCATGCCGATGACGGGCACCTCGGGCGTGCGCAGCCAGGAGGTGCCGGCCATGTACTCGAAGGCGGTGAGCGGCGGCATCTGCGTCGCCTTGGCGAAGAGCGCGCCGGTCTCCACCACCAGCCGCCCCAGCCCGAGCGCGATCACCACGAAGAGCACCGCCACGGCGAGCGCCACCGACGCGCGCACGCCGGCGGCCCGCAGCCAGCCGGTCATCATCAGGATGCCGAGAGCCAGCCCCACCAGCGCCCAGCGGTACTCGGCGCCGCGCTCGCCCTCGCCCCGGCGCGCCAGCCGCGCCACCTCCCGCAGGTGCGGCCGGGCCACCCACAGCCCCATCCCCACAAACGCCAGGAAGGCGCCCACGTACTGACCCTGGGCCACGCTGCCGAAGGCCAGGTCGCCGCCCCGGATGTAGGCGACGAGATACTGCAGCCGGTGGACGTAGTAGAAGAAGGGGATGCTGAAGGAGACCTCCGCCGGCAGCAAGTAGGCCACGGCGATGACGGAGAAATAGACGTTGATGCTGGTGCGCAGGTAGCTCAACGGCTTGTCGGGCGAGAGGTCCATGAACGACACGTTCTTGAGCTGGACCTCCGGCAGCTCGGGCATCGCCCGGTGCAGCCCGTTCAGAGTGTGCAGCGCCAGGGGAATGGCCACGCCCAGCCACAACAGCCGGTCGTGCCAGTACCAGCGCCCGGAGGTGCTCACCTCCAGGGGCACCTGCATCAGCGGGAAGGTGAGGCGCTCGCGCCGGATCCACTGATCGGCCACCAGAACGCTGAGACAGACCATCACCAGGTAGATCGCCAGCGCCAGCACCGACCAGAGCGCCAGGGGACGGAGCCAGGCGGCCCAGGGGACGGCGGCGCCCGGCGGCAGCCCGAGGTAGAAGTGGCGGATGGCCGCCGCGTCGTGCGGCACCAGCCAATCGGGGATGTGGGCGAGGACGACCTCCGCATAGCGGTTCTCGGGCGTGGCGTAGAAGCCGGGCGCGGACATGATCGGGAAGAGGTAGGCTGCCAGTCCGAACGTCGGCAGGCCCGCCGCCACCAGGGTCATGGCGAACGCCACCAGCAAGTCGCGCCCCGCGAGCCCGCGCCATCTCCGCAGCAGCCGGCGGCCCAGCGCGGAAAGCCCCACCAGCGCCAGCAGGAAGCACACCGTGCCCAGCGGCAGGTGGTTTCCGGCCAGCTCCGACCCCTGCAGCGTCAGGTCGGTGTACGGCGCGGCCAGGCAAAGGATCAAAATGCCGGCCACCCCCAGCACCAGCGCGTGGGGCGTGCCGCCGCGCTTCGGGTCACCCTCCCCCCCGGCCGGCGTCCCCACTTCTCGACTTGGCGACTGCAATGACTCCTCCCCTCTGCTCCCCGAGGCAGGGATGACACGAGCGGCGCCGGCCCTCCCCCGCGTGGCCCGCCGGCAGCCGCGCCGCCGGTGCCGCCGGAGGCCACCGCCGCTCCCTGCGTTGGCACTCTCGCCGGGAGATTGCCAAACTCCATGCCTCTATGCTATAATCGGGGCGCCACATTCCTGCGAAGAGGAGCGAAGTCGGTATGCCGACCTACGAGTATTACTGCAAGGCCTGTGACGAGCAATTCGAGGTCCTTCAGCGAATCACCGAGCCGCCGCTGACCGAGTGCAAGCACTGCGGCGGTCCCGTGCGCAAGCTCATCTCCCCCGTGGGCGTCATCTTCAAAGGCTCTGGCTTCCACATCAACGACTACCGCAAGCCTGAGGCGAAGAAGGAGCCGGACGCCACACCCAAGAGCGAGCCGAAGACTGAGAGCGCTTCCACCGCCAAGGCGGCGTGAGCGCGCCCACCCTCGGAGACGAGGCCCGGAGTCCACAGGCGCGCGCGCCAACTCTTGCGCTCTCCGACAACTCCGGGCCTTGGCGCTCGGCTTCCTCGGCGCCCTCCCCACTCTCCCCCGTCTCCCGTCGTTCGCCACGAACATTAGAACTGCTGGGTGACGCTTCCCGTGAGCTGGCCCTCCGTGAACCGGCGCGCGCCGCTCTCCTGGCGGTTCCGCGTCAGCCGGTAGGAAACGCCGGCCGTCCGGCTTCCCTCCTGGTCGAGCACACGGTTCAGGTCCACGTTCAGCACGTCGCGGTCGTAACCCCCCAGGTCGCTGCGGTTGTTATCCAGCAGCTCGTAGCCCAGCTCCACGGCCAGCATGTTCGCGTCGCCGATGTCGAGGCCGAAGCGCCGGGCCGTGACGCGGCTGGAGATGTCGCCCCGCGGGCCGCCGCTGTAGGTGTCCCAGTTCTTGCGCAGCCCGATGATCGGCGAGAGGGGAATGCCCAGCTCGTGCGCCGACAGCATCGTGATGCGCAGCGGGTTCCGGGGGCGCCAGCGCAGGTTGACATCCATCACCCGCCCGCGCCGGTTGACCCCGTTCGCCTGTAGTTGCAGGTCGCGCTCGTTGCCGCGGCTGAAGGTCAGGTAGAAGTCGCCCATGCGCTGGATCAACGAGCCGGTGACGGAGCGGAACTGGGTGTCCACCGAGCGGGGGAAGTCATCGCTGGCGCGCATGGTGCGGCGGACCATCAGGTCGAGCGTCAGGTTGCGCAGGGCACCCCCCTTAACCATCGGGTAGAACGGGCTGATGCTGACACCGACGCGCGGCACGGTCATGCGGGTGAGATAGCCCTGGGTGCTCGCCAGCTCCTTGGTGCGCAGGAGGTTGAGGTTGGCGCTGAGCCAGTCGTTCGGGCGGTAGCGGGCCCAGAGGTTGGTGCGCTCCTGGTTGCTGACCGCCGAGCCGCTGATGCTGCGGAAGCCGGTGCCGACGTGCTCTCTGTCGGCGAGGAAGCGGAGCGGGCCCAGCCGGTAGGCGGCGCGCAAGAGGACGGCGTCGCCCTTGAGTCGCTGCTCGTCCTCCAGCCCGCGTGAGATGGCATACTCGGCCATCAGCCCCAGCCCGTTGCGCAGCCGCGCGGTGGCATCCATGCTGAGCACCGTGCTGCTCTCATAGGTGTCGCGGGAGCGCCGGCCCCGCCGCGTGCGCACCACGTTGAAGCCGACCTGCATCTCCTCGATGGCGGGCCCCAAGTCGCGCAAGTCATCGCTGACGAGCCGGACGCCGGCCACCCACCCGTCCATCTTGAACCCCGAGCCGGGGCGCCAGCGCGGCCCGACGGCCGTCAGCAGGCGCGCGCTGCCCGCCGGACCGATCGAGAAGCCGCGCCACCCCATCAGGCCGAGGAGGCTGTGGTTCAGGCTGTAAGGGGTGAACTCCCCGGAGAGGTCGCCGAGAGTCAGCTCGAAGTCGTTCGGCTTGAAGTACTTCAGCCCGAAGCGGTCCACGTTCATGCTCTGGCGATCCACCTGCCGATCCGAGCTGAGGCGCGGCGCGAAGTGAAGCTGCACCTCGGCGCCGTTGTTCAGGGCGCGCGCCGACTCCAGGCGCACCTCCGTCATCACCTCGGTGCCGGACCCGAGGAAGCTGTAGACGTTGGCGCTCGCGTCGCGCTGGTAGACCTTCGCCTCATAGGTGATCGGGGCGCGAGTCGGGCGCCGCGGCGAGCGCGAGAGCGCCGGGCTGCCATCCGGGTTGTAGACCCAGTCGAAATGGAGCAGCGAAGCGGTCGTCCCGGCGCGCACCAGGATCTTGGCGTAGCGGCCGCCCTCAGCGCGGATCACCAACACGTGCCCGCCCAGCTCGGGGCTGACGGCAATATCGCCGCTGTAGCCATCCGCGGGCGCCTCCTTCACATCCTGGAACGGCACCACGCCCATGTCCCGGACGCCGATGGCCACCAGCCGCCCGTTGGCGCCATCAACACCGCCGACCAGGAAGAGGTCGGCAGGATGGGAAGTGACGACCTCGGTGGCGAAGGAGAAGCCCTGGCCGGTGGCGATCTTCTCGCCCCGGCCGGTGGGCAGCGGAGCGCCCGGGGGCGCCTCGAACACCACCACCCCGCCCGTGACGCTGACGGGATCCTGCGTCGTGGTCGTTCCCGTGAGCACGGGCGGCTGCCCGCCCGACGGCGGGTGGATCGTCCCTGTGATCAGCGTGACGTTGACGCCGTCGGGAGTGGACACCGCGGCCTGGTTGATGGCTAACGTGCCGCCCGAGACATTCAACGAAGCGGCCGTCACCTGCGCGCCGCCTACGGAGAACTGCACGCCGGTGGCCTGGAAGGTATCCGCCGCGGTGAGGGTGAGCGTGTCCGCCGTCATCGCGACGCCGTTGATGCTGAACGTGGCCCCCGTGAGCCGGAGGCCGCCGTCCGGGAGCACCTCCACCGACTGCGCCGCCGCCGGCGACCCCAGAAGCTGCAGAGATGCCTGGCCGGTCACGATGGAGCCATTCGCGCCGATGGTGATGTCGCGTGCCCGCACCGTCACGCCGTTGATGGTGAAGCGGGCATCGGAGTTGGTGATGATGGCGCCGCGCGCGCCGACTTCGCCCTGCGTCAGGATGATGTCAGGCGCATTCGGCGCGGGGGGGGTGATCACGGCGGGCGAGGCGATCACGAGATGGTCGCCCATGGCCGGATAGCGCCCGAAGGGAGGATCGTATTCCCACCGGCGCACCCGAGTGCCCCCGCCTCCCGGGTCGGCCCCGATGGTGTAGACCGTCTCACCGCCTTGCTGGAAGCGCGCCCCGCTCGGGAGCACGGCATTCACGATCCAGCGCTCCCGCACCGAAACCTGATCCCCCGCGCTGTGGAAGCGCGTGGAAGCCCCGGTCTGGCGGAAGAAGCGGATGTTCTCCATGTTGCTGAAGTCTTGACGGACCGATTCCTGGATGTTGGCGACGTTCCGGGCGCCGACCACCTGCTCGCTGGTGTTGAAGTCGGCGGAGAGAAGCCCGGTCATGGACACCAGATCCTTGATCTCGTATGACTGATAGAGCCGGTCAAGAACGTCGAGCGCCTCCCGGACGGCGCGCGCCCGCGCATCGCCGCCGGACGGCGGGGGCGCACTGGCCGCGAGACGCATGCCGACCGTGGGCTCCGGCACCACGAAGCCTTGCATCGCCGTGCCGAGGACGCGGCCGAGGATGGAAGGCGGATCGTTGGTCGCCCCCTCGAGATCGAGACCCTCGTACAGCGATCGGGTCTCCTCAGTCATCGGCTCCGGGTCGGAGGGGGCTCCGCCCGGCAGGACGCTCGTCTGGTAGCCGGGGCTGAGGACCACGCGCTGCCCGGCGGCATCCACATAGACCAGCCCTTCCACGGACCAGCCGAGGGTCCCTTCCGCACCGGTGTCGGTGCCGCCGCCGGACCCGCGGACGGCCAGGGTGGCATGAGGGGTGTTGACGCGCACCTCGCCGCCGGAGCGTTGGCGGGTACGGACGAAGGCGCGGCCCGTCTGCAGGCCGAAGACGGTGCGACCCGCGGCGTCCGGCGGATCGAGGCTGAACTCCGCGGGGCCCTGCAGCTTGATGGTGGTGCCGTCCGCCATCTTCAGCGAGAGCTTGCCGCTTCTCAGGGTGATGCGGTCGGGAGGAGCCAGCCTCATCCCGTTGGCCAGGACGCGCCGGCCGGGCTCGACGAAGCCGATGCCGGTGAGGCTGCCGGTCGTCGCCGTCATGCGCGCGGGGGCGGCCCCGGCGGCGGCGGGCAGCAGGATCGCCAGGATCCCGAGCGAGAGCAGAAGGTGCGTACGCAATCGTCGTGTCGCCATTTCGATCCAGCCCTCCGTGGATAGAAGCCGTCGAGGCTGAGGCCATCGGAGCCGTCGCGCGCAGGGAGGCCGCGAGGGGCCGCCGCGGAGTCCGATCCGACGGTGCCGCTGCCGCGGGATGCCCTGGCCGTGCCGTCGAGCGCGATGTTTAGTTCGAGCAAGACGGCGCGACTCCTCCTTGCGATTGTGCTCTCAGCACGGGGGCGCTTGCTCGCCCGGCTTCCGCCAACCAAGCAGCTCATAGATCTGCACCGCCTCGGCCTTCCCCTTCACCGCCGCCGGGGGCAGCTTGCGCACCGCGAAGAGGTTCAGGTCCTTGATCTCCTCGTAGGTGGAATCGCCGATGAGCATCTTGGTGCCCAGGTCCTTGTTCAGGCCCTCCAGGCGCGACGCGGTGTTGATCGTGTCGCCGATGCAGGTGAACTCTCGCCGCGCCTCGCTGCCGATATTGCCCACGATGGCATCCCCGGTGTTGATGCCGATGCCGATGTCAATGCCGGTCTTCCCCTCGGCAGCCCACTTCGCCTGCAGGGCGACGAGCTCCTCGCGCATGCGCACCGCGGTGCGGCAGGCGCGCTCGGCGTCGTTCCCGAAGCTCTTGGGCACGCCGTAAGTGGCCATGATGGCGTCACCGACGTACTTGTCCAGGGTGCCGCGGTGCTCGAAGACGCAGTCCACCATCCGCTCGAAGTACTCGTTCAGCATCGCCACCACCTCCTCCGGCTGGAGGCGCTCGCTGATGCTGGTGAAGCCGCGGATATCGGAGAAGAGACAGGTGACGGGGAGCTTCTTGCTGCTCCCCAGCTCGGCGGCGTTCGGGTCCTCTATCAGCGCGTGCGCCACGTCGCGCGAGACGTACTTGCTGAAGAGGCTGCGGACCTGGCGCCGCTCCCGGTCCACCACCAGGTAGCGGTAGAGCACGCCCCCGATATAGGCCACC
Source organism: Armatimonadota bacterium (assembly GCA_016199585.1). Classification (GTDB taxonomy): domain Bacteria; phylum Armatimonadota; class JAAZEB01; order JAAZEB01; family JAAZEB01; genus JACQGM01. The sequence goes on from JACQGM010000042.1 coordinate 14,095, forward strand.
CCCGCGCCCAGAGCCGGCGCCACCAGGGGGGGCCAGATGCCGTCGTTCTTGAAGACCAACGCGGCCGCGAAGACGAAGAGGACGAGGGTCAGCGCCAGGTAGAGCGCCGCCCGGAACGGGCGCCCCGCGGCGCTGGCCGCCCCGAGCCCCAGCGCCAGGAGCGCCGTGATCCCCGGCACCCACCCGGACCCCAGGCGCCGCAGCGGCTGGTTGTGCAGCAGCATGTTGGCGACGTTGGCGTGGATCTCCACGCCGGGGGTCTCGGGCTGGCCGTAGGGCGTCAGGTGGACGTCGTGCTGCAGCGGGTCCGTGGATCCGATGAACACGAGACGGTCCTTCACAAGCGAGGGGAGCGTCGGCTGGTCTGCCGGGTCGTCCAGCACCTGCCAATAGGAGAGGCGGGGCACGTGGCCCGCGGGGCCGGCGAAGTTGATCCAGAAGGTGCCCTCGTCGTCGAGCGGCGCCTCGACGCGGCCCAGCCGGAGCACCCGGCCGGGCGCCACCTTCGCCGGGTCGTCCCCCAGGAAGAGGGCAGCCCCCGCAATCGCGAGGAGCGGATAGCGGATGCCCGCCGCCCCCTGGAGGACCACCGCGCGGCGCACCGTGCGGTCCATCTCCTTGTAGAAGTTGGTCATGCCGGTGTCGGTCACGGCGTCGAGAGCTGGAAACGGCTCGTAGAGCGCGTTCTGGTCCCCGCGGGCCGCGTCCCGCACCTCTTCGGTGTTGGCCGCGACGACGACATTGCCCGCCTCCCGGCAAGCGGCGATGAGCTCCCGGTCTCCCTCGGGAGCGTCCGCGCGCGGCAGATCGAACACCACGTCGAAGACGATCACCCGCGCCCCCCAGGCCTTCAGCCGACGGATCACCTCGGCGTGGTAGCTGCGCGGGAAGGGCCACGTCCCGAGCTCGCGAACCGATGCGGCATCAATACCGATGACGACGATCTCCCCCGGCGGGGGCAGAGATCCGCGCATGGCGAAGAGGAACCGGTCGCACGCGGTGTACTCCAGGCGGGTGAGCAGTGCTTCGGTGGCGGGCACGTAGAGCAGGCCGGTGACGAGGCCGGTGCTCATCGCGGCGACAGCCAGGACCGTGAGCGCGTATCTCAGAGGGCGTGAACGCATTGGCCGATTCCATCGGGGGCGGCTCTGCACGGCACGGGCATGGGAACAACGCCTGGATGGCAGCCGGGCGCACGGAAACGCGGACCCCCCAGTAGGGATTATCGGCGGCCAGGAGAGAATTTCCAGAGCGGACGAAGGATTCGGGGGCGCACGAGGCTCGCCCCGCAGGACCGGGGCGGGCCCCTATATCGGCTCGCCCGTGACGACCAGGTGATTCTCAACGGCGCGCACGCCCCGGATCCGGCGCACGGCCGCCTCCGCCGCCGCGCGCTCGCGCTGCGTGCGCACCTTCCCGCGCAGCACGACGCGGTCTTTCACGACGCCAACGGCAATCTCGTCTGCGGCTAGATTCGGCTCCTCCGCGAGCAGAGCGCGCACCATCGTTTCCGTTGTCACTGCCATCGCACGGCTCCTTCCGGCACCCGGTTCGGTACTGCAATGGTTCCCGCCAGTGAGGCGAGCGAAACGAGAGGGGCCAGGGCGTGCGAAGGGATGCCGCCGTCCGGTGGCTCAACCGACCGCATCCACCTCGCCCTCGCCGTCCTGATGCACCTGCACCCCGAACGCCTCCATCCCCTGCCGCGACGACTTCCCCGTGGCGGCATCCAGGCCGGCCGCGAAGGCGTCGAGCACCTCCCCCAGCCGGAGGCCGGCGGCCTCCCCACGCGCGGCCTCCACCGCATCCTCGGGGACCTCGCCGAGGAGCAAGAGCACCTTCCGGCGCCCGCGCTCCAGGAGGCCCTGCGGGTACTCGCCGGGCACAAACACCTCCTTCGCGGCGGCGCCCGCCGCCAGGAGCCAGGTGAGGCCGTAATCCTCCTCCGATGCGTCCATCGCCATGCGGGCGCGGACCAGGTGCCACAGCGTCCGAGCGTAGGCGTCCGACTTGATCTGCTCGCGCAGCGCGTAGAGACGCTCCACCTCGGCGGCGTAGTGCGCGCGCTCCTCGTCGCTCAGGCAGTCCAGCCGGGGCAGCGTCTGTGCCAGGTGCTCGCGGTGGGAACGGCTGAGCGGGCGCTCGGGATCCAGCCGCACGATGTCCTGCAGGAGGGCGCAGAAGGCCAGGAAGAGCGTGACGCGCTGCTGGAGCGCGGGCTCGCGCGCGCGGCGCGCGGCATCATCCAGGCGGCGGCGCGCCTCCCGGAAGCCCCAACGGTTCAGGGTGCGCGCCGCCCCCTCGAAGAGCGTCGCGGCCAGACTCTCCTGGGGGTTGTAGGTGCCCTCGGGGAGGGAGAGGGCGGCATTCAGGCGCTCCGCCGCCAGGACGCACGCCACCAGCTCCGCCGGTGACGCCCCCGCCGCGACGGTGATCATCGGGTCCTCGCCGCGGAAGCGCCGCGACCGGATCTCCTCCACGAGCGCGGCCACCCGCGCGTTGATGCCCTCGTTCATCTACTCCGTGCCCTCAACCACCCGCGCCACCGCCGCCAGGCTGGCCTGCGAAAGGTGGAACAGGTCACGGCGGAGGCACCCCTCGTCCACGCGCGCCAGCATCTCGGGAATCGTATCAGCCACGGTCATGTCTCCTCCGGCTCTCTCTGCCGAGGATTTCGGCGCCGCCGCACCGGGTTCCCCCCGCCAAGTGAGCGCGCGAGCCGCGAATGGACGCAAATGGACGCGAATGGATGGGCATCCGGGCTTCACCGCGGTCCATCGCCGGCCGCGCGGCGCCGGCACTTCAGCGCCCGTTCGCGCTGATTCGCGCGTATCTGAGGATGCAGCATTGCCGGCTCCAAGAAACCTGCCTGGCGATGTTTACTTCCGTGCCGACCGGGGTATACGTGATTCGGGTGGAGCATGGTACCTCCTTCTGGATAGTGGGATCTGTCGGGTGAAGCGGGGCTCCCTTCGGGTGGGAGCCCCGCTTCTCTGTACCATCCGCCCTCGCTTCCCTGCGCGCGGCGGTCCCTGCCGGGCGCACCCTCGCGCCAATCTTCCAGCTCTCGATCCGGGGAGGAACCGCCCGCCGAAGAGCGAACGCCATCCTGGAACGTACGGGGGGCGGCAGCGACCCTCGGGAGTGCGTCAGGAGAGGTGCAGCATGAGCGAGACGCGGCGCGTCCTGGCCATTGACGGCCGGGGACGGTTCGTGGTGATCGAGCAGCCGGTGCCCGAGGTGAAGCCCGGGCAGGTGCGGATCAGGGTGGGGGCATCCCTGGTGAGCCCCGGCACGGAGCTGGGCGGCGTGCGGGCCCGCCGTGAAAGGCCGGACCCCGGCGCCTCCCCGCGCCCCTTCGGCTACAGCAACGCCGGCGAAGTGGTGTCGGTGGGAGAAGGCGTGACGCGCTTCCGGCCCGGGCAGCGCATCGCCGCCATCGGCGGCGGCTATGCCCTGCACGCCACCGACGCCGTCGTCCCACAGAACCTCTGCGCCGAGCTGCCGGATGGCGTCCCCTACGCCCGGGGCGCGTTCGGGATGCTGGCGGCCACCGCGCTCCACGCCATTCGCCGCGCCGCGCCGGAGATCGGCGAGCACTTCCTGGTGGTGGGTCTGGGGCCGGTGGGCCAACTCGCCGCGCAGTGGGCGCGCATCGCCGGCACCCACACGATCGCCTGGGACCGCCTCTCCCTGCGCCTGGAGGTGGCCCGCAGGGCGGGCTGCGATCGTACCGTGAACGTCGGCGAAGAGGATCCGGTGGCCGCGGCGCAGGCGTTCTCGCGCGGGCACGGCCTGGATGCCGCCGTGATGGCGTTCGGCGGCGACGGCACCGAGGCGTTCAAGCAGATCCTGCGCTGCCTGAAGCTCTCGCCCGATACCCACCGCATGGGCCGCGTGGTCATCGTCGGCGGGGCCACGGTCCAAACCCCCTTCGCCGCCGCCATCGGCAACGTGGACCTGCACAGCGCGGCGCGCACCGGGCCCGGCTACCATGACGATGCCTGGGAGCACGGCGATGAGTACCCCGCGGTGTTCCTGCCGTGGAACACTCGGCGCAACCTGGAGGAGTGCCTCCGCTTCATCCGCGAGGGGAGGCTGCTGGTGGAGCCGATCATCACCCACCGCGTCTCGCTGGACGAGGCGCCCGCCGCGTGTGACGCGCTGGTGGAGCGGCCGAACGAGGCGCTGGGCGTAGTGGTGCAGCCGTAGGGAAGATCAACGCGCAACCCGGGGGTCACTTCGGGTTTGCCTGGATACCGAGCGATCGTATTTCAGGGTATTCCCTGATAGCCCCGCTTGCCTGAATGTGCTATGATCCCTGGAACAGGGTGTGGGCCTGCCAGCTTTGCCGGTGCAGGGCGCCGCGGAAGCCACCCCGGGGAGGGAGGAACAGAAGATGGTTGATGTTCAGAACGTGCTGGACCGCGCGCTGGCGATGGGTGCCTCCGATGTCCACATCGGGGCCGATGAGCCGCCCACCTTCCGCGTCCACGGGCGCCTGGAGCGCATGACCGAATGGGGCAACATGACCGGCGAGGACACCGACGCGTTCATGAAAGTGATCACGCCGGAGCGCTGTCAGGAGGAGCTGAGCCGTGAGCTGGGGGTGGACTTCGGCTTCGCGTACGGCGACAAGGCGCGCTTCCGCGTGGCCATCTTCCGGCAGCGCAACACAACCTCCATCAACATGCGCATCATCCCCTTCCGCAAGTTCAGCTTCGAGGAGCTGGGCCTGCCGCCGAGCATCGCGCGCATCCTCCATCTCCCTCGCGGCCTGATCCTGGTCACGGGACCGACCGGAAGCGGTAAGACCACCACTCTGGCGACCTTCATAGACTACATCAACAAGAACCGTGACTGCCACATCGTCACGATTGAGGACCCGATCGAGTACTATCACCAGGCGCAGACGTCCATTCTCAGCCAGCGCGAGGTCTACAACGACGTGCCCTCGTTCGAGGTGGGCGTCATCAAGGCCATGCGCCAGGACCCGGATGTCATCCTCGTCGGTGAGATGCGCGACCTGAACACCATCGCCGCCGCGATCACGGCTGCGGAGACCGGACACCTCGTCTTCTCCACCCTGCACACGACCGGGGCCGCCCGCACCGTGGACCGCATCACCGACGTGTTTCCGCACGAGCAGCAGGAGCAGATCCGCACGCAGCTCAGCGGCAACCTGGTGGCCGTCATCTCGCAGCTTCTGCTGCCCGTCGCCTCCGGCAACGGCCGCGTCGCCGCCTTCGAGATCATGATCGCCACGCCGGCCATCGGCCACCTCATCCGTGAGAAGAAGACCCACAGCATCTTCTCCGCCATCCAGACGGGCACGCAGCTCGGCATGCGCACCCTCGACATGTCGCTGCTGGAACTCTGGGTCCGCGGCCTGATCACCCGCGACGAGGCGCTCCGCGTCGCCGTCGTGCCGGAGGAGGTCATCGAGAAGATGCGGGATTACGAGGCGCGCGCCGCCGCTGCCGGGCAGCGGCCGCCCGGCCCGCGTCCGTCCGATGCCCAGCAGGGATTGGGCGGCCGGCCCGGAGGCCAGCCGCCGCGGCCCGGCTCGAACGCCAGACGCTGACGGCGAACGCCGCCGCGGATCGGAATCGAGAAGAGGGAGCCGCCGCCGTGCGGAGTGCCCGACGGTCGCAGACAGAGCTACGGATTCCACGGAGGTACGTAGGGGCCGCGCTCCGTCTCGGCCCGCCTTGGGCATTCGCACTCACGCTCCCTGAGTTCTTACCCGCTACCCGTCGAAGAATCGCTCCTCCAGGGTGATCGGTGCCGGCGCCTCGGCCACCGCCAGATGGCACGCGTAGTCCGGCTCCAGTGTCAGCTCGCTGAGAACCCATCTTCTGCCGCCGTAGCGGGCCGTGTCCCCCTCCAGCGCGATCGCGCGGACCGGCCCTCCCAGGCCGAACCCCTCCCCCTTGGCGACCGCCTCGAGCCGCGTCCAGCACCGGTAGAACTCCCGCAGGGGCTGCGGGTCCCCCGGGATCCCCTCCCAGACGGCGGGCGGGAACACGTCCCGAAAGTCATCCAGCGGCACCGCGCGCACGAACTCAACATCCACCCCGACCCGCGCGGCGCGCGCCGCCGCGCACACCACCAGGTCCTCGGAATGCGAGATGCTGATGTCCACGCCCGCCAGCCCCGACACCGCCGGACGGCCAACCGCGTCGTAATGGAAGTGCTCCAGGAAGGCTCCCGTGTATCCCAGATCCGACAACGCCTCCGCCACCAGCCATTTCCCGAGGATACCCGCACGGCGGTCGCAGTCGCGGCGGTAGCGGTCGTGGCGCCGGCGCAGCGGCTCGGGAAGCGCGCGCCCGTAGGCCTCCAGCTCCCGGGGCCGCGCCACCGCGCTGAGGCGGGTGAAGAGCACGCGTACCTGGCGCGGCGACATCACGGCTTCCACAGCGCCACGACCGGCCCGTCCTCGGACCGGCGCGGGCGGGACAGGTCGCGCGCGCGGGCGAGGTGGGCGGTGGCGGCAGCGAGGTCGCCCGCGCGCAAGGCGGCGTTCGCCTGCTGGAACTCGGCGCGAGCGGCGGCGGCGGCGGCCTCGTCGGCGGTGCCGCGGCCGGCCTCGCGGGCGTAGCGTATCTCGAACTCCCGCACCGAGCCGTAGATGTGCTGGTGCAGCGCCAGGCGCTTCCCCAACTCAACCGGCATCTCGGCGCCCGCCAGGCGAGCCTCCCAGCGCGCCAGCAGCGTCTCTCCGTCGGCGCCGAAGTGCCGGCGGAAGAGGAGAGCGATCCCGGCGCGGTCGGTGGCGCTTCGGGGGAGGCGCGACCGGCTGCGCGCTGCCTTCTGGCGCGCCACTTCGACCGAGTACGATGCGTAGAAGCGGTAGAACGCGGCGCGCCCGTGCTCCGCCACCAGGTAGCGGATGAAGAGCGCCGCCTGCCCGTACGTGGAGGCGCGCTCGGCGACGAAATCCACGCCGGACGGCTGCAGCGAGCCGTTCACCAGCCACCGCGGGTCGGCCCAGAGGCCGGCGGCGCGCAACGCCGCGGCCCACCAGTCGCCGAGGGGGATGTCGCCGAAGCCACCCGCGGTGAAGTCGGCGATGCCCTCGCTCCAGGGCCCGGTCGGATTGCCGCGGCCGGCGCCCCGGGCGGCCAGCTCCGCGCCGGTGAAGACGTGCGCCACCTCGTGCGTCATCACGTAGGGGAGCGTGATCCCGAGGTAATCCAGGTCGGAGACGCGCACGGCGACGCTGTGACGGGCCGGGTCGGCGATGCCCGTGGCGCCGACGAAGGCGGGGGTGAGGTTCACCTCGATCTTGCGCCGCAGCCCACCGACCGGGAAGGCGCGGGCGCACTCATCGTAGCCCTGTTCCGCGGCGGCGATAGCGGCCGCTATGCCGGCCGGAGTGAGCTTCGCCGGGTCGTAGCGGAAGCGGAAGTGGACGCTCTCGGCGCGGCCCTCCGGAACGATGGCGGCGTCGAGGGCGGCCGCTCGGGGTGGCGCCGCGGGCGCGGGCGGCGCCAGCGGCACGAGGACGCCCGTAGCCAGCCAGACCACGAGAAGCGCGCGCCGCCAACGATCGGTCTTCCGAAGCGACAGGGGCATGAACAGGACCCTCCCGGCGGGTAGGCCGCGTTACTCGTTAGGACGCAGGATAGCGGCGGCGGGTTCCGAAATCGACCACGGGAGCAGAGATGGCAGAACGCGGCAGGGCCGCAACCAGAGGCCGGGCATTGGAAATACCCGTCTGGCGAGCGGCGCGGCGCCGCTGAGCGTCTTCCCGGACGCAAGTAGATTCCCCGCCCGCGAGGGCGGTCGGGTGCAGGCCCACGAGACGGGTATTTCCAATGTCCGGCACTCCGCGCGGCGCCGAGGATTCAGAAGGCGCTGAGGCTGAGGGCGAATTCCTGTACCGATCTCATCAGAGTCGTTGCACAATAGCCGAGGAGCCGCGCCGTGCCTGGCGATTCGGCGAGTGGCCGGGATGGCCTGCAACCGGCGTGGCGCAACGCTTCCAGCGATCTGGGCAGCCTATTGCGCAACGACTCTA
>JACQGM010000449.1 GCA_016199585.1 Armatimonadota bacterium
CGGCGTCAGCCGGGCGAAGAAGCGCGGCCACTCGCGAAAGAGCCACAGCGGGCCGACATAGGTTCGGAACGTCTCAACGAGCACCAGCGCCGTCGCCGGGATCCATTCCTCGGGCAGGAGCAGCGCCGACCGGAGGCCGCCGGGGAAGAGCGGCTGGTCGTACTGCAGCACGAACACCTCGCCGTGCTGCGCCACGTTCCGGGCGAACCACCACCCGCCAAGCACGAGCGTCGGCACCACCAGCGCCGCGCCGCGCAGGGCCGCCGCCCCGAGCCCGAGCGGCCCGCGGCGCCACTGGAGCGCCAGCGCCGCCCCCGCGGCGAAGAGCGCCACGATGGCCGTGTACTTCGTCAACAGCCCCAGCGCGATGGCTATGCCTACGCCCACCCAGGGCCGCAGCCCCGACTCGCCGGTCAGGGCCCGCGCCAGGAACCAGAAGGCGAGCGCCACCCAGACGGCGGCGAGCATCTCGTTGGAGATGTGCGCGCCCAGGTAGAGCGTGAGCGGGTGGAGGGCCGCCGCCGCGGTGGTCCAGCGCGCCAGCGGCCCGTCGCCGAAGACGCGCGCGCATGCCGCCCGGGTCAGGATGATGAGGGCGATCCCCAACAGGCCGGTGAGATGGCGCAGCGCCTGGAGCGCCACGTTCTCGCCGATGGGCCGCAGCGCCAGATAGAAGGGCGCCAGCAGGCCGTAGTAGACGGGACCGTGCAAGGCGGTGTGGAGGACCATCGGGCGCGCGTCGGGGTCGTTGCGCATGCGGTCGAAGTGGGGGAGCTGGCGGTGCAGGGCCAGCGATTCGATGTACTGCAGGTGCTGCGGCTCATCGGGCCCGTTTAGGGGAGGAGTCGCCCGGGAGTAGCCGACGTGCAGCACGACATAGATCCCGATGAGTAGTGCGAGCCAGCGCCGGGCGTGCGCCCGGGGCGCCGACGGCTCGGGCGGGTCGGAAGCGGCTGCCCTGGCCGGCGTGGATCCGGCTGCCTGCGCGTTCTCTGAGGTGCGTCGCCGCGAGTCTGGCATCGGTCGTCCTTGCGAGGGAAAGGTTACCGCGCACAGAAGAAACAGACACACCATTCCACAGCACATTATGGAACAATATGTTGATCACTTCCGGCGCGGGGCACTCCGCGTCAGTCAGAGTGTAACAACCGGAAGGGCCGGCTGTCAAGCGGCAGCGCCTTGGGTAACGCCACCGAAGGCCGCGCTCCCCGGGGCGCCCTACCGCTGCACGCGCCCGCTGCCGCCGCTCTTCAGCAAGCCTTGCACCTCTTCCACGGTGCTGCAGTTGAAGTCGTACCAGATGCTGTGCTTCAGGCACGAGGCGGCGACGGCGAAGTCCAGCGCCCCTTGCAGATCGTCGGGGTCCATCAGCAGGCGGAAGATGAGCCCGCCGGCGAAGGAGTCGCCGCCGCCGACGCGGTCCACGATCGGCAGGATGTCGTACTGCGGGCCGGTGTAGAGCTGCCGCCCGTCATAGAGCACGCCGGACCAGGTGTTGTGGCTGGCGCTGATGCTCCCGCGCAGCGTGATGGCGATGCGCCGCAAGCCGGGGAACCGCTCCTTCAGCTCCTCGGCCACGCAGCGGTAGGCGCCCGCTTCCACCTTGCCCCGCTCCACGTCCACCTCGGGCGCCTTGATGCCGAAGACCTGTTCCGCGTCCTCTTCGTTGCCGATGGCCACGTCGCAGAGCGAGACCATCTCCGGCATCACCTGGGAGGCCGTCTTCCCCCACTTCCAGAGTTTCTTTCGGAAGTTGAGGTCGCACGAGACGGTGACCCCCGCGGCCTTCGCCGCCCGGATGCCCTCCAGGCAGACGGCGGCCAGGCTCTCACTGATGGCGGGGGTGATCCCGGTCCAGTGGAACCACGAGGCGTTCTCGAAGGCGCGCTTCCAGTCCACCACCCCCGACTCGATGGTGGCGATGGATGAGCCGGAGCGGTCGTAGATGACTTTGCTGCCGCGCTGGGCGGCGCCGTTCTCCAGGAAATAGATCCCCAGGCGGTCGCCGCCGCGCACCACGAAGTCGGTGCCGACGCCGAAGGTGTGGAGGTAGGAGAGGCAGGCATCGGCCAGCTCGTTCGCGGGGAGGCGGGTGACGAACTGCGCCGGCACGCCGAACTGCGCCAGCGAGGCCGCCACGTTCGCCTCGCCGCCCGCGTAGGTGACGTCGAAGCTGCGCGCCTGTTGGAAGCGCAGGTAGCCGGGGGGATTGAGGCGCATCATGATCTCGCCGAAGGTCACCACGTGTCGGGACATGGAACATCACTCCTCGGTGCGTATCCGGAGAGCCGCGTCGATGCTCCTTGCGGGCGTCGCGGCCGGGACCGGGCCCGGCGCCGCGGCGGTTCCCCGGATAGTCTCTCGGCAGGATGCCGGGCTCCGCAGGGCGGTGCCGCCTTCGCGGGGCACCGGCTGGTCCCGGCTTTCCGCCGGCGAGGATGTTCCACCCCGAGGGGCCGACCTCCTGCTGTGCGAGGGAGTGCCGGCTCCCTCACCGCCTCATTGGGTGACGCCGCCGGGATCGCGCCGCGAGGAGACGACCAGCATCGCGCGCTGCGTCGCCTCTCGGGGGGTCAGTCCGTTGCGGGTGCGCGCCCGCACGCGCCCGAGGAGGCTCTGGCGAGGAACCGGGCCGTAGTAGCGGCTGTCGTACGAGGCGTTGCCCCCGTCACCGATCACGTAGATCCGGCCCTCCGGCACGCGCGTGGCGACGAGCTTCATCTCGGCGCCCTGGGGGGCGATGGCGCGCCGGGTGCGCTCCAGCTCGCCCGGGTCCGCCAGAAACACGCTCTCTCCGTCCCGGGAGCGCACCTCCCACACGTGGTCTCCGGGGAGCCCGTGGATGCGCTTCACCTGGACCATGCCGCCCTGCCGGAAGGCGATGATGTCGCCGCGCTGGACTGGATGAGACCGATAGTACCCCCGGTCGATGAGGATCACCTGCCCGCTCCGCAGTGTCGGGGTCATCGAATCGCCCAGCACCACCGAAAGCTTGTACGGGCACCAAATCCAGAGTGCCAGGAGCGCCCCCAGCACCCACAGCAGACCCGGCCGAACTCCTCTACGCATGTGCCGCCCTCCGGCGGCGAGGCCGCTGCGGTCGGAACACCAGCCTGCCGCCACCGGACGTATTGCACGATTCGTGCCAGAAAGCGGGGCTTTGACGGCGGGGATAACGAGGATCTGCAGCCCCGAGTGGGTATGATCGCCGTGCCGATCCACATCGGAGGAACGGCGGTGCGCCGGTGAAGGAGCATGGAGGCCCGAATGGCAGAGACAATGACAGCGCCGGACACGCTGATCCGGACATCGAGCCGGTTTCTGGAGTACCTGGCGGAGTGGGAGGCCGGTCTCGCCGACCGGCCCCTGGAGGAAGTGGTGCGCCAGGCAGGCGGACCGGAATGCGTGGCACTGCACGCCGTGGACGTGACCGTGGGCTTCTGCGATGCGGGGCGGCTGGCCAGTCCGCGGATCGCGGCGATCGTGCCCCCCGTCGTGGCGCTCTTCGAGCGCGCTCACGAGTTGGGCATACCCCACTTCGTCCTGCCCCAGGATGCTCACCTGCCCGACTCCCCGGAGTTCGAGGAGTACGGTCCCCACTGCATCGAGGGGTCGCGAGAGGCACAGACCGTGCCCGAGCTGCAGGCGCTCCCCTTCGCCGACCGCTTCGTGAACGTGCCCAAACGCTCGATCAGCACCGCCATCGCCACCGACCTGGAGGCGTGGCTGGTGCGGCACCCCCGCGTCACCCGGCACGTGGTCGTGGGCGACTGCACGGACATCTGCGTCTACCAGCACGCGATGCACCTGAAGATGCGCGCCAACGCTCTGGGCATCGCCGCCGTGGAGGTCCTCGTCCCCGAGGACTGCGTGCAGACCTACGACCTCCCGGTAGACACGGCTCGGAGGGCAGGGGTGATGCCCCACGACGGCGACCTGCTCCACCAGGTGTTCCTCTACCACATGGCGCTGAACGGGGTTCAGGTGGTGCGTTCGCTCTACTGACCCCCGCGCGGGGCAGGAACCGGCGCCGCCGCCCCGAAGACTCCCTGTAGTGACGTGACTGCATGGGAGATGGTTTGATGCAAGCATCCTACGGTGAACTCCGCCCGCCGGAGCGTGTGTTGATGGGCCCCGGACCGAGCGACGTGGACCCGCGCGTGCTGCGCGCCATGTCAACGCCCCTGGTCGGCCACCTCGACCCCGCCTTCCTCGCCTGTATGGACGATACGATGGCGCTCCTGCGCACGGTGTTCCAGACGCAGAACCGGTTCACAATTCCGGTATCGGCGACGGGGAGCGCGGGCATGGAGGCCGCCTTCGTCAACGTGATCGAGCCGGGCGAAACGGCGGTGATCGGCGTGAACGGCGTCTTCGGCGAGCGCATGTGCGACGTGGCCGGCCGGTGCGGCGCCCGCGTGGTGCGCGTGGACCAGGAGTGGGGCAAGGCGATCCCCCCGGAGGCGGTGGCGGAGGCGCTGCGCGGCGTCCGGCCCAAGGTCGTCGCCGTCGTCCACGCGGAGACCTCGACCGGGGTGCTCCAGCCGATAGAGGAGATCGCGCGGCTGGCGCGCGCGGCCGGGGCGCTCCTGCTGGTGGACACCGTCACATCGCTGGGCGGCGTGCCCGTCACCGTGGATGCCTGGGGCGCCGACGTGGTCTACTCCGGCACGCAGAAGTGCCTCTCCTGCCCGCCGGGGCTGGCGCCGATCACGTTCAGCGAGCGCGCCCTGGCGGTGGTGCGTGGGCGCTCGCGCAAGGTGCAGTCGTGGTACCTCGACATGACGATGATCGAGAAGTACTGGTCGGGGGAGCGCGTCTACCACCACACGGCGCCGATCTCGATGATCTATGCGCTGCGGGAGGCGCTGCGGCTGATCCACGAGGAGGGCCTGGAGGCGCGGTTCGCGCGGCACCGCCGCAACCACGAGGCGCTCGCGGCCGGGCTGGAGGGCATGGGGATGCGGATGTTCGCCGAGGAGGCACACCGCCTGGCGAGCCTCAACACGGTCTGCGTGCCGGAGGGCGCCGACGACGCGGCCGTGCGGAAACGCCTGCTGGAGGAGTTCGGGATCGAGATCGGCGGCGGCCTGGGCCCGGTGAAGGGGAAGGTGTGGCGCGTCGGTCTGATGGGCTACTCGTCGAAGGCCGCCAACGTGCTGGCGCTCCTGAGCGCCCTGGAGCGGATCCTGGGCCGCACCGGCGGCGTGGCCGCAGCCGCGGAGCGCCTCCGGGCGGCGTAGTGCTGGAGCCGCGAATGAACGCGAATGAACGGACATGGAAAGAGGCCGGGTTGAGCACGTCACGTGGCACGACGGATCAGCACGGGCGGCGTTGCTCCTATTCGCGTTCATTCGCGTCCATTCGCGGCTCCCGAGCATGGGAGAGCATGGTGGTCATCGAGCGGTTCGAGGTGGGGCCGATGGGGAACAACGTCTACCTGGTCGTGGATGAGGAGAGCGGAGACGCGGCCATCATCGACCCCGGGCTGGAGAGCGACCCGGCGCTCGACCGCGCGCGGGAGCGCGGCTGGAAGGTGCGCGCGATCATCAACACCCACGGGCATTTCGACCACGTGGACCGTGACGCTCACTTCCGCCAGCAGACGGGCGCCGAGCTCCTCATCCACGCCGATGACGCCCCGATGCTGCGGGCGCTCCCGCAGCAGGCCGCGTGGTTCGGGATGTCCGCCGGCCCCGCTCCGGCGCCCGACCGCCTCCTGCGGGATGGAGACGAGATCAGTGTGGGCCGCATCCGCCTGCGCGTGCTGCACACGCCGGGGCACACGCCGGGCGGCGTCTGCCTGCTCACGGAGCCGGCGGAGAGCTCGCCCGTCCTCTTCAGCGGCGATACCCTCTTCGCCGGCTCGGTCGGGCGCACCGACTTCGTCGGGGGCGACTACGCCACCCTCATCCGCTCCATCCGTGAGAGGCTGCTGCCCCTCCCCGACGACACCCTCGTCTACCCCGGACACGGCCCGGAGACGACGATCGGGGAGGAGCGGCGGTCCAACCCATTTGTGGGTGGCGAGTAGTAGGGGTGTGAAGGCTGACCGAAGACGGAGGACCGGAGACAGGCTGGGTGGCACTTGCCCGGTCTCCGGTCCCCCGTCCCCGGTCGCCCTTGCTGGACTCGTGAGTCGGAGACACAGGATATGAGACTGGGCGCGCACATGCGCATCGCCGGGGGGTTCCAGACGGCAGTGAAGGATGCGGTGGCCGCCGCGTGCGAGACGCTGCAGATCTTCACCAAGAACCCCCAGCAGTGGCGCTCTCGGGAGGTGACGCTCGAGGAGGGCCGCGAGTTCCAGGCGGAGTGCGCCGAGGTCGGCCTCTCCCCGGTCGTCGCGCACGACTCCTACCTGATCAACCTGGCATCGGGTGACGCGGCGCTGCGAGCGAAGTCGGTGGCTGCGTTCATCGAGGAGGTGCGCAGCAGCCAGGCGCTCGGGGTCTGCTGCCTGGTGACGCACATGGGCTCGGCCGGCCAGGACCCGGTGGACGCCGCCCTCGACCGGCTGTGCGCCAGCCTGGACGAGGTGATCGCCGCCACGAAGGATAGCGGCGTCGCCATCGCCCTGGAGACCACCGCCGGCCAGGGGAACAGCCTGGGCAGCCGCTTCGAGGACTTCCCGCGCATTTTCGCCACCGTGAAGGAGGACTCGCGCCTGGTGGTCTGCCTGGACACCTGCCACATCCTCGCGGCCGGGTACGACATCCGCACCCGGGAAGGCTACGAGGCCGTCATCGCCGAGTTCGACCGCGTGGTCGGCCTGGGGCGCCTGTGGGTGGTGCATCTGAACGACTCCAAGAAGGGCCCAGGGAGCCGCGTGGACCGGCACGAGCACATCGGCGAGGGCTGCCTCGGCCTCGATCCGTTCCGCTTCGTGCTGAACGACCCCCGCCTGCAGCACCTCCCAGGCATACTGGAGACCCCCAAACAGGACGCCGAGAAGCGGGAGATGGACCCGGTGAACCTGGCGGTGCTGCGGTCACTGGTAGCCAACGGGAGCGGACAGGCGTAGTGACCACCTCTGTGTCGGCGCGCACCTGGCAGACAACCGCGGGGGGACCCCCTGCGTCGGCCCAGACCGCCCGTCACTGGGAGTGCGTAGGGGCCACGTCCTGCTGGCCCGCACTCTTCGCCCAGGCCGACCGGCGTGGTATAATAGGGCGGATGGGATGCGTCTGGATGCGAGCGCGCCAGACGGGGAGCGATCCCTGGAGTGCCTCCTGGAGGTCAATCCGCGGCTCCCCCGGTCGGCCGAATCTCCGCATCTGCAATCCGAGACTGAGCGCGGACGGGCATGCCGAGGTGCGCCCGTGTTCGGTAACCTGCAATCCGAAAGCTGAAATCCGAGAGCCCAGCGATGCCCTATCTGATCGGCCTCACCGGTCCGTACACCGATGAGATCATCGAAGTGAAGGATGGGACGACCCGGGTTGGACGCGGCCCCGCGTGCGACCTGGTGCTCGACCGCGACCCGGCGGTCTCGCGCGCGCACGCGACGCTGGTGAGCGCCGGCGGCGTGGTGCGGGTCCAGGACGCGGGGAGCACCCACGGCACCTACGTCAACGGCCGGCGCGTGGATCAGGCGCTGCTGCGCACGCGCGACTGCGTGCAGTTCGGCGGCAGCCTCTTCCAGGTGCAGCCGGTGCCGGCGCAGGTGAGCGAATCGCCGCGCCTGAAGGTGGTGGTGCCGCGCGCGCCCGCGCTGCCGCCGGGGATGGCCCCGGGCGCGGGGGCGGCCGGCGCCGCCGGGTTTGGCGTCCTGGATGGGGAGCCGGTGATCTCAACGTCAGGCGGCTGTCTATGGCTGGGACTCGCGCTCCTCTTTCCTTTCCCTATCGGCCTGGGCGTCGGCTTCTCCTATCTGAGGAAGAAGCACCCGGGCAACCGGCAGTTCGGTGGTGTGGTCCTCGTCCTGTCGGTTGTGTCGCTCATCGCCCAGGTCGTGTTGGGCATCGTTCTCTCCAAGCGGATTCTCTCGATGATGGGCGCGTTCACGGGCCCGATGGCGTTCTGACAGTGCGCCGCCAGGTATTGAGACCGAGAGGTATTTCATGCCCCAACCACCCGTTTCCCCGCCCGAGTTGATCCTCCTCAATGCTCGCATCATCGCCAGGCCTCCGTCAACGGAGCGCGCCGAGGCGGTCGCCATCGCCGGGGGGCGTTTCACCGCCGTCGGCACGACGGCCGAGATCGCCGGCGCGGGACGGAGCCTCGCCGGCGCGGGACAGAGCCTCGCCGGCGCGGGACGGAGCCTCGCCGGCGCGGGACGGAGCCCGCGCCCTACGGGCGAGGGACCTCGCATCCTCGATCTGGGTGGCCGCACGGTCATCCCCGGGCTCATTGACAGCCATCTCCACCCCGTCGCCGCCGGGCGGGTGCTCGGCGACGTGGACCTCTACGACGCGGGCAGCATTGACGAGGTCCTGGCGCGCCTCTCGGAGCGGGCCGCCCGAACGCGGCGCGACTGCCCCGTTGTCGGGCGGGCCGCCTGCCTCGATGAAGACGCCCTGGCCGAGGGGCGGCTCCCCACGGCCGCCGACCTGGACCGCGTGGCGACGAACCGGCCGGTGATCATCACCGACGTGAACAAGACGATCGTCAACACCGCCGTCCTGCGCCGGATGAGCCTTGGCCCGACCACCCCCGACCCTCGGGGCGGGCGCATCGGGCGCGACGCGCGCACCGGGGAGCCGGACGGGATCTTCCTCTATGCCGCCAAGCGCATCACCCCGGTTCCGGGGCAGTCGAGCAGCGGTGAGGAGCTCCCGGCGGACGAGGCGCTGCGTCGCTCCCTGGCCGCCTGCGCGCGCGCGGGCCTCACCGGAGTGGTGGATGCCTCCGCCGGTCTCGATGCGATCCGCGCCTGGCAGGCGGCGCAGCGCCGCGGCGAGCTGCCGCTGCGGGCGACGATCATGCCGGCGATCGCGCTGCTGGAGAAGCCGGGGGATCTGGATGCGCTGGGCGTCGCCTATGGCGCACGCGAGGGCCACCTCACCATCGGGCCGCTGAAGATCTTCTTCGACCTCTTCATCATGCACAAGTCGGCGCTGATGCGCGACGCCTATGAGGGGGATCCGGAGAACCGGGGCATGGCCACCATGAGCGTGGCCGTCCTGCGCCGCCACATGGAGCGCGCCGCCGCGCGTCGCTGGCCGGTGGCCGTCCACACCACCGGAGACCAGGGCATTGACCTGGTGAGTGAGGCGCTGGCGGAGAGCCTGGCGAAGTCGGGGCCGATGTCCGGCCCCTGCCACCTGATCCATGCCTACTTTCCCGGGGAGCGCGCGCTGGCGCGGCTTCAGGAGTGGGACGTGGGGGTGGCGGCGCAGCCGCCCTTCGTCGCCGCATGGGGCGCGTCGCTCCCGAAGCTCGTCGGGCCGGCGCGCGCCGAGCGCTTCCTGCCCCTGGAGACGCTCCGGCGCCTCGGCCTCCGGCTCGGCGGGGGATCCGACTCGCCGATCATCCCGTTCGATCCCTTCTTCGGCATCTACGCCGCCGTCACGCGGCGGACCGGCGCGGGCAGCATCCTGGGCAAGGCGGAGCGAGTTTCGCGCGAATGGGCGCTCTTTCTCTACACCCTCGGCTCCGCCTCTCTCTTGAACGAGGGAGACTCGCGCGGGTCCATCGAGCCGGGCAAGCTCGCCGACCTGGTGGTGCTGGACCGCGACATCCTGGCGATCCCCGAGGAGGAGATCCCCCGCGTTCGGGCGGTGCTGACGATGGTGGGCGGGGAGATCGCATACCGGAGCGACGACTTGGGCTGACGTCGGCCTTGTCGGGTTGCCGGTTGGCACGAAGATCCGAGGACACCCGGGGGCTCTTCATCACCCCACCGTCCTGAGGCTCGTAGTGCCCTCAACCAGCAGGAGCACCCCCGGAGACTGCCCGGAGCGCCCGAGAATCGGGCTGGCCTCCCG
>JACQGM010000043.1 GCA_016199585.1 Armatimonadota bacterium
ATTATACCCAGAACAACACTATCTGGGGAGACTACCCGAGAAGGAGATCCCCCCGATGCCTGCCGAAATGGTGCGTGGAGTACTGCGCGCCGCCCGGCACCATCGTGGGCGCCTTGTTCCGTCGCACGTGGCGCCCGCGCTCGCGGCGCCACCGCTCTTAGGGAGGCCAAGCGCGAATCATGAAGACCCTTTCTGCCGGCCTGTTGGGCCTGTCGCACCTGCACCCCCGGAGTTACATGCCCCTCTTCGAGGCCGTGGATGGCCTGCAGGTGGTGGCCGCGGCCGACGCCAACCCGACGGTGCTGGACGGCTTCGCGAAGGATTTCTCCGTCCGCGGCTACGCCGACTGGCGTGAGATGATCGAGAAGGAGCGGCTGGACCTGGCCGCGATCTTCCTGCCGCACGCCGAGTGCCCCGCGGCCGCCGTCGCCTGCGCCGAGCGCGGCATCCACCTGGTGGTCGAGAAGCCGATGGCGTCCACGGCCGAGGGCGTGGAGCGGATGAAGGCGGCGGCGGAGAAGGCGGGCGTGCTCCTCACGACACCGTACGTGTGGCGCTACCATCCGGTGGCGATCCAGATGCGCGACTTCGTGCGCCAGGGCGTGCTCGGGCAGATCGTCGGCTGCGAGGGCCGCTGCGCCGCCGGACGCCTCAACCGCTACATCGAGGGGAATGCCGCCTGGATGCTGCAGAAGGCGCTGAGCGGCGGCGGGCCGATGTTCAACCTGGGAGTCCACTGGATCGACCTCTACCGCTGGTTCCTCGACGACGAGGTGGTCGAGGTCGTCGGCAAGAACGTGAAGGTGAACCAGGAGTACGACATCGAGGATAACTCCTTCGCCATCCTCACCTTCTCGCGCGGCACCGTCGTCACCCTGGACATCAGCTACACGGTGCCCGATTCCTACCCCTACGGGCGTGACCTCCACCTCTCGCTGCGCGGCACGCGGGGCGTGCTCTCCTGGAGCCCCTCCTTCGAGGGCGTGCGCGAGCGCCTGTTCGTGTGCAGCGACGCCGATTCCTACGCCTCGTCGCCGCGCCGGCACATTGATTTCGAGCTGACGGCGGCGCCGGGCTATACCGGCATCCTCGGGCACCACTTCCTCGCGGCCGCGGTGCAGGCGATCCGCGACGGCCAGCGACCGGCCATCACCGCCGCGGACGGCGTGCGCGCCCTCCAGGTGGTGGAGGCCGTCTACCAGTCTGCCCAGAGCGGGCGAGCGATCCGGTTGTGAGGAGACCCATGAGCGTCAAGTGCGTTGTCACCGATTACATCGAGCCGGACCTGGACTGGGAAGCGGCCGAAATGGCGAAGCGCGGCGTGGACTTCGCCTGCCACCAGCTCAAGTTCGCCCCCGTCGAGGAGGTGATCGCCGCCACCCGCGACGCCGATGTCGTCGTGGTGAACATGGTGAAGGTCACGCCCGAGCTGATCGCCGGCTGGGAGAAGTGCCGGCTCGTCATCCGGCACGGCGTGGGCTACGACAACGTGGACGTCGCCGCCCTCACCGACGCCGGCATCCCCCTCTGCTACATCCCGGATTACTGCGTCGAGGAGGTGGCGGAGCAGGCGATCGCGCTGATCCTCGCCTGCGCGCGCCGCGTGGTCGGCAGCCGCAAGGTCCTCGAGGAATCTTCGGCGCGCGGGCAGTGGGACTTCGCCAGGGCGATCCCGGTGTTTCAGATGGCCGGGCGCACCCTCGGCATCCTCGGCTGCGGGCGCATCGGCAGCCGCGTCCGCCAGAAGCTGCAGTCCTTCGGCCTCAAGTTCCTCGTCTGCGACCCCTACCTCGGCAAGGAGCGTCTGGCGGAGCTCGGCATCGAGCAGACGGTGGACAAGGAGACGCTCTTCCGCGAGTCCGATTACGTCACGATCCACACCCCGCTCACGGCGGAGACGCGGCACATCGTCAACCGCGAGACCCTGAAGCTGATGAAGCCGACGGCCTACCTCGTCAACACGGCGCGCGGGCCGATGGTGGACCACGAGGCGCTGGCCGAGGCGCTGCGCGAGAACCGGATCGCCGGCGCGGCGATTGATGTCTTCGACAAGGAGCCGCCCGACCCGGACTACCCGCTCTTCAGCCTGCCCAACGCCATCCTCACGCCGCACCTGGCGTGGTACTCCGAAGACGCGGCCTGGCGCATCCGCGAGATCATCGTGCTGGAGGTGGACCGCTTCGGGGCGGGGCAGCCGCCCCGATACTGCGTGAACCCGGGAACTCTGAAACATTGAAGCATGGAAACATGGAAATAGGCGGGTGGCTGGTGGCACTGGCGTTGGCCGGGGCGCTCCCGGCTGCCTGGCTGCTGGCTGCCCCTGCGGTGAAGGGCGAAGAGGCGCGGCCTTACCCGGTGCGGGTGACGGCGCAGACCAGGGCCGATCCGGGGGCGCTGGCGGCGCTGCAGAAGCCCGGCAAGCTCCTCTTCGCCGACGGTTTCGAATCGCCCGAGTCGCTCAAGAGCTACTTCGAGATCATCGGCCTGAAGCAGGAGCGCGCCCGCCTGACCACCGACCCCGGGCGGGCTCACACCGGCAAGGGAGCGATTCAGCTCACCGCGCCGGCGCGGAACGGCGCGGAGTCGAGCGCGGGCGCCAGTTACTGGTTTGGCCCCGCGGGCTACGACCGGGTCTATCTGCGCCGTTACATCCGGTTCGCCGCCGACTACGACCAGGGCAACCTGCACCACGTCGGCGGCGGATTGACGGGAGTGGCGGGCAGCGACCGCTGGGCCGGCATGGGCAGCGCCGGGATCCGCCCTCGCGGCGACGACCGCTTCAGCAGCAGCTTCGAGCCGTGGAAGGCATGGGGCCGCTATCCCGCCCCCGGCTTCCTCTTCCTCTACACTTACTGGATGGACATGAAGCGCGACCGCGACGGCCACTACTGGGGGAACAACCTCACCCCGGGCGATGACGAGCGCATCGCGCTGGCGCGCGACCGCTGGTACTGCCTGGAGCACATGATCCAGGCGAACGACGTCGGGAAAGCCAACGGCGAGCTGGCTGCGTGGGTAGACGGGAAGCTCTACATTCACTACAAGGGTTTTCGGTGGCGCAGCAGTGAGAATGTGAAGCTGAAGCGATTCCACATCGGCCTCTACGTACACAGCGCCACCCGCGACAACACTGTGTGGTACGACGACGTGGCGCTCTCCACCGGCTACATCGGCCCGGTGGAGAGGGCGGGTGGCAAGCGCTGATCGGACGTTCGACGCCGATCCGGGGTGACGCGCCGTACCTGCTGTCCCGAGCGCAGCGAAGGGTCTGTGCGCCGAGTGCCGCTGTGGCCTGTGGGCGGTGGCGGTATGGGGCGCAGAGATGCTTCGGCTCGGCGCCTCAGCATGACCGGGGAAGAAGTTCGGATTGGATCCGATGTGGTAGAATGGAGACAACCATCTCTTGACGACTGGCGCGGCGATGCCAGCGACTGATGATTAGGAATCCGGCCCACAGCGGGCCGTGCCACCACATGAAGGGGGCAACCGGAGAATGTCTGTGACGGTTGACAGTGTGTTCGCCGACGCGATGTCGCTCCCGGAGGAGGACCGCTCCGATCTACTGGATCGCCTGCTGGCGGCCGTGGCGCCTCCGATAGACCCGGAACTCGAGCGGGCGCACGTCGAGATTGCGAACAGGCGTGCGCAGGAAATGATCTCCGGCGCCGTCAAAGGGATACCGGTCGCGGAGGGTCTGGCGCGAGTCCGGGCCATGGTCAGGCGATGAGAGCCGAGTTCCACCCCTCCGCCCTCGAGGAGTACACGGAGGCTGCAGCGCACTACGCCGCGATCCGGGACGACCTGGCTGAGGAGTTCCTTCAGGAGATGGAGCACGGGATCGCCCGCATCCTTGAGTATCCGCATGCCTGGCCGGTGATCGACCAGGACGCACGGCGCTATGTCCTCAAGCGTTTCCCCTATGGGGTTTACTATCGGGTTGTTGACGAGGACACCATCTTCGTTGTGGCGGTCATGCACCAAAAGCGCCGACCTGGGTACTGGCGCCACCGCCTCACTGAGATTGGGCCGTAGACGCCATAGGCATCCCTGTCGACCCTGAGGCATGACGTGCAGGCAGTTGTCGCCATCGCGGCGGATTGGCCGATCGCCAGTGAGGGCGCGTGCATGTGGAACCGTTAGTGAGGCCTGAGGTGGCGGCGCTTGCCGGTGGCTAGACAGACTGGCGGCATCCGGCTATGACCTGGGCACGGGAGGAGTACCAAGATGACGTCCCAGCCTCTGGATGACTATCGCACGAGGGCCACGGTGGGCGCGGTCCGGCCCGGCCGGTCCACCGTGAGGGCGACCTATCAGCTTGCGGCAGACGTGCTGGTTCGCGATGGCAGCGTGGATGATACGTTCCGCGCCGCAGTTGAAGTGGTGTTGGATTGGTGTGCTGGCAAGTTCCCGGGCACTGTGGCCGACTTGGGTCCTGAGATGCCGTACTACAAGGAACTGGACTACCATGGCCAGCACCAGTTCAGAGCCGTGTCGCTGCCAGACGATGGTCTGTGGAGCGCACGCCTTGTGCATCCCGATACACCGTTCAGGGGCCAGCCAGCCGTAGCGGGGCGAACATGGACCACGGAACTTGCGCTGCACCGGGGCGAACGGGAGGTGCGCTTCGGCGTGCGGGTGGTCTGCGCCTCGGCACCGTTCGCGACAGACCCCATCGCGTTGACTCGGCCCAGGATCGTGCTGGACTTGGCGCGGGAGTTCGGTCTTCGGGAGGTGCGGGCGCTGGATGGCCGACCGTGGGTGCTGCAGACCGAGGACGACTTGCAGGCACTGTACGAGTTGTTGTGCGACGGACGGCGAACCATGCCCGTGGTCATGCTGACGCAACCCAACCCGCGCGTCCTGCCGGTGATAGTCTCGGAGTATCTGCTCAATGATTCGCTACTGGCTCGCGAGACGCAGGGCTTCGCCCATGTAGTCTGTATGCCGCACGATCTGGGCTACGCCTGGACCAACATGGTGGGGCAGGTTTGGTCGGCATTCCTCGGCGCGGTGCGGACGTATTACCCCGGACTGGACTTCGACAGCGGCTCGCCTTTCGACCACCCCAGGGTTCTGGCGGAACGAGCGCGCTTCTGGTCCGATGGTGAGCGGGTAGGCCCGGATGCCTTCGCATCGTTCCTGGTAGGCAAGCTTCAAGAACAAGCCTCGTCGAAGCATGTGGATTGGGGCGGCGGGACGATGTTCCTGGCCGATGCCCGTGCGCGCTGGGCGGCGCTAACTCGCGAACGTGCCAGAAGGGACATTGAGCAGCAGACCCATGCTGACGAGGCCGCTTCCCTGCGGGCGCAGATCGAGGCGCTCGAGAAGGCGCACGCTCAGGAGGTAGAAGCGCTCCTGGAGAAGGTCACCGACGCTGAGAACGACACCAGGGAGTTCGACGACCTGGCGACGGAGTACAAGCGGAGGGTCGACCAGTCCGAACGAGAGAATCGGAGCCTGCAGGCTCAGAATGACGCCCTGCGCGGGGCCATTAGAACCAAGACCGGATCCAGTGCGGATGTGGCCATTCCAATCCCCGAGAGCTACGGCGACATGGCGGACTGGGTAGAACAGCATCTTGCCGGCCGGCTGGTTCTGCATCCTCGTGCCCTCCGAGGCATCAAGGATGCCAAGTACCAGGATGTGGAACTGGTGTACAGGTGCCTGTTACTGCTCGCGGGTCACTACCGGGATATGCAAATGGGCCACAGCGATGTGAAGGGGGCTTGGGAGAGCGAGCTCAAGCACTATGCGGTGACCTTCCGTCGTTCAATCACAAGGGAACGCGCTGGCGAAGAAGGCGAGACATACTTCGTCCGCTATCCGCTCGCCACCGGTCCGCGGCAGTTTCTTGAGTACCATCTCGTGAAAGGGTCGACGAAGGACGACCACTTGTGTATGCGGGTCTACTTCCTCTGGGACAGCGATACCCAGCAGGTGGTGGTGGGCTGGTTGCCCAGCCACCTGGACACGCGCGCGACGTGATGCTCTGCGGAGCGCCCCTCTAGCCGTGGGGGGACGCTGCCAGGCCTCCAGGCCAGACTTCCAGGGATCTACAGCCTGTGGGGTGTAGGGGTATGCGAGGCGGAGATGCTTCGGCTCGGCGCCTCAGCATGACAGGTGTCGGAGTTGGGTGCGTTGGGCATGCCCCCATTTCCACATTGTCGTACTTCCATACTTCCATATTTCCATATCTTAAGGAGACAAGGCATGAGTACGGAGAAAAGAGGAGTCGCGTGCGTGAAGGGCAAGTTGCCCGGCCCACGCTCGAAGGAGTTGTTCGCGCGCTGGCGGCAGGTGGAGGCGCAGTGTGCCGGCTACCAGGCCTCCGTGGTGTGGGACCAGGGGCGCGGCGCGGTGGTCACCGATGTGGACGGCAACACGTTCATTGATTGGACCTCCGGCGTGCTGGTGACGAACGTCGGGCACTGCCACCCGCGCCTGGTGCGCGCCATCCAGCAGGCGGCCGAGAAGCTGCTGAACAACTACGAGTGCCTGAATGTGCCCCGCGTGGAGGCCGCCGAGGCCCTCATCTCGGTGCTGCCGCCGCACCTGGACAAGTGCTTCTTCTTCAGCACCGGCAGCGAGGCGGTCGAGGCGGCCACGCGCATCATGAAGCGCAAGAGCGGCCACTTCGAGATCGTCAGCTTCTACGGCGGCTTCCACGGGCGCACCTACGCGGGCCTGACCGCCGGTGGCCTGCCCGGTCCGAAGAAGGGCTATGGGCCGACGATCCCCGGGGCCATCCGTGCGCCGTTCCCCTATTGCTATCGCTGCCCCTTCAAGTCGAGCCCCGAGGCGTGCGGCATGATGTGCCTTGAGTTCCTGGACGACTCCGTGCGCGCCAACAGCACCGGCAGCCTCGCAGGGCTGATTGTGGAGCCCTACCTGGGGGCCGCCGGCTTCATCTTCCCGCCCGAGGGCTGGCTGAAGCGCGTGGAGGCGTGGGCGCGCTCCAAGGGGATTCTCTTCACCCTGGACGAGGTGCAGTCGTCTTACGGTCGCACCGGCAAGTTCTGGGCGATGGAGTGGGAGGACCTGACGCCCGACCTGCTCGCCATCGGCAAGGGGATCGGGAGCAGCGTGCCCGTCTCCGCCATCGCCGCGCGCGGCGAGGTGATCGGCGTTCTCGGCCCGGGCGAGATGAGCAGCACGATGGGCGGCAACCCGGTCTCCTCCGCCGCGGTGGTGGCCGTGGTCGAGATCATGAAGGAGGAGAAACTGGCGGAGCGGGCGCTGCAGATGGGACGGCTCTTTGAGCGGCGCCTGCGCGCGATCCAGGAGTCCTCCCTCTATCTGGGCGATGTCCGCGGCCGCGGCCTCGTCTTCGGCCTGGAGCTGGTGAAGGACAAGCAGACGAAGGAGCCGGCGCCCGACCTGACGCGCAAGCTGATTGACGTGGCGGCGCGGAACGGTCTCCTCATCGGCTCGGTGGGCACGTTCGGGAACGTCATCCGCGTTGCCCCGCCGCTCGTGATCACCGAGTCCGAGGCGGAGGAGAGCCTGGACATCCTCGAGAGGTCGCTCGGGCAGTTGTGAGGGGGGATGGGTGGTTGGGTGGCTGGGTGGTTGGATAGCCGTATTGTCTGGCCGAAACACCCAACCACCCGACCACCGAAGAACCCAAGAACCCAAGAACCCAACCACCGGAGGACCCTTTGGGCGGGAGCACTCCCGTCTTCGCGCTGGCGCGGCAGGGTGTCACCCACCTGGTGAACGTGCTGACGGGAGGTGCTCCCGTCAACGGGAGGTGAGGAGATGGCGAATCTCGCGGCGGTGTTGGGCATAGTACTGATCAGCGAGGCGGGGTCTCTCGCGGCCCCGGCCCCTCCGGGGCCGGACTTCGCCTACGTGCTCCAGAACATCCGCCCCACGCACCCACGCCTCTTCCTGAACGAGGAGCAGTGGCCCGCCATGAAGGCGCGCGCCCTCGGCCCGGGGCGTGAGACCTTCGAGGGGATGAAGCGGGTGGCCGATGGCCTCCCCGCTCCCGATGCGATCACCCCGAAGGACTGGGGACCCAGCCTCGCGCCGACCGCCTTCGTCTACCGCGTCACCGGCGACCCCGCCCTGCTCGAGAAGATCGTCAGGATGCTGCGGGTCAGTCTGGAGTGGTGCGACGACATCTACCGCCGCTCCGAGACCTGGGCGGACACCCGCACGCTGGGCGGACTGGACTATCCCTTCACCCGGATCTCCTGGCTCGCCGCGCTCGACTGGGTCTGGAACGACCTCGACCCCGCCGCTCGCCAGGAACTCGCATCCGGCATGGTGAGACACGTGAACGAGCACCTGGAGCGTTGGCCGGGGGTTCGGTATTGGCGCCAATCGTTCTACAAGTCGGATGCGCTCTACTGGTACGCGGGGCTGGCCCTGCTGGATGACGCCCTGAAGGACGAGGACCGCGAGCGGGCGCTGCGGCTCCTGGAGGCGGGGTACCGTGACCACCTGATGATGCTCCAGGTGCGTGGAGAGGCTCGCGGAGACGATGGCGACTTCACCAATCCATACATCGAGTACAACCTGCCGGCGCACTCGCACGCGGAGTGGAGCTTCCTCCACTCCTGGCGGGCTGCGGTAAGCCCTGAGATCCCGGCGGAGTGGTCCCACGGCTCGATCTTCCCGAACTATGTCCTCTGGCACACGCTGCCCGGCTTCCAGCACTTCGGCGTTTCCAGCGCCTGGCACACCACGAACGAAGTGGAGAAGGGACCGGTAGCGGGCTACCTGGCGCAGCACATCCACTTCTTCGGGGCATCGCACCCGGAGATGGCGGCGCTCTCCCGCTACTTCTGGCAGCAGTTGGGGTGCCAGAGAGGAGGGAAGTACGGCTATGTACCCCTCCGGAGCGCGATCTGGTCTCCCGTGGATGAAGGATCCCCCGCTCGGCTCCCCGAGGGTCTCCCCTCGGCACGCCACTTTGAGGGATCCGGGATGGTCCTGATGCGCTCGGGGCATGGTCCGCAAGATACCTACGCGCTCTTTATCTCCGGGGGCGGCAAGTTCGGCTCCGGGCACTTCGACGCGGCGCACTTCGCCATCTACAAGCAGGGCTTCCTGGCGCCGGAGACGGGCACGCGGAACGCCTTCCCCCACCAGGTGGACTACTACTCGCAGACCGTCGCGCACAACGGCGTTCTCATCCGCATGCCCGGCGAGAAGTTCATCGGCATGTTCGGCGAACCCGCCGAGAGCAACGCCGCCGGGCAGAACCGCGTGCCGCAATGCGCAAGGACGCTCGCCTTCGAAACCAACGCCCTCTTCAGCTACGCTGCCAGCGACGCCACCGATACCTACCATCCCGACAAGTGCGCGCAGATGGTGCGCCAGTTCCTCTTCCTGCCCCCGGACCACTTCGTCATCTTCGATCGGGTGGTGGCAACGAAGGCCGAGTACCCCAAGACGTGGCTGCTCCACACCACCAACGAGCCGGCCATCGCGGGTCGTGAGTTCCGGGCGGACCAGGGAGGGGCACGCCTCTTCTGCCGAACCATCCGCCCTGCGGACGCGGTGCTGGAGAAGACCGGTGGCCCGGGCAAGGAGTTCTGGTCGGACGGGCGGAACTGGCCCTTGGGGCCGGAATGGTGGCGGAGCTTCGGGCGCGCGTTCAAGGGGGAGATCCCGGAGCCGATGGGTCGCTGGCGCGTAGAGGTGAAGCCGGGCGCCGCGCGAGAAGAGGACTGCTTCCTCCACCTCATCCAGGCATCCGACCAAGCGGTGGAGAAGATGGTCAAGAGCCGGGTGCGCGACCGGGGCGACCGGATCGAGCTGGTCTTCGCGGCGAACGGGCGCTCCTACACCATCACCCTGAACAAGGCCGGCGCCGTGGGCGGGCGCATCCATATCACCAAGGGGGGGGAGGTGCTGGTGGACCGGCCCCTGACGCAGGATGTCATGCCGCAGGCGGGCCTGGCGCTGAGGCGGTAGGCTTCCGGACAAGGGGCGCGCGTAGAGGATTCCTCCTTGGTGTCCTGGTGCCTTCGTCTTCGCGCCAGGATGGTCGAAACGGAGCGAGCGTGCGCCCTGGAGGGAGTGCAGATGAGCAGGGAACTCGTAGTACTTGAGGGCATTGTTGGGCTGGTGCTGCTGGATCTCTTCACGGCGGGTGCGGAGCCGAGGAACATCACGGGTCCGCTGCAGCAGTTGACGGATCCCGCGGCGCGCGCGACGCTGGACGAGGACCCGCGCGCCTCCGCCGCTATCGAGATGGCCGCGGCCGGCGCGGCGGCCGTGGATCCCCTGATCGGGGCGTTGGGGCACCGCGATGCCGAGGTGCGGCGGCTAGCCGCCTGGGCGCTGGGAGAGATCGGCGATCCACGATCCGTCGCGCCGCTGGCGGCCGCGCTGGCGGACGAGGATGCCCTCGTCGTCCGCGCCGCTGCGGAGGCGCTGGGGAAGACGGGTCGGGCGGCAGCGCCCGCGCTTCTGGCCGCGCTGGGAGATAGAGACGCCCGGGCGCGGTGCCTGGCAGCGGGGGCGCTGGGAACCGTGGGAGACAGGGCTGGCGCCGACGCTCTCGCAGCCGCCCTGCGTGACGCTGATCCTTCGGTGCGCGCTCAGGCCGCGTGGGCGCTGGGGCGGATCCGAGAGCCGCGCACGGTGGCGGCACTCGCGGCCGCTCTCAGAGATGAGGACCCGAACGTTGGCCGCCAGGCCGGATGGGCGCTGGGCGAGATCGGCGCCCCGGCGGCTCCTTCTCTCGCGGCGCTGCTCGGCGAAGAGGCGGTGGCGGCGCGCGCCGTGCAGGCCCTGGCCCGGATGGGCGAGGCGGCGG
>JACQGM010000439.1 GCA_016199585.1 Armatimonadota bacterium
CGCTTGGTCCGAAGCGCGAGTGTGGGCCGTTTGCCTCGGAGCGCCGGTGCCCGACCGGCTGGCGGTGGGGTGAGGGGGGTGCTCGCGGGAGGCCAGCCCGATTCTCGGGCGCTCCGGGCAGTCTCCGGCCGCTTGCCTCGGAGCGCCGGTGCCCGACCGGCTGGCGGTGGGGTGAGGGAAGACCTATCAGGACGGTGGGGTAGGCGGGCGACCGTCAGGGGGGAGACGCGGGCGGGAACGCGCCTCCTGGCCGCCGCTCCCTCACTCGGTCGCGCCTGCGGGCAGCAGGAACGCCCCCGTTGCCCGCCGTCGCTCCGCCTTCAGGCTCTCCACCTCTTCCTGGAGCTGGCTGATCTTGTCCAGCAGATCGAGGATGATCTCCACGCCGGCCAGGTTCACCCCCATCTCCTGCGTCAGGCGGCGGATCTGGCGCAGCCGCTCGATGTCGGCGTCGGAGAAGAAGCGCCGGCGGCTGAAGTAGCGCGGGCGGATCAGGCCCAGGCGCTCGTACAGGCGGATGCTCTGCGGGTGCATCTCGCACAGCCGCGCGACGACGCTGATCAGGTACAATGGCTCATCCCGGCGATCATCTGCCATCACATCACCCCCATTCCACTCAGGCATCCGGGCGGGCCCGCGCCAGCTCCTCGACCAGCTCGCGCTCTCGCTGAGACAGGTTCCTGGGCACGGCGATGTTCACGCGAACGAGCAGATCGCCGTAGCCCCCGCCGGTGCGCCGGGGCATTCCGAGGCCGCCGAGGCGGAACGTCTGCCCGCCCTGCGTGCCGGCGGGAACCGTCATCCGCACCGCTTTGCCGCGCAGTGTCGGCACGCTCACCTCTCCGCCCAGCGCCGCGGTGGCGAAGCTGACGGTAGCCTCGCTGCGCAGGTTCTCCCCATCCCGCCGGAACGCCGGGTGCGGCAGGACGCGCACCGTCAGGAAGAGGTCGCCCGGCGGGGCGCCCCGCTGCCCACGCTCCCCCATGCCGCCCAGTCGCAGGCGCGCGCCGGTATCCACGCCCGCGGGGATCTTCACTTCCACCCGCCGCCCATTCACCTGCACCGGCCGGGTGGCGCCGTGGTAGGCATCATCCAGGGAGATGTCCACCTCAGCCGCCACGTCGCCACCGCGAGCGGGGCCGCCTCCGCCGAAGCCGCGCAGCCTCTCGCCGAGGAGGTTGCCGAAGCCGCCGAAGCCGCCGGGAGAGCGCCGCTCGGCGCCGCCGCTGAACTGGCCGCCCAGGCCGAAGAGATCGCGGAGGATCTCATTGATGTCCTGGTCGCCGCCCAGGTCGAAATGGAAGCTGCCGCCCTCGGGGCCCTGGAAGTCGAAGCCGCGCGCGCCGGCTTGCTGCGCCTGTTTCCACTGAGCGCCGAACTTGTCGTAGGCCTTGCGCTTCTCCGGATCGCTGAGCACCTCATTCGCCTCGCTCAGTTCCTTGAACTTGTCCGCCGCCGTCGGGTCTCCGGGGTTGACGTCGGGGTGGTATTTGCGGGCCAGCCGGCGGAACGCCTGCTTGATCTCCTTCTCGGAAGCGTCCCGCTTCACGCCGAGCACTTCGTAGTAGTCTCTGAACCGCGGCACTCTCTCACCCCCTCCCCGGAACTTCGATTTCCGATTTCAGATTGCCGATTTTCGATTTCGCCCTGTTCGTCGCGCCCTCCGTCAGCCCCCCGGCAACGGGGAATCGGCAACCGCACGTCGCAGATCGGTTAGCGCGCCACGCGCACTCGCGCCGGGCGGACTAGACGGTCCCCGAGCGTATACCCCTTCTGCAGATCCTCGATGATGCAATCCGGCTCGTATTCGGTGCCCGGCACCGCTTCGATCGCCTCGTGCAAGTTCGGGTCGAAGGATGCGCCTTCGGTCGGCACCTGCCGCAGCCCCTGTCTCTCCAGCGCCGCCATGAGCTGCTCGAGGGTCATCTGCACGCCCTTGCGCACCACGTCCGCGTCGGTGGTGCTGTCGCCGAGGGCGCGCTGCAGGTTGTCAATCGCCGGCAGGAGGCTGCGGATGAGCTCCACCCGAGCGACGAGGCCCCGGTCATCCAGCTCGCGCGCCATGCGCTTCTTGTAGTTCTCGAAGTTGGCGCGCTCGCGCTGCCAGCCCTCCAGATACTCCCGCGCCTCCTTTTCCCGGTCGATGGCGGCGCGGTCGCGGGCTTCCAGCTCCTTCCCCAGCTCCGCCACGCGCGCCTCCAACTCCGCAGCATGCGCCGCCCCTCGCCGGCCCCGGTGCCGCTCCTCGTGCTCCGCGCCGGCCTTCTTGCCGGATTCCTTCTCCACCGGCTTCTCTTCGACCGGCTGCCCAGCCGGCTGTTTCTCGTCGGACATGGCTCCTCTTCCCTGGCTGGTAGACGGGGGCGAGGCATCGCGCGTGGCAAGGCCCGACACCGCCGGTCACCCTCGCGATGCCCCGCCCCTATGCCGCGCCCCTCCGGCTACTTGCCGTCGCCGGCCGTGATCGCGATCCGCCGGGGCTTCGTCTCCTCAGCCTTCGGGATCGACACCATCAGCACCCCGTCGCGGTAGCTGGCCGAGACCTTGTCGCCCTCCACCGGCGTCGCCACGGTGAAGGTGCGCATGAACGGCCCGCTCAGCCGCTCCGCGCGCACGCAGGTGGCCTCTCCCTGATCCGGCAGCGTCCGCTCGCCGCGGATGATCAGCGTCTCACCCTCGAGCTGGATATCAATGTCGCTCTGGCTCACCCCCGGCAGGTCAACTGCAAGAGTGATCTCGTCCTTGTCCTCGGAGATGTCAACCGGCGGCGACCAGACCCGCTGAGCGATCCCCTCGCGCCGCTCCCGCACGGGCGTGCGCGCCGCACTCTCCTCGAACAGCCGATTCACCTGGTCCCTCAGGGTAAGCATGTCTACGAACGGATCCCAAGTCGGTCGAAGCATCTCACTCCACCTCCATGTGATTGCAGATTGCGGATTTCAGATTGCAGATTGCCGGACGGCGCCCTCGCCTGGCGGGGCAGCCCCGCAGCAGCAGGCAGCCCCATCCCCAATCTGAAATCGTCCTACTTGCTCTCCTTGAACTCGGCGTCGATGACTTCCTCGCCTTCCTTCCGCTGGCCGCCCGTCTGGGCGCCTGCGTAGGCTTCCTGTTGGGGGCCCTGCGCCGCCTGATAGGCTGCTGAGGACGCCCGGTAGAGCGCCTGCTCCAGGGCCTGACCGGCGCTGGCGATGCGGCTCATGTCGCCGCTCTTCAGCGCCTCGTTCGTCTCGTCAATGGCGCGCTGCACGTCGCCCTTCTCCTGCGGCGGCAGCTTATCGCCCATGTCGCGCAGCATCGCCTCGGCGCTGTGAACCTGCGCCTCGACGCGGTTGTGCGTCTCGGCCTCGTCGCGCCGCTGGCGGTCGTCCTCGGCGTGCTGCTCGGCCTCGCGGACCATGCGGTCCACGTCGCCCTTGTCCAGGCTGGTCGAGCCGGTGATGGTGATAGACTGCTGGCGGCCGGTGCCCAGGTCCTTGGCGCTGACGTTGAGGATGCCGTTGGCGTCGATGTCGAAGCTCACCTCGATCTTCGGCACGCCGCGGGGCGCGGGCGGGATCCCGGCCAGGTCGAAGTTGCCCAGGAGTCGGTTGTCGCGGGCCATCGGGCGCTCGCCCTGGTAGACGTGGATGGACACCTGGGTCTGGCCGTTCTCGGCGGTGGAGAAGGTCTCCGTCTTGTGCGCCGGGATCGTCGTGTTCCGGTCCACCAACTTGGTGAAGACACCGCCCAGGGTCTCGATGCCCAGGGTGAGCGGCGTGACGTCCAGCAGCAGCACGTCGCGGACCTCGCCCTTGAGCACGCCGGCCTGGATCGCCGCGCCCACGGCCACCACCTCGTCCGGGTTGACGCCCTTGTGAGGTTCCTTGCCGAAGATCGACTTGACCTTCTCCACCACGGCCGGCATGCGTGTCTGCCCGCCGACCAGCACCACCTCGTCCACCTGGCCGGGCTCCAGGCTGGCGTCTTTCAGCGCCTGGCGCGCCGGCCCCACGGTGCGCTCGACCAGGTCGCCGGTCAACTGCTCCAGCCTGGCGCGACTCAGGGTCAGCACCAGGTGCTTGGGCCCGCTGGCATCGGCGGTGATGAAGGGCA
>JACQGM010000438.1 GCA_016199585.1 Armatimonadota bacterium
CTTCGACTGCGCTCAGGGCGTCCGCCCCTACGTTACCAGCACCTCCGGGTTGCGCACGTGCCGGGGCCGCTCGCCGCGCAGGGCGGCCAGGAGCTGGTCGGCACATTCGTGGTTGATGGCGCGGGCGCACTCGTAGCTGGAGCTGGCGCTGTGCGGGAGGGTGAGGCAGTTGGGGAGCGCCAACAGCGGATTGTCGGCCGGCGGCGGCTCGATGTCATAGACATCCACGGCGGCGCCGGCGATCCAGCCCTCGCGCAGGGCTTGCGCCAGGGCCGCCTCCTGCACCAGGGGGCCGCGCCCGCAGTTGATCAGGAATGCCTCCCGCTTCATCCGGCGCAACTCCGCCGCCCCGATCAAGCCGCGTGTCTCGGGCGTCAGGTTGGCGTGGAGCGACACGAAGTCCGCGTTCGCCAGCACGGCGTCCAGCGGCGCCATCTCGACGCCCAGCTCGCGCGCCACGGCGGGATCCACGTAGGGGTCGTAGGCCAGAACAGCCATCTCGAAGCCGCGGGCACGCCGTGCCATGCCGCGGCCGATGTGCCCGAAGCCGACGATGCCGAGCGTCTTCCGCCACACATCCATGCCCCAGAGCTGCTTCCAGGTGCCGGCGCGCAGCGTGTTGCGCAGCTCGGTGAGGCGCCGGGCGAGATCCAGGATGAGCCCGAAGGCGTAGTCGGCCACGCTGTCGGTGGTGAAGCCCGGGGTATTGGTGACCATGACCCCCGCGCGCGTGGCGGCCTGAAGGTCAATGCTATCAATGCCGACGCCCCAGCGCGCGACGATCTTCAGGCGGTCGGCGGCGGCGAACGCCTTCGCCGTGTAGACGTCGGGGGCCGCCCAGACGGCGTCGGTGCCCGGAAGGAGCGCGATCAGCTCCGCCTCGGAGTGGACGCCCGCGCGGGGCGTCTGGATGATCTCGACGCCGGCGGCGCGCAGGCGGGCGTACTCCTCGTCGCCCGTCAGCCGGGGACCCTGCGCGGTGACCAGCACTCTGTAGGTTGCCATCGGTGTTCCTTCCAGATATGACCGGGAACGGGAGACGGGTGACGGGGCGCGTCCATTCCTCGCCGTGGCTCGCGCCCGTGCCATCCTCCTTGCTCTGCGAGCCGGTGCCTGCCTGCTCTTCTATTCGCGGGAGGAGGTGCCGGATTCCTGGTGCCACATCCACCGGCGCTCTCGTTTCGCGGCCGCCGCGATGGGGCAGCATGGCAGGGAGGATGCCCGCCATCCGATGGGAGAGAACCGATGCCGACGCTGGCGCTGACGGGAGACGTGATGCTCGGCCGTGGAGTCAACGAGGCGCTGCGCCACATGCGCCCCGAGGACCCCTGGGGCGATCTGCTGCCCTTGCTCGCGGCCGCCGACGCGCGGATCATCAACCTGGAGTGCGCTCTCACCGACCACCGCCAGCCCTGGATGCGCACCCCGAAGGTCTTCCACTTCCGCGCCGACCCATCTGCCATCGCCGTGCTGCAGGCCGCGCGCACTGATGCCTGCTCGCTGGCCAACAACCACGTCCTCGACTACGAGGAGCAAGGGCTGCTCGACACCCTGGCGCACCTCGACGCCGCCGGCATCTCCCACGCGGGCGCCGGCCGCAACCTGGAGGAAGCGCTGCGCCCCGCGCTCTTCGACGCCGCGGGGGAGTGCGTTGGCTTCGTCGCCTTCACCGACAACGAGCCCGACTGGGCCGCCGGCCCCGACCACCCGGGCACCGCCTACCTGCCGGTCTCCCTGGAGCCGGCAGTGCTGGGGCGCGTGGAAGCCGCCATCGCCGCCGCGCGCCAGGCGGGCGCGCAGACGGTGGTCTTCTCGAACCACTGGGGCCCCAACATGGCGCAGCGCCCGTCCGGGACCTTCCGCTGCTTCGCCCGTGCCGTGATGGACCGGGGCGCCGACCTCTACTACGGGCACAGCGCCCACATCTTCCAGGGGGTCGAGGTCTACCGGGGCAAGCCGATCCTTTACGATACCGGCGACCTGATTGACGACTACGCCGTGGATCCGATGCTGCGCAACGACTGGTCGTTCCTCTTCCAGGTCGTGCTGGAGAAGGGCGCGCTGTGCCGGCTGGAACTCTTCCCGGTGGCGCTCTCCCACGCCCGTGCGCACCGGGCTGCCGGGGAGGTGCGCACGGCAATCATGGACCGCATGGCGCGCCTCTCCGCCGGGATGGGAACGGCGTTCGAGCGACGGGCAGATCGGCTGGTGTTGCGGGCCTGACCGAACAGGGTAGAAGCCTCAGGCGCCGTCCGGCGCGGCTGCTGAAGGGAGGAGCGAGGAGATGAGATTCCTGAAGGGCCTGGCCCCAGTGCTGGTAACGATCGGGGCGGTCAACTGGGGCCTGGTGGGGATCGCGAAGCTGGACCTGGTGCGGAAGCTGTTCGGGGAAATGACGGCCCCGAGCCGCGTAGTCTACTCAGTGGTGGGTGCCGCAGGCACCTACTACCTGGCGTCTATCGGGCGCCAAGTGCGCGAAGAAACCGTCGCCTGAGTGGAGTGATCCCGGCCCTCGGGTCCCGTCCCTCGCCGGGGAGGGGAGCCGAGGGCAGCTCCGCCCTCCCGAACAGATCCCGACGCGGCACAGCGACCAACCCCAGCAGCGGTTCACCGTCCGCACATCTCCTGCCACTCACCGGCTCACGCCGAGCAGGGATCGAAAGCCCGCAACGGGAACCTTGATTGCGGCCCCCCATGCGGGTGGCGCGAGAGGGCACTCACCGATGAAACGGGCGGTTCTGATTCATCCCGATGACAACGTGGCCACCGTGGTCCAGGCGGTGGCGGCCGGCGAGACGATCCGCGTTTCGGGGGCCGGCGACACGCGCGAGCTGGCGGCGGCCGAAGCGATCCCGATGGGGCACAAGGTGGCCCTCGCCAGGCTAGCGGCGGGCGACAAGATCACCAAGTATGGCGAGACGATCGGGCGCGCGACGGCGGCGGTGGCCTCCGGAGCGTGTGTGCACATTCATAACATGGAGGGCCTGCGCGGCCGGACAGGAGGCGTCTCATGACGACGACATTCCCGGGCTACCGCCGGCCGGACGGCCAGGTGGGCGTCCGCAACCACATCCTGGTCATCCCGACGGCCATCTGCAGCAGCCGGACGGCCGAGGCGATCGCCGAGGGGCTTCCCGCCGTGGTCATCCCCCACGAGCACGGCTGCCACTTCGACAGCCGCGCCAACGAGAACCTGGAGCGTCTCCTCATCCGCCTGGGGCGGAGCCCGAACGTGGCCGCGGCGCTCGTCGTCTCCCTGGGGTGCGAGTCGGCCTCGATGGAGCGGATCACCGCGGGGATCGCGGAGAGCGGGAAGCCGGTGGAGGGCCTGCGCATCCAGGAGGTGGGCGGCACGATCCGCACCATCACTCGCGGACGGGAGATCGTGGAGCGGTTCGCGCGCGACACCGCGGCGCTCAAGCCCGAGCCGTGCGGCGCCGAGGAGCTGATCCTGGCCGTGGAGTGTGGCGGCTCCGATGCCTTCTCCGGCCTCTCCGCCAACCCCGCCGTGGGCGCCGCGGTCGATCTGTTGATTGACGACGGCGGCACGGTCATCTTCTCCGAGACCGGCGAGATGGTCGGCGCCGAGCACCTCCTCGCCCGGCGCGCCGTGGACGAGGAGACGCGGCGGCGCCTGCTCCACATCGTGGGGCGCGCCGAGGGCGGGTTCCGCAACATCGAGGCGCACTCCGGCGGCGTCTACATCGCCGTGGGGAACCTCGCGGGCGGCCTCACCACCATCGAGGAGAAATCGCTCGGGTGCATCCACAAGGGCGGCACCCGGCCCCTCGTTGAGGTGATCGGTTACACCGACCGCCCCACCCGCCGAGGATTGGTGATCATGGACTCGACCGGACACGACGTGGCCTCCGTCATCGGCAAGGTGGCGGGCGGCGCGCAGGTGGTCTGCTTCACCACCGGGCGGGGCACGCCCACCGGCTGCCCGATCGCTCCCGTGATCAAGGTGTGCAGCAACTCCGATACCTCGCGGCACATGGCGGACAACGTGGACGTGGACGCGGGCACGATCCTCACCGGCGAGGAGAGCATCGCGCAGGTGGGCCGGCGCATCTACGAGGTGGTGATGGCCGTGGCCGCCGGCGAGCGCACGAAGACGGAGATCCTGGGGCACCGCGAGTTCGCCGTGGCCTCGCGGGCGCCGATCCCGGAGGGGGTGGGGAGATAGGAGGTGGGGGAGAGCGCGATGCCAAACACAGTATTGTCGAGGGAGGAGATCGTGCGACGCGGCGAGGCGATCTACGACCAACAGATACGTCCGAAGGTTGAGGCGGCGAACCGGGGGGAGTACCTGGTCCTTGATCTTGAGACGGGCGACTACGAGATCGACACCGACCACGTTGCGGCCTCCGACCGGGTGGCCGCAAAGCACCCGGGTGCGCCGCTCTTCGCCATGCGCATCGGCTACCCAACGCTGGCGCGCATTGGTGGGCGCAGCACGGTGGTCGCACTCCCATGACAGGGCGAGTCACCGCCGACCTGGATGCGGTGCTCCCGTGTCATGGCTGCCGAGGGCGGTGCTCTCTTCGGAATGGCACTCCTGAGTGACCACCGTGTGACAATGGATGTTACCAGAGGCGGCAGTCTGGTGATCGCCCGGATTCCGTAGTTGTCCCCGGGAGGGTTCAGCCGTTCGACCCGCCGGATCAACCGACGGTCGGAAGTGGAGGTGAGACCGCGCGATGCCGCGACCAACACGCTGGATTCTGATGCTGGGCGTTCTGGCCGCCCTGGTCGGCGCGCTGATCCCTGCCTATCGGGCGGTGCAGCGCTTCACCACGGACGTGGCGCGCCTGGAGACGCTCGTCCCCTTCAACGTGGCGGGCGACCGCCCGATCTCCCTGGCCGCCTTCGCCGCCGACGGTGCCTGGCTGGCAGTCGCCTACGACGGCGGCGCGGTGAGTGTCTGGGATCTGGAGCGCCGGCGGCTGGCCGTGACGGTGCGAAGTGACGCCGGGGCGGTCGGCGCTCTGGCGCTGGCGCCGCCGGCGCGGGCGCTGGCGATGGCCAGCCAGGACGGGAGCGTTCGCATCCGGGATGCGGTCACCGGACTTCCCGTGCAGGCGTTGGCCGGGCACGCCGGCCCGGTGCGCTCGCTCGCCTTCTCCCCCGACGGCGGTTTGCTGGCCGCGGGTGACGGCGCCCCCGCGGGCGCGTCCGGGGCAGCCTACGGCAGGGCGCACCTCTGGAACTGGCGCGCCGGGCAGCGAATCGGGGCGACGCGGGCGACCGTCGGGCCGGTGGTCTGGCTGTCGTTCTCAGCCGATGGCCGCAGGCTGGCGGTGGGCGCGGCTCCCGCGCAGCCCTCGGGGGCGGCGGGCTCTCCCTATCAGGTGGGCGTGTGGAGCCTGACGGACGGGGCCGAAGCCTACCTGCCCCATCCCGCCGGCCGGGCCGTCGAGCGGGCCGCCATCGCCCCGGATGGCAGCGCCTTCGCGGCGTGGGGGTATGGCGCGCCGGCGAAGCCCGTCTGGCTCTGCCCCGCTGCCGGCGGCGCGCCCCGGGCGCTCTCGGAGCCACCCGCCGATCCGGTGAACGCGCTCGCTTTCTCCCCGGACGGAGCCACGCTGGCCACGGGCACGCGCGGGGGCGTCTCGCTGTACGACACCGCGACGGGGCGGCGGCGGGCGTCGCTGAAGGCGGGCGGCGGCGCGGGCGTGGAGGCGGTCGGCTTCACGGCCGACGGCAAGGTGCTGCACGCGCTGGACGGGTTGGGGCGGGTGTGGCGTTGGAACGCGCGCACGGGCGCCCGGGCGCGGTGGGCGCCGCGCCAGTAGGGTAGGGCGTGCGCTCTACGTCCCGAGGCTGAATGACGC
Source organism: Armatimonadota bacterium (assembly GCA_016199585.1). Taxonomy (GTDB): domain Bacteria; phylum Armatimonadota; class JAAZEB01; order JAAZEB01; family JAAZEB01; genus JACQGM01. Next base: position 5,835 of record JACQGM010000438.1, read on the forward strand.
CCGCACGCGCGCGGCGCTCTCCATATCCTACCCCTCCGGCCCCGGAATCACCTCCACGCCGGCGAGGGGCACCAGTACCTCCGGCACGCGGATGCTGCCGTCCTCGAGCTGGTAATTCTCCATGATCGCCAGGAGCGCGCGGCTGGTGGCGATCGCCGTGCCGTTCAGCGTGTGGACGAACTCCAGCTTCCCGTTCTCGCGCCGGAAGCGGATATTGAGCCGGCGCGACTGGTAGTCGGTGGTGTTGGATGTCGAGGTGATCTCGCCGTACTTGCCGCGCCCGGGGAGCCAGGCTTCCAGGTCGTACTTCCGGTAGGCGGGGCCGCCCAGGTCGCCGCTGGCGGTATCAATGACGCGGAAGGGGATGCCGAGGCCCTGGAAGATCTCGATCTCGATGTCGCGGAGGCGGTCGTGCCAGGCATCCGAGTCCTCGGGGCGGCAGAAGACGAACATCTCGACCTTGGTGAACTGGTGGACGCGGTAGAGGCCCCGGCTCTCGCGCCCGTAGGCGCCGGCTTCGGTGCGGTAGCAGTGCGAAAGGCCGGCGTACTGCTTGGGGAGCATCGCCTCGGCGAGGATCTCGTCCGCGTGGTAGCCGCCCAGGGTGATCTCGGCGGTGGCGATGAGGGAGAGGTCGCTCTCCTCCACGTTGTAGATCTGGCGCTCGGGTCCCTTCGGGTTGAAGCCGATGCCCTTGAGGATCGGCTGCCGCGCCAGGTCCGGCGTGGCCATCGGGATGAAGCCGTGGCCGGTCACCACGCGGAAGGCGTACTGCTGCAGCGCCAGGTCGAGCGCGACCAGACCGTTCTTCAGGTAGTAGAAGCCGGAGCCGGCGACGTTGGCGGCGTGGCGGAAGTCGAGCAGGTCGGCGGCCTCGCCCAGGTCCACGTGGTCCTTCGGGGGGAAGGGGAACTCGGTGGGCCGGCCGATGGTCTGGAGGACGCGGTAGTCCTCCTCGCCGCCCTCGGGCACGTCGGGGTGGGTCAGGTTGGGGATCTGCTCCAGGAGGTCCTTCCAGCCCGTCTCGGTCTCCTGCAGCGCCTTCTCCAGGTCGGAGATCCGGGCGCTGATGGCGCGCAGGCGGTCGCGCTCCTCGGGGGTGGGCCGCCCCTTCGATCCCGCCTTCCGCTCGGCGCGGAGCGCCTCGACGCGCTGCAGCGTTTCCGACCGCTGCCGGTCGAGCGCCAGGTAGGCATCCAGATCGAAGCGCGCGCGGCGGCGCTCCAGGTTGCGACGCACCTCTTCCGGGTGCTCCCGTATCCATCTCGGATCCAGCATCCTTTTCCTCCCCGTGTGGCGGCCAGGCCGACGATTCGGCCGCGGCCCCATTGAATCGTTCGCGGGTCACCGGTTGCAGTCCTGTCACCACGGTTACGCGGAGTCATCTCACCGGCCTCCGGGAGGCCCGGGGGCGGCCGTGCTCGGCTGTGACCTTCGGCACCCCCCCCCGCGCGCGCGTGCTGCCAGGCTCTTGCCTCGGAGCGCCCGGGCACCGGGCCGGGGCGCTTCGGCCGCCCATCCCACCCCCGGGCCGGTTGCGCCGGCGCTCCGGGCAAGATCCCGGGCCGGTTGCACCGGCGCTCCGGGCACGGTGCGGTCGGACACAAAATGACACCTGCGATTGACGCACGGATGCGGATCGGCGTAGGGAGGGGCCACGTGGACGGCGAATCTCTCCTGTAGGGCGACGACTTCCTCCCCGGGCCGGAGATGGCCTTGCCGCGCGGCCGGCCGCCTTGAGGCGGGCCCGTGGATATGGTAGGATGGTGCCGTTGCGGAAAGGAGCGTCTCGGTGAAGGTATTCTGCAAGCGAAAAGAGCTCTACGAGGGGGCACAGACAGTCGGCCGGATCGTCTCCGGAAGGAGCACCCTCCCGATCCTCAGCCACATTCTCCTGCAAACGGTGGATGGGCACCTGCGCCTGGTAGCTACTGATTTCGAGGTGGGCATGGATGTGGCGGTGCCGGCCAGCATCGCGGAGGAAGGCTCCGTCACGGTGCCCTCACGCGTCGTCACCGAGATCCTTGGCTCACTTCCCGATGCCGAGGTGTCGCTCAGCGTGGACGAGAACAACGTGATGGAGCTCACCTGTCTGCGCTCCCAGTATGTGATCCGCGGCCTGCCGTCGCAGGACTTCCCGAAGCTCCCGGAGGTGCAGGGCGGGCGCTCGGTGCGGGTGGAGCAGGCGCTGCTGAAGGGATCCATCGAGGAGAGCATCTTCGCCGTCTCCTCCGATGAGACGCGCGCGCTCCTCACCGGGGCGCTCACGACGCTGGGCGAGGGCATGATCAAGATGGTGGCGACGGACACCCACCGCCTGGCGGTCTCCACCATGCCCGCGCCCGGGATCGCCATCTCCGGGGAGGACCAGGGGAGCGAGGGAGTGATCATCCCCGCCCGGGCGCTGCGCGAGCTCGCGCGCGTGCTCACGGACGAGCCCGGCCCGACGTTGGAGATTCACGTCAGCCGCAGCCAGGTCCTTTTCCGCCTCGATGGGTTCCAGCTCGTCTCACGGCTGATTGACGGGCAGTTCCCGAATTTCGAGCGGGTCATCCCCAGGGAGTGCCAGAAGCGGCTCACCATCAACACCCAGGAGCTCCTGGCGGCGCTGCGCCGGGCGTGCAGCATCCTGCCCCGCGAGAGCCCCAACCGCGTTGTCTTCCGCACGGAGACCGAAGGGCTGCTGGATATCACCACGGAGGCGGGCGAGTTGGGGCGCGCGCACGAGCAGGTGGAGGTGACGCGCGAGGGCGACCCGGTGGAGATCGCCTTCAACGGGCGCTACGTGATTGACATGCTCTCGATCACCGAGGCCAGCTCGGTGGTGATGGAGCTGACCGGGTCGCTCAATCCGGGCATCGTCCGGCCCGCGCCCACCGGCGAGGAGCCGGAGGGGCGCTCGTACCTCTACGTCCTGATGCCGATGGCCATCCAGTAGCAGCGGCGGCGATCGTCCTTGAGACTTCGGTGGGAGCGGGGCCGGTCTTCGGGGAAGGACCCCCGGAATGCAACACGTGTGTGCCATGAGATGACCACTGAGAGGCGCCGTCGCTCCGCAGGCTGAGGTCGGAAGCTGCACGGGCAAGACCCACACATCCAAGGGAGGGGAAGAGAGATGAAACCGCGGATCTATTCCTGTAGTATTCGCACTCGGAAGCGAGTGACAAGGGTGCGCCGGCCCGGATGGCTGCTGGCTCTGCCGCTCGTGGCGGTGCTATGGGGTGCACTGCCCGCGGAGAGGGCAGGTGCCCAGACGTCCCCCGAGACGACCGTCATCACACGCATCAACAGTCTCGATTTCGTCAACCGGCAGGCCATTCCGTACCTGTGGCAGCGGCATGCCCCCGCCATTGACGTTCCCTACATCGGCATCGGCACCGGCAGCAGTTATCGGGGCCCTGGCTACCAGGAAGCCAACATCGGCGTGCATGCCGAACGGGTGCGCGTCAGGACCAATCTGGGCTTGACGACGGTGGACGCCGATTACCAGATCAACGCCTGGATGGAGAACCTGACCATCAAGCTTCCGGTGAGCGACCAGAGCGTGCGCGTCGCCTTCGCCGATGCGCCCGCCGACTCGGGGAAGATCGGGGTCGGTTTGGCGCTGCCGCAGGCCGAGTTGCGGGTTACGCTGAAACTGAGAGCCATCACGACGACGGCTGCGGCGCCCGATTTCAGAGATGACCTCTCGATTCGCATCACCGGCCTCACGGGCGACTTGCGGGCCACGCTGGCAAAGACCGCCTCGGCGGGGGTGCAGATCCAGCGGATGGACAGCGCCGCGTTCCGGGTTGGCAGCGTGCGCGTCAATGATAGCGGCTGGCTTTCGGAGTTGGCCCGGACGGGGCTCTCGCTGGCCCATCTCTTCGGTTTCCGCGGCCCTTCTACGCTGGATGGCTACTGCACCCAGGCGGTCAACAACATGCTCGCCTCGAAAGGGCCGCAGATCGCAGAGGGGTTCCGTGACGCCATCAACCGGGCTCTGTCCGCTCAGACGACTGTGGAGGGGCAAGTGAGCGGCGGATCAGCGCCCGGCAGTCCTGATGTACGCACGAGGGTCAGTCTTCAGGGGATCGGCACCACCGGCGCCAACTGCACCGCGCACTTTGACGTGCAGGTGACGACGACCGGGGGGAGCAATATTCCTGGCGTCACCTTCACTCACCAGTCGCGTCCCGGTGGAGGAGTCTTGCAGTCGCCCCAGGGAGATCTCGAGGTGAATGTGCCGCTGGGGCTGGTGGATAAGTGCGCCTTCGAGGCAGCGCGCCTGGGCGCGCTGCCCGGCAGCTTCTCAGGAACCCACAGCGGCATCGCTTACACCGCCACGGCGACCCTCAACGGCCCGATCCGCGCAGCGGCGGCCACCAGAGGGGGGGGCATCAAGTTGACCGTCCCTATCGGCATCCTCATGCAGGGCCAGAGAACTGCCGGGGTTCACGACAGCGGCCCGCCCCTGGCGAGCCAAAGGGTGGGGCTATGGCCCAGGCTGGGATTGGGTCTGGTCGGACCGGACCGCATCGAGATCCCCTCGCTGGAGGGCCTGCACGGACGCCTGCAAAGCAACAACGTGGAGGGCACGATCGAGGTATTGATGGGGATTGAGGTGAGCGCCCAGGAGCGGCTCTTGCTCAACCTGCGCTCGGCCAATGTCCACAACCTCACCGGCACGGTGTCGGTGGGAATGACAGAGGTTCCCATCTCCATGTTCCAGGGGGCGATCAACCAGGGTCTGTCTGCACACATCAGGGACCACTTCTCCTCAATGGTAGTCCTGCAGAAGCTCTCGAAGTTCACCGCGCCGCTGGATGCGCGGTTGGGGAACATCACCGTGGGTAGTTACTACATCCGCATTCCACTCACCTTGCAGATGGCCCCCTAACCCGGAGTATCCGTCAGAGCCAATTGCAGAAGTCTCGCGCGCGGGGGGCCGACACTCCCACGCGCGAGGCGTCTTGCCCCTCTTTCGGCCTTGAGCGCGCTGGCAGCCCCAGCTAACCGTCGGGGGACGCCGGGCGAGCGAGGGACGATTAGAAGCTGCGGACCCACTTGATCTCCGAGCCGAACTCGCTGGTGAAGGCGGCCTCCGCGGCGCGCTCGGTGCGGAAGGTGACGTTCCCGCCGATCACGAAGCACTGGTCCTCGCCGGTGCCCAGCCGATACTCGGCGCGCAGCGTGTCCTCGCGAGTGTGCTTGATCCCCTTGGCATTCAGCGGCTCGATGGCGCGCTGCAGGGAGGCCGAAAGGGTCACGCTCTCGCGGGCGTTGAGCGCGTCTACCAGCGACACCTCGGTGCGGGTGAGCGCCTTGCGCGTCTTCTCGTCCATGTTGTTGGTGAAGGCAGCGGAGAGCGTCACGCTGTGGCCGAGCGGCGTGCTCAGCTTCGCGGACACCTGGCGGCCGGGGGCGGCCTTGCCCTTGGCGTCCTCGGCATTCCGCAGGTAGGATGCCACCAGAGTGACCGGTCGCTTTCCCTCGCCCTTGTAACTGATTCCCCAGCCCTTCGTCTCCCGGGGCTCGCCGATGGCGGCGGAGCGCCGCTTGTACTGCGCGCGCCACCCGAGGTGGGCGCCCTTCGGCTCGTTGGTGACCGTGAAGCCCTGGACGATGGCGGTCGGCTTGCCGCCGGCCTCGCGCTGGGTGAACTCGCCGGTGATCGCCATCTCGCCCACGGGGCGCGCCTCCAGGCGGAGCGTCTCCTCGCGCGTCTTCAGCGCCTCGCCGTCCGACACCTGCGCGAACCCGGCCGTCAACTTGGCGAGCTTGCCCACCTCCTGGGTGACGCCCAGGCGCAGGTCGGCGGCGTGCGCGGCGGGAGCCGGGTCCGCGCCGGGCTTGGCGGGAGCGGCCTGCTCGCTCTTCGCCTCCCGGCTGGTGTTGAAACTGAGGCCCTTCCATAGCTTGCCGCCGGCCGACCACTTCTGCGTCTCGCCCCGGCCCTTGGCGTCACGGCGGTCGGCGAAGGACCACGCAAGGTTGACGGTACCCAACCGGCGCGAGACGTTGACCGCATCCTGGAACTCCTGCCCCGCACCAGTGATGCGGCGCTCCGTGCGCTGCGCATCCAGGGCGAAGAGCGGTCCCACGCGCATCCGGCCCTGCAACGTGTTCGATTGGCGCACGCTCCGCTCGCCCCTGGCATCGGTATCCGTCTGCACCTCGTGCTGGGCCATCAGGAACCCGTCCTTCTGCACGGCCCGGCGGAGCTGCACGCGCTCGATCCGCTGATGGGTCTCGGTGCCGTCGGCGTTCCCGACATCGGTTTGCGACCGGAACGCCCGGGCCGTCGCGCGCCCCAGGTTGAGCTGCAGGGAGTTCGCGAGTTGGGCGCGCAGGGATGCGTTCTTCTCTCCCGGGCTGCGCTGGGTGCGCTCGTAGTGGTTGGTGAATCCCAGGCGCGTGGAGCCGACGTAGTTCAGGTCGTAGGCGGCCTGGCGCTGACCGCGCCGGCCCTCCACGTCCGCGTAGCGCTGGTCGAACTTGCCCAGCTCCTTGCCGCTCTTGAAGGCGGCATCCACCGACCGGAACTGGGCCCGGGCCTGCACGCTTCGCGACTCGAAGGCGTAGAGCTGCTCCTCCGCGCGCCCGGCCGCGTCGGTGACGCGCGCCTCGGTGTAGGCGAGGCGGCGCTTGCCCCCCAGGCCGAGGCTGGCCTGCGTCTCGGCGAGGTTCACTCCGGCGATCTTCTCCAGGCTCCGGTCGGCGGCATCGAGCGCCTTGAACGCCTTGAAGCCGGCCACCTCCCGGCGGCGGTTGGCGAACTGGAGCGATCCCAGGCGCAGGCCGAGGGATCGCTGCTCCACGTCGCCCCCCTCGTCGCGAGCGGTGTTCGTTGCCCCCTCGATGCTCAGCCAACTGGACGGGGTGAGCCCCCAATCCACGGATCGCCGCCGCACCCCGCGCTGTGGGTCCAGCTTCTGCACTTCGGGGTCGGCGAAGCGCTTCAACTCCTTGAAGCTGCTCTCAACATCCTGGCGCACGGCGTTGAAGCGGAGGAAGGTGCCCTTGATGCCGAACTCCTGGCGCCGCATGGCGCCCTTGCCGTCGCCCATCGAATCGAGGCCGCCCGTGAGCGCCCAGCGCTTCGATAGGCCGGCGGTGAGGCCGAGAGAGAGCCGCTCGGTGCCGCTCTCCCGCGCCAGTTCCTGCAGGCGCTTCGCTGCTTCCGTGTCGCCCTCGCCGTTCAGCAGCCGCGCCGGCGGGGCGAAGGCGGCGTCAATGTCCTGGTAGCGCCCGGTGAGCTTGACCGAGCCGCTGGCGAAGTCGAGGCCCTGCTTGATGGCGCGCCCCTGGCGCAGCCGATCCGGGCTGATGTTGTCCACATCCCGTCCCCGGCCGTAGTCGCGGCGGAGGGTCACCGCGGCGCCCCGGTCGAGCTGCGGCCGGTAGAAGTAGAGCTGCGAGTCGGTCGTGAGTGAGCCGAACCCGCCGGTGAAACCGAACCCCTGCACCGTGCTGGCGACCGGGTCCAGGCGCTTCTGGTCCGGCCCGGCGAGCGCGTAGGCCAGCCCGAACCGCGACGTTTGCCCGAGCTGCAGGGAGAGCGGCACGATTCCGCTCCGGGACGGGCGCGATGACGCGCCCGGGGCGATCGGCGTGGGTGCGCGCACGTGCAGCGGCTCGACACCGCCGGGCGTGCGCCGCTGGCGCTGCGACGCGAGGAGCCACGCGCTCCGCGTGAGCCGCTCCGCCAACTGGACGGAGGAGTCCCCCGGCGCGGCGAACGTCGGGGCGAGGATCAACAGCAGCAGCAGCGATCCGAGCACCCGGAGTGCCGTGGCGCGAACCACGGCGGCTGCATCCCCGCGGCGGTCCCGCCGGGGCGAAGCGGCGCTGCCGCGCGCTGCGGCGGCGCCGCCACACGTCTTGGCGCCAGCGGCCGGGGGCGGGGGTCCGGCCCCTCCCCGGCGCGCCGGCGTGCGCGGGGGTCGCGCGCGACCCCCCGACGCTGCGCCAGACATGGGAGTGCGGCTCTGCACGGTCTTGCCGGCGGGAGGGAGATCCCGGGCGCTTCGGGGGAGGCTCAGGTGGGACTCAGAGGCGGAGCGAGGCATGGCGGTTGAGGCGCCGCCAGGAGGTGTAGGAGAGGGTTCCGGTCGGATTTGTCGCGTTTCCGGCCGGTACAGGAGGTTTTCCCCGATAGCGCCTGGCCGCGGCCCGGTTCGGGGGTGCGGCCCGGCACTCCGTTGCGACTGCGTCTTCACGCGGACTTGCCGGTGTTTTGGGTCCAAGAGGGCGGCCCCTACGCTCAAGGAGGCGTAGAAAGGCCCTGGTGCCCTCTGGACACCCTTAAAGACCATGCGTTCGAAAGAGCCTCACCTCTTTAGATAGCCCGCGCGCCGTATTGTTTCTGGAATTGTGGCACAATCGCTGCCGATGCGGGGCGGTCCGTGCCACTGGTCGGCAGCGGGCCGCTGGCGTTTTGCCTTTCTGTTGCCGGGGAAGAACCACAACGGGAGTCCTCCGAGTCCGCGAGTCCCGGCGGTGAGCAGGGAGATCCACGGGTGGAGGCGTATGCTTGCTAGAAGGTGGCAGGGGGGGAGGGCATGCCGGTCTGGTTCAGGACCACGGGCGTGGTAGCGGAGATCGGGTGCGTGGGAGACTGCGACGTTGAGACGGCTCCCGAGATGGAGGATGCGCTCGTGCGCGCGGCGCGCCGGGGTTTCCGCCTCTTCTTGATCGATCTCTCCCGATCGCGCTTTCTCGATAGCCGTGGCCTGCGCATGCTGCTGCGCGCCCGTGGGGAAGCGGATGCCGCCGGGGGCAGCGCCGTGGTGGTCGGTCTGCAGCGCCAGCCGCGGCGCGCTCTCGACGTTGTCGGGCTGCGCCGGGTCCTGCGCTGCGTGCGCACCCGGGCGCAGGCGATGGCCTACCTGCAGTGCGCCGCCCTGGCCGCGTAGGAGTGCAGAGAGAGTGCGTGATGGGAATGAGTTCGGGGGCTTGCCCGGGGAGTCGGTGGGTATGGCGGTCGGTGACGCTGGCGTGGACGGCGCTGGGCGTTGCCGTCAGCCTGAAGTGGTGGCGCGAGAGCCAGGACCCGCGGGTGCTGGCGCGCGACGCCGCCGCGCTGCGCCGCGCCTGCCTCGGCTTCCCGCTCCCGGTCATGCTGCGGGGACGGCAGTCACACCGTTTCACCAGTCCCGAGACGGGCGCGCAAAGTCTCTCCTACCGGATCCCCGCGACCGACCCGCCGGGTGCCGTCTTCGCCTACTATGACGCCTACCTGCGCGGGCAGGGCTTCGCGCCCGACCCGGAGCGGGATCGGGTCGTCGCGCCGCAGGGCCCCGAGGCGCCGGAAGTGGCCTCCAGACACCACGCGATGGCAGCGTACATGCACGCCGACGGCCCCCGCGCGGCCACCGTGTCGGTAGTCACCGGGCTGGTGCCGACGGGCGACCGGACGGTGGTGGTCGGGGTGAGGCCGGTGTTTTCCCGGCGTCCGGCAGGGGAATAGCCTCTTCGCCTGAGCGGTGCGGCGCCCGGCGGGCAGGCGGCATCGGCCATGAGCCGCGCAGGCTGAGGGAGGGGCGTGCGCGGTGAGGAAGCTGGTTCTCCCCCTGGTGACACTCCTACTCGCCTGGCGGCTGGTGAACCCGGCCAGCCTCGCGGTCGTCGAAGGGAGCTCGATGGAGCCGACGCTGCGCAACGGTCAGGTCTTCGTGATCGATCGGCTCCACTATCGGCACCATTCGGTCGCGCCCGGCGACGTGGTTGCCTTCCGGCACGGAAGCGACATCTACATCAAGCGAGTGGCGGCCGTGGCGGGGCAGGCGGTGTACCTGCTGGTGGACCCGCAGACCGGCGCCGCGGAGGCGATCCCACCGGAGACCGCGGCCTGGCTGAGCCGGCCCGGGATGCGCCGCCACGATCCACGGCGCCTGGCCCGGGTTGTCGTTCCTCCCGGGCACATGTATGTCATGGGCGACCACCGCAGCGTCTCCTACGACAGCCGCGACTTCGGGCCGGTGCCGCTGGCGATGGTGATCGGCCGGGCGCGGTGGTAGCGCCGGGCGCCCTGTCGCCGGGTGGCAGCGGCAGCCGCTGCCACCCGGCCAGACTACGCCGCCGTCTCCTCCGCGCCCACCGGGGCGGCGCTCCACGTCTCCAGCCACTCGGCGATGTCAACCGCCAGCTTCAGCGACTGGCGCAGCGGCTCGGTGCCGACCACCGGGCCGACCTGGCGCACTGTCACCTCCCCCTGGCGGATGACGCAGCTCTCGAAGCGGGCCGCCAGGAGCGCGTCTCTCACCTCCGGCTGCAGGAGGCGAACGGCGTCGGGCAGGTCGGAGGTCACCTCGAAGCGGTCGTCGAACGCGGATTCGCCCACCTGCACGTCGGTCAGTCCGAGGCGATCCGCCATGCGGGTGAGGATCGTCTCCTCGCGGATGATGACGAAGCCGGCGACCGGAGCGGCGTGTTCGGCGGTGGTTCGGGTGAGGCACTGGTAGTTGAGCGGCGTGCCGGCCACCTCGGTATCCACGCGCACGGGGCGGCCGCGGTGCGTGCCGGCGAGGGAGGGGAAGTCGGGTCCTTGGGGCGACCCCGGTTGCGCCGGGGTCAGCTCGCCCCGGATCTCCTCCGCCAGCCGGCGTAGGGCGTTTTCGTGCTCGGACACGCGCGCCGTGTGTCGCCTTCGCGAGAAGAAGAGGGCGCCGGCCGCCGCGGCCACGCCGGCCAGGGCGATCGCGCCCGCCGGGATGCGCCGGCCGCGCGGCTCCTCCTCGGGTTCCAGTTCGGCCATCGTCTTTCCCTCCTCCGGGGCGACGGCCAGCCCGTCGTTCCCCTGGCGCTCAGAGGCCAGCCCGGCCTCCCGTGCCCCTCGGGGCACCGGCGGCTGCCGGGCCGCAGCCTGCTGCGCAAGCCTCTATTCGACGCCGGGCTGCCCCTCTCCCTCCTGCGTCGCGCCACCTACGCCGTGATACCGCGCAGGCCGCGCAGCTCGCGGTAGACGATGAGGTAGCCCGCCATCATCAGCGGCTGCGTGATGAAGAGGCCCACGCAGCACGCCAGGACGCCGGCGACCCCGACCAGCCAGAGGAGGAGCAGGTTCCCGAAGAGCATGAACCGCTTCCCCTCCGTCTCCTGCCAGCTCGTGCGCAGCGCCTCGATGGCGCCCGCGCCGCGGTCCACGATCTCCCCGAAGGTGAGGCTGAGCGCCGTCGCCATGAAGAACGCGCCGACGACGAGCGCGAGCAGGCCGGCGAACGTCGCCAGGGCATAGAGGAGCCAGGCGCCGAGGATGGTGAAGTAGCGGCGGAACCCGAGGAAGAGCGACGCGAAGCTCGACTCGCCCCGGGTCAGCAACTCGTCAATGACGAAGAGCGGCCCGAAGGTGAGCGGCATCAGCGCCAGGCTCACCAGGTTGACGACGCCCTGGGCCCCCGGGGACAGCCCGTTCGGGGTGCCGGGTGGCGAGCCGCCGGACGGCGGCGAGAACCCGCCGAACGCGGCCATGATCGGCAGCAGGACGCCCATCTGGATCAAGCCGACCAGCAGGAAGCCGCCGACCACCAGGGTGGCATTCTGGCTCACCAGCGCCCACGCCTCCGAGAGGATCGCCCCGGGGTCCAGCACGCCGCTCGGGCCGAAGGCGCCACGGTCGTCGCCGTACCGGGGCGGCGGCCCGTAGGAAACCATCGGGCCCGGGCCGGCAGGGGCGCCAGCGGGCGGGCCGCCCGGAGGTGGGGCCGGCGGGGATCCGGGGCCGGGCGCGCCGCCGGGAGACGAACCGGGGGAGGGGAGGGGCGCCGGCGGCGGCTCCACGAGCTGCGCCGCCTCGCCGGGGGCGCCGGGCGAGGTGATCCGGGCCCGGCAGAAGGGGCACGGGCCGGTCGCCCCGAGGCTGGCATCCGGCACGTTGAGCGTCCTCCCGCAGGCGGGGCAGTTGAACTCGATCGGCATCGCGGGCCTCCTTTTCCGTGTGTGTCGGCACTCTACTTCGCCAACCGCACGCGGGCTCCCTCCTCGGGCGCGCGACCCCGGGGCCCTACCCGCGCGGACGGCGTCCACTCCAGAGGAGCCGCAGCCCGTCCATGAGTCTGACGAAGGGGGATTCCGGGAAGAGGCGGCGCAGGAGCGTGCCCGAGGTGTGGCGGACGACCACCACTTCCGGCAGCGCCACCCACCCGCACCCGCGGCAGATCCGCCCCTGCCGCCCGCGCTCGTCCGCCAGCCATTCCAGGGGCCTGCCGCACTCGGGGCAGCGGCCGGGGCCCGCCGCGTCTCTCTCCTCGTGTTGCCGTGGCCCCTCCACCCGTTCGCGTCCTCCTGCCGCATTATAGCACGCCGGCGGAGGGAGGTCAAAGAACCTTGCGGCGTGGCCGCCATCCGCTTGACGAGACCGTTTGCGGCGGCTATAATAACCGAGAAGCGCCGGAGGACTTCATGAAAGACGCCTTTCCATCTCCCGACCGACCGTCGTCTTCGCTGGTGATCGGGCTGTCCCTGATCCTCATGGCACTGATCGGCCTGTTCGAGTACGCGCGGCCGGTCCAGGTGTCTATCTTCGTGCTCTACCTGGTCCCGCTGCTGCTGGTCGCCACGCACGCCGGGATCTGGGTGGGCATCATCCTCTCGGTGTTGAGCGCGGCACCGGGGTTCGTGGGCGACGTCACCTGGGCGATCCCGGTGGTGATCCCGC
>JACQGM010000446.1 GCA_016199585.1 Armatimonadota bacterium
GCATCTCGCTGTAGCCGATGATGGCGTTGATCGGCGTGCGCAGCTCGTGACGCATGAAGGGCAGCAGCGTGCGCCGCGTGTCCTGAGACTCGGGATCCTTCTCCCTGGACCCCTCCTCATCGCTCATGTTTGCGCGCCCTTCTGTAGGCAGGCCTCGATCTTCGACAGCAGGCGCGGGAACTCAATCGGCTTGCTGTCGTAGTCATCGGCTCCCGCCTCAATCGCCTTCTCACGGTCGCCGGACATCGCGTGCGCGGTGAGCGCAATGATCGGGATCGGCCGGGTCTCGGGGGCGGCCTTGAGTTGGCGCGTTGCCTCCCACCCATCCATCACCGGCAGGCTCAGATCCATCAGAATCGTATCCGGCGCCTCCGAGCTCGCCATCGCCACCGCCTGAGCGCCATCCACCGCCACGACCACATCGAAGCCTCGGCGCGCGAGACGCCGAGACAACATGTCGCGGTTCATCTCGTTATCTTCCACCAACAGTATCTTCGCCATTCCCATCTCCTCCACGAGACCCGACTTCGCGCTCAGCCGCCGACCCTCCCCTGGATTCTGCGGGCGTGCGTGATCACCAGCTTCCGCACCTCCCGCAGCAAGTCCTCCCGGCCGTAGGCGCCCTTCTGCACCACACGCTGCACGTACCCGCCCAGTCGGTCGCGGTCCTCCCGCGTCAGCTCCTTGGCCGTGACGACGACGACCGGAATTGACTGCCACGCCTCCTGCTCGCGCATCGCCTCCAGAAACGTGAATCCGTCCATCTCCGGCATCATCAGGTCGAGCAGGATCAGGCTTGGCGCCTCCGCAGCCAGGCGCTCCAGCCCGACGCGGCCGTTCTCCGCTTCGACCACCGGCCATTCCTCCGCTTTGAGGATCCGGCCGAGCATCTGCCGGGTGAGCGGGTCATCTTCAACGACGAGGACCGGCCCCGCCACCGCCTCTCGACGCAGCCGGCGCAGGAGGGCGACCAGGCGATCGCGGTCCACCGGCTTCGTCAGGTAGTCCGTAGCCCCCAGCGCGAAGCCGGTGCTCTTCTCATCCAGCACCGTGATCATCACCACGGGGATGTCGGCCACCTCCGGGTCGGCCTTCAGGGCCGCGAGGGTGGCCCAGCCATCCATGCCCCGCATCAGCACGTCGAGGGTGATCGCCAGGGGACGGATCTCGCGGGCCAACCCCACGCCTTCCTCGCCGCCGTGGGCGGTGGCAACCCGGAAGCCTGCCCGGTCCAGGGCGTGACGCAACAGCTCGTGCATCTTGGGGTCGTCGTCAATCACCAGCACCGTATCCGGGCCCGGTCCCCCCGGTGACGGCACAGCCGCCGGGGGTGCAGGGGCCGCTCCCGGGGCCAGATCCACCAAGCGGTGGATCTCGGCCACCAGGTCATCCCGGCTGTAGGAGCCCTTCTGCAGCATCAGCTTCACGTAACCGTCGAGGCGGTCGCGGTCTTCCTGGGTCAGGTCCTTGGCGGTGAGCACCACCACCGGGATGGACCGCCACTCCTCGCGCTTGCGCAGCTCCTCGAGGAACTGGAAGCCATCCATCTCCGGCATCATCAGGTCCAGCAGGATGAGCGAAGGGCGCTGCTGCGCGATCCGCTCCAGCCCGATCCGCCCGTTCTGCGCCTCGCGCACCGCCAGCCCTTCCTTCTCCAGGATGCGGCGCATCATCTGGCGGGTGACTGGATCATCCTCCACGACCAGGATCCCGCCCGGCGTGCCGCCGGCGCAGTACTTGCCGAGGATGGCAACCAGGCGATCCCGGTCCACCGGCTTGGTCAGGTGATCCGTCGCTCCCAGCGCCATGCCGATGCTCTCCTCACTGACCGCCGACAGCATGACGACGGGGATGCCGAGCAGATCCGGCTCCGCTTTGAGCGTGGTGAGCACGCCCCAACCGTTCGCGGTGGATGTTGATACGTCGAGGACAACGACGTCCGGGCGCCACTCACGGGCCAGACGGATCCCCTCTTCACCGCCCGGGGCCGTGAGCACGTTGAACCCTTCGGGCTCCAATATCCCTGCCAGCAGGTCGCGGGATCCGGCGTCATCGTCAATGACCAGCACCTGGCGCACCGTCGGCGTCTCTGCCGCCGACGGTGCGGCCGCTTCCGCGGGAGCCGGTGGTGATACCTCAGCCGGGAGGCGGATCGTGAACGTCGAGCCCTTCCCCGGCTCGCTGGCGACGGAGATGTCGCCGCCCATCATCTGGCAGAAGTGCCGGCTGATGGCGAGCCCGAGGCCCGTCCCGCCGAACTGCCGCGTGGTGGAGGAGTCCGCTTGCGTAAACGCCTGGAAGAGCTTCGCCATCTGCTCATGGGTCATGCCGATCCCGGTGTCCGAAACGCTGAACACAATCCATTCGGCGCCGCGACTCTCCCCCTCCCGGCGCACGTTCAGGGTGACATCGCCTTCTTTCGTGAACTTGCAGGCGTTGCTGAGCAGGTTGAACAGGCCCTGGCGCACCTTGGTCAGGTCGGCGTGCATGCTCCCGATGCTCTCGTCACACCGCACGTGCAGCGTGTTGCTGTTCTTCTCCGCCAGGGGCTGGATGGTCACGGTCGCGTCGTGAACGACCGGGGCGATCTCGAAGGTCTCGAGATAGACCTCCATCTTGCCGGCCTCGATCTTCGAGAGGTCCAGGATGTCATTGATGAGCGAAAGGAGGTGCTTGCCGGCGGCGTTGATCTTCTTCAGGTCCGCGACGAAGTCCTCGATGCCGAGATCCTCCGCGTCTTCGGTGAGCATCTCACTGTAGCCGATGATGGCGTTCATCGGGGTGCGCAGTTCGTGGCTCATGTTCGCCAGGAAGGTGCTCTTGGCTCGGTTGGCGGCCTCGGCGGCGACTCGCGCGTGGCGGATCTCGTCCTCCGCCTGCTTGCGCTCGGTGCTGTCGCGCACCGTCGCCTGGAGCACCCTGTCGCCGCCGAAGTCGAAGGCCGAGAGCAAGACGTCGGCAGGAAAGTCGGTGCCGTCGTGCCGACGGTGCATCCACTCGAAGTGCGCGTGGCCGTCACGAAAGGCGGCCTCGATGTAGGCGCTCGCTGCGCTGAACGAGTCTCGCCCGTCGGGTTGAACAGGCGGCGACACTTGCGTCGGATTCGCGGTCACAAACTCTTGCCTGCTCGGCATCCCGAACATCTCGAGGGCGCGAGGATTGCAGTCAATGAACCCCTGGGGCGTGAGGATCATGATCGCATCGTTCGATCCTTCGTAGATCGCGCGGGTCCTCGCCTCGGAGTCCCGCAGCCGCTCGTTGGCCGCCTCGGCCGCGTCCTTGGCCTCCGCCAGGGCGCGCGTGCGCTCGATGACGCGCTCCTCCAGGAGCTGCTTCTCCCGCTCCAACTCTGCGTACAGGCGCGCGTTCGACAGAGCGGCGGCCGCCTGGCTGGCGAAGCTCGCCAGGGCAACCACCACCTGGCTCTCCTCCTGCACGCGCGCGTAGTAATCCACGCCGCCGGCCGTGTTGCCGGCCACCAGCAAGCCCGGCAGGCTCGCCGGGTCCCCTCCCAGGGGGATGACCACGAACTCCGCCATGTCGAAGGCGCGCCCGAGATCCGCCGGATCCGCCTCCGCGCTTGCCTCGGTGCAGAGGACATAGGGAGCGCCCGTGGAGAGCGCCCGCAAGCCTGGGCTGTCCACCGCGAGACGGAGGGTCGAGACAGCGTCGAGGGCCTCCTCCTCATAGTAGCCTTCCTGCGCGCACACGCGGAAGGCGCCTTCCTCCTCGGCGCGCTCCAGCACCAGGCAGCGCTCGACGTTGGCGCCGTACACGGCGAACGCGGTGATGGCGCCCAGGATCTCCTGCTCGTCGAAGCTCGCGTTCAGCTTCCGGCTGGCCTCCCAGAGTTCCCGGTAGAGGCGGACCTGCGCATCCAGCCGCTCCTGCGTGCGGTAGAGCTCCTCTTCCGTCCGCACAAGTTGCTTCACCTGGTCGGCCAGCCGGCGGTTCTCGGCAAGCACTTCCGCCGAGGCGGTCGCGTCCGTGTCGCTATCGCTCATGTCCCTGCCCTTGCTGCCAGTCAGTAGAGCGCCGTCACCACGGCGGTGTAGTTGTGGAAGCAGTTGCGGCCGCCGACGGGACCGATCTCACCCAGGGTGTAGAAGCCGAGCCAGGGCGCCTCCGGTCCGATCGCCTGCCGCAGCTTCTGCTGGAACTCCAGCTTCACCGGCTCGCGGAGGATCACCTTGCCGCGTCCGCAGCAATCGAACTGCAGCACCAGACGCGCTGGCGCGCCCCCCAGTTGCCCGGCCACCTCGCGGCCGAGTCGGTCAATCCCGTCCGCCATCCGCGCCGGATCACGGCGCGTCATCCAGATATCGCACCCCTCGGGGACCTCCGTCTGGATGGTGATTGAGCCGTCCGCCTCATTGCGCCCGGGGATGAAGCGGATCATGTAGTCGTCGTACCCCTGGAGGTAGGCCGGGGTGCGGAACCCCAGGCAGAGGTTGATCACCGCCTTGTCCCACGAATCGACCTCTTCGGCGAGAATGTACTCCTTGAGCACCTCCAGGGCCGGCCGGCCATCAATCTCGCAAATCACGTTCTCCCGACTGCGCGTGACGGTCCGCTTGCCGCCGATCGGCACGCACCCGTGGTTGACCGCGGACGCGACCCGCACGTCGCCCGAGAGGAGCGCCCAGGCGACACCATCCGACACCACCTGGTCGTCGCAGTACTGGTAAGTCTGCTTGAACGCCCAGTTGTCCGCGGACGTGCCCCCGAGGAGCGGCAGCCGGCGGTCGGCCTGCAGGGATCCCTCGAAGCCCTGCAGGAGGCGGTCGAAGTTGACCGTGAGGCCATCCGCCAGGGCGAAGAGGGCGACCGCATCGGCTCCCAGGTGCGGCCCCACGCCTTCCGCGACCCGGCTGCCCACCGCCACTGAGTCCGCTTTCAGCCCGGTGGCGATGCCGTTCTGAAAGCGGATCCCCTTGCCGGACAGCACCATCACGCCCACGGCGAAGTTGGATTCGTCGGCCTCGTTCCTCGCGATCACGCCCTCGCCGGAGCAACCGGTCAGCGGCGCGTCGCCGGTTGCCTGGCGCACGGCCGCGAGCAGCGGCGCCTGCGGGTAGCCGACGGAGGCGAAGAGGAAGACGAACTCCGGTCTGCTCAACCCGGCGGCTGCCAGGGCTTGTTCGGCCGCTTCGCGGCCCGCCACCCTTGGATTCCGATGGTGGCTCACGCCCACCCCCGCTTGGATCTCCATCGCACCAACCTCCTTCACGTTCACGGCATGCGCAGGTCCCCCATTCCAGGCACGGGCGGGACGCACCGGCTCACGCCTCCACGGGGGCCTGGCGATGAGCATGGGCAGCAACTGACTTCCGCACTTCCCGCAGCAGATCCTCCCGAGTGTAGGCGCCCTTCTGGATCACCCGCTCGACGCGGCCCTCCAGCCGGTCGCGATCCGCCTGGGTCAGGTCCTTGGCGGTGATGACCACGACGGGGATCGCCTGCCATCCCTCGTGCCGGCGCAGCTCTTCCAGGAACTCGAACCCATCCATCTCCGGCATCATCAGGTCGAGCAAGATGAGCGCGGGCTTCATCTCCGCGAGCCGTGCCAGGGCGACGCGGCCATTCTCCGCCTCGGACACGCCCCACTCCTCTTTCTCGAGGATGCGCCGCAGCATCTGGCGGGTCAGGAAGTCGTCCTCAACGATCAGCCCCGACGTGCCCGCGGCCTGGTCGCGGAAGCGCCTCAGGATAGACACCAGCCGGTCGCGATCCACCGGCTTCGTGAGGTACTCGGTGGCTCCCAGCGCGAAGCCGGCGTTCCTCTCGTCCAGCACGGTGACCATCACCACCGGGATATCCGCCAGCTCCGGATCCGCTTTCAGGGCACCGAGCGTGGCCCACCCATCCATCTCCGGCATCAGCACGTCGAGCGTGATCGCCAGCGGGTGGAGCGACCGCGCCATCGCCAGGCACTCCTTGCCGTTGGCGGCGCTCACGGTGCGGAAGCCCTCCCTGGCAAGCGCGCGACCGATCAGGTCTTGCATCTTCGGGTCGTCATCCACGACGAGGACCGTGTTGCGCCGCTGCCGGTCGTCGGCGAGCGGGGGCACGGCTGCGGCCGGGCGCACGGCGGGCTGCTCCCCCACCAGGCGCTGTATCTCGGCCACCAGGTCCTCCCGGCTGTACGACCCCTTCTGCACGGTCAGCTTCACGTAGCCGTCCAGGCGGTCGCGGTCCTCCTGGGTCAGGTCCTTGGCGGTGACAACCACCACGGGGATCGTGCGCCACTCCTCGCGGGTGCGCATCGCTTCGAGGAACTGGAAGCCATCCATCTCCGGCATCATCAAGTCGAGGAGGATGAGCGCCGGCCGCTCGCTCTCCAGACGCTGCAGGCCCACTCGCCCGTTTCGCGCCTCACGGACGGGCAGGCCCTCCTTCTCCAACATCCGGCGCACCATCTGGCGCGTGATGGAATCGTCTTCGATGATCAGAACGCCGCCCTGCAGGTCCTCGCCGCAGCACTTGCGCAGCACCGCCACCAGCCGGTCGCGTTCCACCGGCTTCGTCAGGTAGTCGGTGGCCCCCAGGGCGAGCCCGATGTTCGAGTCGTTCATCACCGTGAGCATGACGACCGGGATGCCGCTCAACTCCGCGTCGGCCTTCAGAGCGGTCAGCACCGACCACCCGTCCATCGTGGGCATCAGCACGTCCAGGACGATGGCGTCCGGGCGCACCTCACGCGCCCGCCGCAGGCCATCCTCACCGCCGGCGACCGCCACCACGTCGAAGCGCTCCCGCGAGAGCATGCGGCACACGAGGTTGCGCGCCTGCTCATCGTCGTCAATCACCAGGATACGCTTCGCCCCCTCGATCCCGCTGGCGGCGACCAGCGTTTCCGGCGCGGCGGGGGTCTCTGCGGGCACGGGCGCCTCCACCTCTGCGGGCACGCGGATGGTGAATGCGGAGCCTTTGCCGGGCTCGCTGGCGACGGAGATGTCGCCGCCCATCATCTGGCAGAAGTGCCGGCTGATGGCGAGCCCGAGGCCGGTACCGCCGAACTGCCGCGTGGTGGAGGAGTCCGCCTGAGAGAACGCCTGAAAGAGCCTCCCCATCTGCTCGGGAGTCATGCCGATGCCCGAATCCCGCACCTCGAAGACAACCCACTCGGAATCGCCGTTGGCGGACTCGCGCCAGATGGTGAGCGACACCCGGCCTTCTTTGGTGAACTTGCAGGCGTTGCTCAACAGGTTGAAGAGCCCCTGGCGGATCTTCGTCATGTCCGCGCGCATCGCCCCGATGTCCGCCGGGCACTCCACCGCGAGCGTGTTCGCGTTCTTGTCCACCAACGGCTGAATCGTGACGGTGACTTCCTGCACCATCGAGCCGATGTCGAACGTCTCGAGGTAGAGGTCCATCTTCCCGGCCTCGATCTTGGAGAGATCCAGGACGTCGTTGATCAGCGCCAGCAGGTGCTTCCCGGCGCCGTGGATCTTCTTCAGATCCTCAACGAAGTGCTCCTCCCCCATGTCCTCGGCTTCCTCGGCCAGCATCTCGCTGTAGCCGA
>JACQGM010000447.1 GCA_016199585.1 Armatimonadota bacterium
GGCACCCCCACACCCCCACACCCCCACACCCCCACACTTCTGGTAGTCCGTCCCCTCATCGAGGTCTGGCGGCACGAGGTAGAGGCCTACTGCCGGGCACGGGGGCTGGCGCCGCGGGAAGACGCGAGCAATCTCAGCCGGGAGTTCCTGCGCAACCACGTGCGCCTCGATCTGCTCCCCTACCTGGAGGAGCACTTCGGTATCGCCGTGAAGCCGAGCCTGCAGCGCCTCTCCTGGATCGTCCGCCCGGAGGTGGAGTTCCTGGAAGAGACGGCCGCGGCCGCCCTCGACCGGCTGGCCGAGCCGGTGGAGGCCGGACTGACGCTCCCCGCCGAGGCCATCGGTCAACTCGCCCTGGCGATCCGGCGGCGAGTGGTGCGCGCGGCCCTGCGTCGGGTGAAAGGGGAGCCGACGGAGATCGGCTTTCAGGACATCGAGCGGGTGCTGGAGGCGGCCACGGGCGAAGCGGAAACCAGCTTCGACCTGCCGGGTCCCGTCCGGGTCCAGCGGCGCGCCGACCGGCTCCGGCTCTTCCGCCCGGCGGCGGCGCCCGTGTCCCCACGGTCATGGCGGACGCGGCCGCTCTTCCTGCCGGGAGAGGCCGAGGCGCCCGGCGGGGGCATGATCACGGCGGAGGCGATGGATCAGCCCGGCGGCTTCGATCCCCCACGGGTTCCGCGGGCGCGAGAGGTGTTCATAGACGCCGACCGGGTGGACCCGATCCTCTTCGTCCGCGGGTGGGTGCGGGGCGACCGGTTCGTCCCCCTGGGGATGTCGGGCGGCAAGAGCCTGCACGACCTCTTCGTGGATGAGAAGATCCCGAGGGTGGCGCGCGACCGCGTGCCGGTCGTGGCCGATTCCAGCGGCATCGTCTGGGTGGCCGGCGTGCAGATCGCCGACCGGGTGAAGGTGACCGACCAGACCCGCCGCCTGCTGCGCCTGCGCTGGGAAGAGGAAGGAGAGGGGGAACCGTGAGCTTCCGGGAGAAGGTACAGCGGCGTTGGATGGAGGCCGATACCCTGGTGTGCGTCGGCCTGGACCCGGACCTGGAGCGCATCACCCGCGCGCTCTCGGCCGCCGGCGATCGCGCCGCGAGCGGCTCCCTCGGAGAGGCGCTCTTCACGTTCAACCGCCGCATCATCGAAGCCACCGCCGACCTGGCGGCGGTCTTCAAGCCGCAGATCGCCCACTATGCCGCCTGCGGCGAGGAGGGCCTGCGCGCCCTGCGCCACACCATCCGGTGGGTCCACGAGCACCACCCCGATGTGCCGGTGATCCTGGACGCCAAGCGCAATGACATCGGCAGCACCGCCGAGAGATACGCCGTGGAGGTCTTCGACCGCTACGGCGCCGACGCGGTCACCGTCAGCCCCTACCTCGGCGGCGACTCGCTGGCCCCCTTCCTCGAGCGCGCCGACCGGAGCGTCTTCGTCCTCTGCCGCACCTCCAACCCGGGCGCCCGCGACCTCCAGGACCTCCCCGTGGCCCCCGAGGGAACGCCGCTCTACCAGGTGGTCGCCCGCCTGGCCGCCGGGGAGTGGAACACCCACGGCAACGTCGGCCTGGTGATGGGCGCCACCTACCCGGAGGAGCTGCGGGCCGTGCGCGATCTGGTCGGCGACATGCCCTTCCTGGTGCCGGGCGTGGGCGCCCAGGGGGGCGACGTGGCGGCGGCCGTCCGCAGCGGCCAGGACTCGCGGGGCGCCGGCCTGCTGATCAACTCCTCCCGCGGGATCCTCTATGCTTCCGCCGGGGCGGATTTCGCCGAAGCCGCGCGCCGGGCGGCCGGGGAGTTGAGGGAGGCGATCAACGTTTGGCGGCGTGAGGGGTGAAGAGTGAGGAGTGCCGAGTGAGCCTCACTCGGCATGCGCCGGCGCATCGCGAAGCGGTTTGAGTGAGGAGAATGGCTGTAGATGCTTCCCCGCGCGCGCCCCCCGCCTTGGCAGTAGCGGCAGCACCACAAGGGCATCCGTGACTTGACTTTCCTCCCCGATATGGGTATGATTCTTCTCGATATGGTAACATCTAACTCTGTTGGCACGCACCCCCGGGCGGAGAGCCGGGTGGCGTCGGCTCTCTTCGGGAGCACGCAGCGAGCGGTTCTCGGGCTGCTCTTCTGCCACAGCGATGAGGCCTTCTACCTGAGCGAGATCATCCGTGCCGCCGGCACCGGCGCCGGGGCGGTGCAGCGCGAACTCGACCGGCTGCTCGACGCCGGCCTGGTGACGCGCTCCCGGCGCGGGAATCTGGTCTTCTACCAGGCGAACCGCGAGGCGCCGGTCTTCCCGGCGCTGCGGGAGTTGATGGTGAAAACCGCCGGCGTCGCCGATGTGCTGCGCGCGGCGTTGGCTCCTCTTTCAGCGCGCATCCGGGTGGCGTTCGTCTACGGCTCCATGGCCAGGGGCGAAGAGCGGTCTGGCAGCGATGTGGATGTGATGGTCATCGGGGAAGTGTCCTTCGGGGAAGTGGTCAATGCCCTCCATCCTTCGCAGGAGACCCTGGGCCGTGAGGTCAACCCCAACGTCTATTCTCCTGGCGAATGGCGCGAGAAGGCGACAGCCGGGCATTCCTTCATCACTATGGTGCTCGGCGAGCCCAAAGTCTTCCTGATTGGATGTGCCGATGGACTTGGCAGACTGGCAGCGGAACGGGTGGCTTCTGTCGCGTAAGCCCACGGTGAAGGCCATCGCCGACCTGCTGAACATGGCGGACACGTATCTTGCCGACTGCGCCCTGGTAGGGTTGAGTGCCGAGAGCCGGCTCTCCATCGCTTATACCGCCGCTCTCTCCGCAGCGTCTGCGGCTCTGGCGGCGGCCGGGTATCGTGTGGATTACGAGGCGCACCACTACCGCCTGATCCAATCGCTGGAAGTGACCATTGGTGCTTCCGCCGAGGTGATACGGCAGTTTGGGGCGTTCCGGAAGAAGCGCAACGTCGCTGGATACGAGCGCGCCGGCGAAGTCTCCGAGGGCGAGGCTGAGGAGATGGTGCGGCTGGCCCAGCACCTGCGCCGGGAAGCGGAGCGATGGATCAGAGCCGGCCACCCAGGGTTACTCCCACCCTGAGCGTTGGCAGGCCCGCTGCCGGGCTGTAGCTCACACAAGTGCAAGGCGCTCGCACTCGCCACTCGTCACTCCTCAAGCGGCGACGCCACGGAAACATTCCGGGCAGAGCGAGCGTCTGTACAGGAGACTCCCGCCCTGCCGGCGCGTTCGTGCCTGCGGGGCGCCTCCGGTGCTTCCGAGAGGGGAACCGGCCCATGTGGCTCTCACGCGGATGCGCTCTGCTCCTCGCCCTCCTGCCGGCCGTCGCCTGCGCCGCCGACCTCCCCGACGACCCCCGGCTGGCCCAACCGATCGCCCTCACTGCGGTGTCACAGCCCTTACAGCAGGTGCTGGCGCAGCTCTCGCAGGCTGCCGGAGTGAAGCTGACCGTGGCCGAGCCCGTCGGCGGGCTGGGAGTGACCGCCTCCGCCCGCGCCTGCCCCCTGCGCGACCTAATGGCCGCCCTCGCCGCCGTGGCGGAGCTGGAGTGGGAGCGGGGGGAGGATGGCTCGTACCACCTCCCCGCGCCCACCATCGATCCGCCGCTGATGGAGACCGAGCGCCTCACCGGTAAGCTGCTAGCCGCTTGCCCTTCCTGGATGCGGCCGACACCGGGTGCAGCGCCGCCGCGGACAGATACCGGCGCCCTGGCCGACACCATCTACACAGCGCTCTCCCCCGAACAGCGCGACTCCATCGAGGAAGGGCGTGAGGTGGCGTTCCGAGACCTGCCCCCGGCGGCGCGGCGGGCCGTCTTGGAGTGCCAGCGGGCCGGTCCCCGAAGCGACGCCGCCAAGGCGCTGAACCCCTGGTGGCGCGTGCCGCTCGACTCCCTCGGCATCCGGGCTTCCCGACTGCGCGGTGAGCCGTCGTGGAGCGGGGCCGTGCGGTCGCGCCCGACGGGAGTGGCTCAACCCGGCACACGCCCGGCCTTCCGGGAATGGCGGGGAGTCGCCCACTTCCTCCCCGGCGCGGGGTCTGGTGGTGTCGCCGGCCCTCTCTTCTCAGGGTCTCTCGCCCGGAAGGCGCTGGAACTGAGCGGCGAGTCGGGCGCCAGTCTGGTGATGCCGGACTCCGCGTCACGGTTGGATGCCGACGAGCCGAAGGGCGAGACGCCCGCGGCGAGGCTGGCCTCGCTGATTCCGGTGGGGTGGCGGGAGCGGTACGGGTGGCGGCAGTCCGGGAGCGTCTGGTGGCTCGCCCGCAGGTCTTCAGAAGGGGAGCCGGTCGAGTCGCCGGAGCTGGCGCGGTGCCGCCGGCTGCTGGAGGGGATGCTGCCCCCGGAGTACCACCCGCTGCTGGCGATGGCGCCACTGGCGCGGCGGCGGGCGGTGGCTTCGCTCGGGGCGCGGCTGTTCCGCACATTGTCACCCCGAGAGGTCAAGGGAGGGGTCGCGGTTCTCGCCGTCGCCGAGCTTCCGGAAGAGCAGCGGGAGCGCCTCTACACGCTCCTCCAGACAGACATGGTGGCGCAGCTCTGGTCAGCCATCGAGCGCGGCCTGGGCGCCGACCTCGCCTCGGGGAGCGTGGGGCGGTGGTTCGACGGCCCAGGCGTTTCCGACGACCTCGGCTATCCCTCCAGCCTGTTCCTCCGCGTCGGCGAGACCAGAACCGGCATCGCGGTGCCGCGGAGCTCTCCGGTCATCCTTCGCTTACTCGCCGCGCGCGACCCGGTGCTGGAGCAGCGCGTAGACTTCGCCGCCCGTGATGAGCCGCTCGCCGACGTGATCGCGCGTCTCTCGACAATCATCGGCGCGCCTGTGGCGGCGCAGGAACCGGAGCGGGAGGTGCGGCTGACAGGCGACTTCGGTCAGCAGCCCGTCCGCCTGCTGATGCACTGGATCGAGCGGCGGACCCGTCTCCAGTGGAGCCGGCGCGGGGGCGGCTACGCGCTCGCGGCGCCCACTCCCGCAGAGACCGTCACCGCCGACTGGCCCCGCGCGCTGGCGGCCCTGCTCCGCGAAACGCCCGAGGCAGCGCAGAGGCCCTCGGAGGGATCCCCGCAGCCGCTGGCGCTGACGGCCGGGGAGCTGGCAGCCCTGAGGGCGGGCGGTGTCGCCCTGAACCGCCTGAGCCCGGCCATCCAGGAGCGCGTGCGCAGCCTGATCCAGTACGGCATCCGCCGGGACACACGGCAGGCAGAGCGTGACAGCCAGATACTCAACCGGCTGCAGGAAGTGCGCCTGCGCCTGAACGACAGCAAGGACGAGCGCGGCTACTCGTACACGGCACTCATCATCGAGGTGCCGGGGGGCGCGCGTTACGGCATGATTCTCTTGGACTCCGACTGACGGCAGGAGGTGCGGCATGAACCGGCGCGTCATCATCGCAGTGGTCGTCCTGATGGCCTGGGGTGTCTCCGCCGGGGCCCAGTTCCAGGACATCGTCCAGGGGATGGAACTCCTGAAGCCGGGCGGCGGGCGACACGTTACCATGGATCTGCGGCGCGCGCCCGCCGCGGAGGCGGTCGCGAAGCTGAGCGAGGCGGCCGGCGTGGCGATGGTCTGCGACCTGCGCCTGGCAGAGCGCAAGGTGACCCTGGCGGCGCGAGACTGGGCCGCGAACGACGTGGCCGGATGCCTGGCCCGCGCCCTGGGCGCCCGCTGGCGGCGCGACGACCGGCGGCTGTTGCTGGAGCCGGCGGAGATGATTGACATCCTCGCCCCCCGGGAAGTCGCATCCGAAGTGCGCTCTGCCCTCCAGTCCGGTCTGCGGGGGTCCCCGCGCCCGGCTCCCGAGGATCTCGTGCGAGAGATCAGCCAGTCCTTGGGTTCGCTGCCCCCGGAGCGCCTCGAAGTGCTGCGAACCCGCGAGGGCGTGCCCCTCGCCAGCCTCCCGGCCGAGCACCAGCAGCAGTTGGCGGCGTTCTTCTACGGCACGCTGCTGCAGCGGGTTGACAACCTGACTCGCGCCCTCGGGCAGGTGGGTAGTCTGGAGGGCATCGAAGTGCGGCTGGAGGAGACGCCCATATGGGGGCTTCGCCTCTCGCTGCTCGGGCGAGTCCCAGGGGGCCTGCCCCTGATCCGCGTAACGCCGCCGGGGGAGGCATCCGGCGCGGCGCCGGGCCAGGAGTGAAGCGGCAGTCGCGCTCTCTACACCTCCACCTCCGGCGCGAACCCCCGGCGCAGCGTCGACTCGGTGACGGTGCGGGGCACCAGGAACTGGGGGAGGTAGTCGGGCCCGCCCGCCTTGCTGCCGATGCCGGACATGCGGAAGCCGCCGAACGGCTGGCGGTCCACCTGGGCGCCGGTGATCTTCCGGTTGATGTAGAGGTTGCCGACGCGGAACTCGCGCCGGGCGCGGGCGATGTGCCCGGGGCTGCGCGAGTAGAGCCCGCCGGTGAGCGCGTAGAGGGTGCTGTCGGCCACTGCCAGCGCCTCGTCGAGGTCCTTCACGCGGATCACCGCCAGCACGGGCCCGAAGATCTCCTCCCGGGCAATGCACGCCTCGGGGCTGACGTCGGTGAAGATCGTCGGCGGCACGAAGTAGCCCTGATCCGTCAGGGGACCGGGGTCCACCTGCACCAGGACGTTCCCCTCCTGCCGGCCGATGTTCAGGTAGCGCAGGATGCGGTTGCGGGCGCCGGCGTCCACCACCGGGCCGACCATGGTGCCGGGGTCCTCGGCGGGGCCGATCTTCACGCTGCGGGCCGCCTCCGCCAGCCGACCGACGAAGGCGTCGTAGATGGAGTCCAGCACGAGCACCCGCGAGCACGCCGAACACTTCTGGCCGGTGTAGCCGTAGCCGGAGGCGAGGACGCCGGGCACCGCCTCGTCGAGGTCGGCGTCGTCGTCAATGATGATCGCGTTCTTGCCCCCCAGCTCGGCGATGACCCGCTTGATGTCGCGCTGGCCGGGGACCACCCGGGCGGCGGAGGCGTAGATGCCCAGGCCCACTTCCTTGGAGCCGGTGAAGGCGATGAGCGCCACGTCGGGGTGTTCCACCAGCGCCGGGCCGACGACTTCCCCGGGCCCCGGCAGGTAGTGGAGCACGCCCTCGGGCGCGCCCGCTTCTTGGAACGCCTGCATCAGCCGGGAGGCGATGATCGAGGACTGCTTGGCGGGCTTCATGATGACTGTGTTGCCCGCCACCAGCGCCGCCGAGGTCATTCCGGTGAGGATGGCGAGGGGGAAGTTCCAGGGGGCGATGATCGCCGCCACTCCGCGCGGCTCGTAGAAGTACTCATTGCGCTCGCCGGGGATGTCGCGCCGCCGCGGCTCCGCCAGGCGCAGCATCTCGCGCCCGTAATACTCCAGGAAGTCAACCGCCTCGGCCACGTCGGCGTCCGACTCGCGCCACGGCTTGCCGACCTCCAGCACTTCCCACGCCGCCAGCTCGAAGCGCCGCCGCCGGAGGACCCGGGCGGTGCGGAAGAGGATGTCGGCACGCTCCCCCGCGGGGGTGTCGCGCCAGGCGGGGAAGGCGGCCCGCGCGGCCGCGATGGCGCACTCGGCCTCCTTCGGCCCCGCGGCGGCGATAACGCCAACGATTTCCGCCGCATTGGACGGGTTGGGGCGCGTCAGCACCTCATCGGTGTTTACCTCGTCCCCGTTGATGACCAGGGGATAGCGGCGGCCCAGCTCCGCCCGCACCCGGGCGATTGCCTCCGCCATGCGCTCCCGGTTCTCGGCGACAGCGAAGTCCGTCTCCGGCTCGTTGTGGAACTCGGGTGTGGAGTGTGGGGGTGTGGGGGTGTGGGCGGCCTCTGGCTCGGCGATGTCCGCGCCGCGCTTCCGGCCGTTCCCCAGCGCTTCCGCACCCCCATGCTCCCATCCCCCCATGCTCCCATGCGTCGTCTCCAACGGGTTCCGCAACAGCGTCTCCTCGGGCACGTTCTCCACAAAGGAGTGACGCAGGAAGGAGTCGTTGGAGGTGTTCTCCAGCAGGCGGCGGATGAGGTAGCCCATGCCGGGAATGAGAGGTCCGTAGGGCGCGTAGATGCGCACGTGCAGGCCGCGCTCGACC
>JACQGM010000448.1 GCA_016199585.1 Armatimonadota bacterium
CGACAGGTCGGTCTCTGCAGATGAGTGGCCGTTCGATGATGCGTCCGAGCGGCTGGCTTAGCAGTCAAGCCGGCAAGTCGTCGCCACACCCGTGTAGGGGCGGACCGCGTGTCCGCCCTGTTCCGCACCACGAACCGCCCGCACGGCAGGAACCGTCCGCGTAGACGCGAATCCCTGCCCCGGGGAGGCGCCTATGCCCGCGCAGGACCCGTACCGTCGCCGACCGTCGCTGCGACTGCAGGGCTTCGATTACTCGCGACCCGGCGCGTACTTCATCACCATCTGCACCGAACGCCGGCTCTGCCTGTTGGGTGACGTGGTGGACACCGAGGTGCGCCTCACCGATGCCGGGTGGGTGGTGCAGACGACCTGGGAATGCTTGCCCGACGCGTTCCCCGCTCTGGCCCTGAACCTGTTCGTCGTGATGCCCAACCACCTGCACGGCATCCTGGTGGTGACGGGCGAGGGAGACGCGTCGGCCGCCATTGCAGGCCCCTCGCCCGCGGGCCTGATCTCACGGGCCGTTCAGCACTACAAGTCCGTAACTACCGCCGAGTACGCGTTCGGCGCGAAGCACTACCGGTGGCCTCCCTTCGCGGGCAGGCTGTGGCAGCGCGGGTTCTACGACCGCATCATCCGCGGCGAGACGGAATGGGAGCGGATACGCCGGTACATCGCCAACAACCCCGTTCGGTGGGCGTACGACCGGGAGAACCCCGAGCATGATCCGACGTTGCCCGCGGACGACCCGCTGTCGGAGGCACGGCGCGATGGAGGCCACCAGCGGTAGGGGCGGACACGCGGTCCGCCCCTACACGGCGAGCGCGACGCGGCTGCCGGGGGCGCGGCGAACCCCTACGCCCATAGGATCCCCATATCCGCCGAAACGATTCCAGAAAACCCCCCTTTCGCTGACGTTTCTGTGATACTCGCCTGCTATACTTCCCCCAGAGGCGTTCCCGGGGCGTTGGCGCCCGCGGGAGGGGCGGGGGACGCACCGGTGACTGCCGCACCTTCGGGATTGCTGTGACGATCGTCAGCTATGCTGGTCCTGGAGGTATTCGCAGAGCGTTGGCGGGGCCCCGTAATGATGCGGCAATGGTGAAGCCCTATGATGTCTCCCGACATCCCCGCCTGTGGAGTGCGCAGGGGCATTCTTCACGCAAGCGCACCGGCGCGATCCTGGCGGAACAGGCCCGCATCGCCGTGATGGCGAGAACCGCAGGAACCCCCGCCGGGCAGGTCACACGCAACGGCGAGGGCTGCATCGGCCCGCACGAGTGCGGAGCCGTGCTGACCGACAGGTCCATCTTGGACCGATGGAGAGGAGAGCAGAGATGAGACGGAAACGATTGTTGATGTTCTGGGGTGGACTGGCGCTGTTCGCCGGTCTCGTCCCGGTCGGCGCACAGTCCAAGTGCACCATGGTGGCCATTCCCGGCCTGGCGGGTGACCAGTCCTGCATGGCGACCGGCGTGAACACCGCGGGGCACGTGGTTGGCACTTCCAGCTATCCGGGACCCGAGCGCGCCTGGTATCGGGGCGACGATGGGGTACTGCGCGACCTGGGCAACTTCGGAGTCCGAAGCGACGGTTTCCAGGGCTGCGGCGCGTCTGCCATCAACAACCACGACGTTGTGGTAGGCACTTCGTTCAGCCCGGACGCCAACAAGACCAAAGGCACCGGGTTGCGGCACGCCTTCGTCTGCCGCAACCCGGGGGATGCACAGCCCCGGCTGGAGGACCTGAACACGCTGGGGTTGGCCGGGCCTAAAGATGCGTGGCTTGGCGGCAACCCCGATGACTCCGTTAGCGTCTGGGATGGCTACGCGAACCACAGAGGGTTTATGTTCAAGGAAGCCTACGGCATCAACGACAGCAACCTGGTCACCGGTGAGGGCTGGCTCTTCACCGGCTGGTATCCGGATCCGGATCTCCCCGCCACGATCTTGCTCGGCTACGTGGCCAACCTGGAGATCGGGACCTTCGTGCTGACAGACAAGCCTGCCCAGCTCGGCGCGATCAACGCCGCCGGTCTGGCCGTGGGCGGCCCGTACCTCTACAACTCAGCCGACGGCACGTCCGTGCAGCTACAGGGCATGGCTACCGCCTGCGACCTCACCGACCTCGGCCTGAAGATCGCGGGGTACTTCTACCCCGTAGTCTGGGCACGTGCCTGCTACAAGCCGGGGCTGGATGCGCCGGTGCAGGATCTGGGAACGCTGGGAGGCAACTACAGCTTCGCCCTCAGCATCAGTGAAGTCACCACCGGCGAGGGCGTCAGCTACGGCACGACGCTCGTAGGGAACTCGTCGCTCACCAAATCACTGAATAACCCGCCCATGGCGGCGTTCCGCTGGCAGCCCGGAAGCGGGATAGTGAACCTGAACAAGCTCTTGCCCAAAGGAACCCCCTACACCCTTCGCGAGGCGCGCAAGATCACGAGCAACGGCCTGATCGTGGGTACGGCTAGCGTCAAGAACGGTGGGAGCAGCGGCTATCTGCTCATCCCCCAGTAGGACTACCCATCCGCGGGCAGGAGACAGCCCGGGTCTTCCTGCCCGCGAAGCTATCCGCCGCGGCGACAACCCCAGAGCGCTGAAGCGACCATTCTGGGAGTGGAGTGGTAAGGACCGTACTCACCACGCTGCGGCAGCGCGGTGAGTACGGAGCAGCGAATGGTGAGGGGGGAGTGCCAATGCCACTCCCCCCTCACCATTCGCCGCGGCCCGCCCTACTCGGTCTCCACCGCCGCGCCCTGCTCCTCAACCCCGGCGCGCGCCGCCCCCGCGCTCCCCACGCCCACCAGCTCCCGCACCTTCGCCGCGATGTCGGCCGAGCGCATCAGCGACTCGCCGACCAGGATGGCGCGGGCGCCGGCCGCGGCGACGCGCGCCACGTCGGCGCGGGTGAAGATCCCGCTCTCGCTCACCACCACGCAGTCGGGCGGCACATGGGGCGCCAGCGCCTCGGTGACGGCCAGCGTGGTCTCGAAGGTCTTCAGGTTGCGGTTGTTGATGCCGATCAGCCGGACGCCGGTCGGGATCACGGCGTCCAGCTCCGGGAGGTCGTGTGCCTCCACGAGGCACGCCAGGCCGAGCTCGCCCGCCAGGTCCAGGCAGCGGCGGATCTCATCGGGGCCGAGGACGGCGGCGATGAGGAGCACCGCGTCGGCGCCGGCGCCGCGGGCCTCGTAGAGCTGGTAGGGGTCCACCGTGAAGTCCTTGCGCAGCACCGGCAGCGGCGCGGCGGCGCGCGCCACCGCCAGGAAGCCGAGGTCGCCCTGAAAGAAGCGCCGGTCGGTGAGGACGGAGAGGGCGGCGGCGCCCCCCTGGGCGTAGGCGGCGGCGATGGCGGCCGGGTCGAAGTCGGCGCGGATGAGGCCCTTGCTGGGGGAGGCGCGCTTCACCTCGGCGATCAGGTGTACCGAACCGGGCCGGGAGAGGGCGGCGGCGAAATTGCGCGGCGGGGGCGCGTCCGCCAGGCGGGCTTTCAGCTCCGCGAGGGGAACGGCCGCCTTCGCCGCGGCGACTTCCGCGCGCTTCCAGGCAACGATTTCGTCGAGGATCATGACGGGCTGAACTCCCGCAGCGCCGCCAGCTTGCCGCGCGCCGCGCCGGAGTCGATCGATTCGCGCGCCATCGCCACGCCGGCGGGGAGGTCGGGCGCGGCGCCCCCGGCCACCAGGGCGGCGGCGGCGTTCAGGATGACGATGTCCCGGCGGGGGCCCGGCTCCCGCTGCAGGACGCGGACCAGTATCGCGGCGTTGCCCTCGGGCGTGCCGGCGCCCTTCAGCGCGTCGGGATGGGGCGACGGGATGCCGAGGTCGCGCGCGTCGAGCTCGTAGGAGCGCACCTCGCCGTCGCGCACCTCCGAGACGAGGGTGGGACCGGTGGTCGCGATCTCATCCAGGGAGCCGTGGCCGTGAACCACGAAGGCGCGCTGCGAGCCGAGGTTCGCGAGGACGCGCGCCATGATGTCGGTGAGCGCCGGGTGGAAGACGCCCAGGAGCTGCGCGCGGGCGCCCGCCGGATTGGTGAGCGGGCCGAGGATGTTGAAGACCGTGCGGATGCCGATCTCGCGGCGCACGGGCGCGGCGTGCTTCATCGCCGGGTGGAACGCCTGCGCGAAGAGGAAGCCGACCCCGATCTCGTCAATGGCCCGGGCGGCGCGCTCCGGGGTCATCTGGATGCTCACCCCGAGCGCCACCAGGACGACGGCGCTGCCGCACGGGGATGACATGGCGCGGTTGCCGTGCTTCGCCACCCCCAGCCCGGCGCCGGCGACCACGAACGCCGCCGCCGTGGAGATGTTGAACGTGCCGGAGCCGTCGCCGCCGGTGCCGCAGGTGTCCACCAGGTCGGTGCGCGTCGGCCGCGCCTGCAGCGAGTGCGCGCGCATCGTCTCGGCGAAGCCGGTCACTTCCTCGACGCGCTCCCCCTTCATCTTGAGGCCCGTCAGCAGGGCGGCGACCTGCACCGGCGTCGCCGCGCCGGTCATGATCTCATCCATCGCCGCGGCCGCTTCGACGCGGGTCAGATCCTGCCCCGTCGTCACCTTCCGAATTGCGTCAATGATCATCGTCGTGGTCCCCTCCCAGGGAATGACCCGCTATGCCATCGCACAGAAGTTCCGCAGCAGCTCCTTGCCGCACTGAGTGAGGATCGATTCGGGGTGGAACTGCACGCCCTCGATGAGATGCTCGCGGTTGAGCACGCCCATCACCTCGCCGATGCTGTCTC
>JACQGM010000038.1 GCA_016199585.1 Armatimonadota bacterium
GCGGGCCCGGCAGGCGCGGGATGAGGCGCTGCATCCGGGCGCGAACGCGAGGAAGGGTGAACCGGTCGGCGGCGAGGTAGCCGACCGGCGCGTCCGCGGGCGGCACGGGTCGGAGGGCCAGCGCGATCTCGTCGAGCCGCTCACTCCAACCCGCCACCTGCTCCAGGATCTCGGCGCGCTTCCCCGCGTCTTCGTCGGCCATGTAGGCCCGCGCCAGATCAGTGACCTGATGATAGCTCAACTTCGGGTTCTCCTCCGCCGAAGGCTCCCTGCCGGCCGCAAGAAAGAGGGCCGCCGCCAGCGCGGGCACCAGGGCCCCCAGTCCCGCTCTCCATCTCGTCATCCTCGTCTCCTACTCAATGGCGCGCAGGACTCCGTCCTGCCCCCCGATGTACAGCACGCCGTCGCCGCCCGGCACCGGCGAGGCGGTGATCCATCCCGGGAGCACCTCCGGGTCCTCCCTCGGGAACGCCAGCTCGCCCACCTTCTCCCCGTTGGCGAGCGCGAACGCGAGCAGCCGCCCGTCCAACGTGCCAACGTAGACCTTGCCGTCGGCGGCGACGAGCGGCGAGGAGTAACGCGCGTTCGCCGGGGCGCTCCAGTCCACCACCGGCCTCCCCCCGGCGGCGCGCACGGCGTAGAGCGCACCCTCGAACGTGCAGACCAGGATGCGTCCGTCCGAGGCGATGGCGGGCGCGGAGGTGAGGCGGTCCTTCAGGTCAATGGCCCAGCGGATCTGGCCGTCCGGCGCGGCGGCGCGGAGATAGCCATCCCACGACCCGAAGTAGATGGTGCCGTCCGGCCCCACCGCGGGCG
Organism: Armatimonadota bacterium; assembly: GCA_016199585.1. Taxonomy (GTDB): domain Bacteria; phylum Armatimonadota; class JAAZEB01; order JAAZEB01; family JAAZEB01; genus JACQGM01. The sequence goes on from JACQGM010000038.1 coordinate 817, forward strand.
CCTCGGAGACGTTCCCGGAAGTGGTGAAGTAGCGGGTGACGTTCCCCCGCGCGTCCTCCTCCGGCAGGCGGAAGGCGGCGTCTTCCCCGCGCCCCGCCTTCCACTTCTCTTCGCCGGTCGCCACGTCGAGCGCGTGGAGGCTGCCGTCCGACCCTCCCCGGTAGAGCGTGGCCGCGTCCGGGCTGAGCGCCGGCGAGGACGTCACGTAGTAGGGGCCGCTCTGGCGCCACTTCGGCTCTCCGGCGCCATTGAGGGCGAGCATGCCCCCGGGAAGCCCGAGGTGGCAGATCCCGTCCAGAAGGAGCGGCGAGGCACGCATCTTTGACCGCGTCTCATGCGCCCACTTCACGCGCTTCGCGGCCGCGGGGCGGGTGTCTATCGCCAGGATGTGCCCCCGCTGCTCGTGCTGGCCGACCGCCTGGTAGAGCGTGCCGTCGGGCGCCAGCGTCGGCGTTGGCGTCGTGAAGCCCCCGGAGCTGTGATCCTGGGCGTAGCCGCCCTCGACGAAGTTGTAGCTCCAGAGGACCTTGCCGTCGGGAGAGACCGCGCAGAGGATCGGGTTGGCGACCACGTAGATCGTGCCGTCCGGGCCGACGGCCGGGGAGGCGGCGATCTCGTGCTTCAGGTCCGCCTCCCACTTCACGCGCATCCGCGCCGGGCCCTTGAACGGGCTCTCGCCCGTGCGCTGCGGGTTCCCCCGGTACGTGGGCCAAATGCCCCCGCGACTCTCCTCACCCGGTCCCATCACCGAAGCGGTCAGCAACATCACCGCCGGCAGCCCTCCCCACAGGGCCGCGTGTACCTTGTCCATCCCTCTCCTTTCATTCCCCACCCGCGACGGGCGAGGCGTCCATCACCCGCCGCTCTCCCCGACCGTCACCTCCACCGCGGCGTGGTAGATCAGGCCGTAGTCGCGGCGGTCTCCCAGGTACTTCAGCATCGCCGCCAGGGAGGGAGTCGCCCGCGCGGTGACGTTCCGGCGGCCCCGCTCGCTCTCGGCGAGCGTCTCCGGGTCCACGCGCGTCTCGATCACCTCGATCTCAATCGGCTTCGCGAAGTTCACCCCCATCTTCGGATGGAGCCAGAGGGCGAAGCGGCGCACGTTGGTGGTCTTGACGCGGAAGCGGTTGCCGCCCAGGTTTTCGGCGTCCACGGCGCCCGCCCTCATCAGCCGGCGCACCGGCTTGAGCGCCGGGGGGTCTCCGCTCCGAGCAATGTCTTCTATCACGATGCCGCCGGGGCCGGTCTCCAGAACGCTCACCCAGAAACTGTAGGGCTGGGGTGGGTAACGCCGGGAGTTCTCTTCGAGGGTGCCCTTGTAGGCCGCCGGTCCCGAGCTTCTCTCCATGATGTAGGGCGAGACGGCACAGGCGCGCCGCAGGTACGGATTCCGCCGCGTGCGGTTGATCAACTCGTGCAGCGCCTCGAGTTGGGGCCCGGCGGTGGCGTCGCGCGGGTGCCCGCCGGGGTATTCCGCGTTGATGATGGTGAGATCCAGGTTCTCCAACCGCTTCATCCGCTCCAGGACGTGGAGGCCGACGATGCCGCGAGGGTCGAAGACCCCGGTCGCCAGGTAGAGGAGCGTGCCCTGGAGTTTCGGCCAGTACCCCGTCGGCACTCCCGCCGCCATCGGCGCGATGAGGGCGAACCGGTCGGCATGGCGGAAGATGTGGTGCCAGGAACCATAGCCGCCCATAGACCCTCCCGCGAGGTAGACGCGGTCGGGGTCGATGGCATACCGCGTCGAGTACTCCTCGATGATGGACTCGATGTGGATCTCGCTCTCGGGGTTGGTCCACTTGCCGATCGGTATCCTCGGGGTGCCGGAGCAGACGGCGATGTGGCCGCCCCCGCGAAGCAGCTCCCCCAGCGGCCCGTCGCTCCTGGCAAGCCCGGCGCCGTGGTTCACGGTATCGGTTCCGCCCCCGCCGTGCAGGTGGATGACCATGCCGAGGGGCTTCCCCGGGTCGTAGTCCTCCGGCACATGGGCCCAGTTGAGGTACTCCTCGGCCGGTGCGGGAGCGTAGTAGAGGGTGCGCCCGTCCGGGATCTTCACCGGCATTCCCGGCGGCCCGCTCACCCGGAAGTGGAAGGCCGTGGCGCGCACCCCGGCATCCTCGTGGATGAGCTGAGGGATCGGCCCCTCGGGGTGCGGGTGGTCGCGGCGCCACAAGACCTTGCTGTCGGCATCCAGGGCGATCAGCGTCCCGTCTTTCACTTCCAGACGCCCGCCCTCGGGCAGCGGTCCCAGGAGGCGGGGCTCGAGGCGCCGCATTCGGGCGCGAATGCGCGGCACGGTGAACCGGTCGGCCGCGAGATGCCCCGTGGGCGCGTTGGCCGGCGGCACGGGGCGCAGCGCCAGGGCGATCTCGTCCAGGCGCTCGCTCCAACCTTCCACCTGCCTCAGGATCTCGGCTCGCCGAGCACCCTCTTCTTCCGCCATGTAGGCACGCGCGAGTTCCACCGCTTCAGTGTAGCTCAAGGTTGGCCTCTCCTCCGCCGTGGCGCTCGTGGCGCCTATCGGGAGCAGTCCGACCACGAAGGCCGCCAACAGGATCCCCGTCTCCTCTCGCAAGCTCCGCACGACCGCCTCCTATTCAACCGCTCGCAGGAAGCCATCCGACCCCCCGATGTACAGAACACCGTCGCCACCCGGCACGGGTGAGGCGGTGATCCAACCCGGGAGCACGGAGGGATCGCTGCTGCCCGGGGCGAGATCGCCCGCCTTCCCGCCATCCGCCAGGGCGTAGGCGCGCAGCCTGCCGTCCATCGTGCCCACGTACGCCTTCCCATCCGACGAGATGAGCGGGGAGGAGTAGCGGGAGTTCGCCTCCGCTTGCCAGTCCACCACCGGTCTGCCATCCACCACGCGGACGGCGTAGAGCGTGCCCTCGAAGGTGGAGATGAGGATGCGGCCGTCGGCGCCGAGCGCCGGGGCGGAGGTGAGGCGGTCCTTCAGGTCAATGGACCAGCGGATCCGGCCATCGGGAGAGGCGGCGCGGAGATAGCCGTCCCACGACCCGAAGTAGATGGTGCCGTCCGGCCCCACCGCGGGCGCCTCCGGAATGTGTCCGGCGGTAGTGAAATGCCTCATGGTCTTCCCCCGAGCGTCCTTCTCCGCGAGGCGAACGCCGGCCCGCTCGCTGCGGCCCGCGCTCCACTTCCTCTGCCCGGTCGCACTGTCGAGGGCGTGAAGGTTTCCGTCGGAGCCGCCGACGTAGAGCGTGGCGCCGTCCGGACTCCGCGCCAGGGAGGAACTCGTGTAGTAGGGTCCCGCCTGGCGCCATGTCGCCTTCCCTTCGCTCCCCGTGTCGAAAGCCCGGACGCCCTCTCGGACCCCCGTGAAGAGAGTACCCTCAACGAACAGAGGGGAGGACCGCGTCTCCGTCCCCTTGGACACCCACTTCAGGCGCTCTGCAGCTTGCGGGCTTGTGTCCACTGCCAGGACACAGGCCAGGAAGCCGCCAAGCGTCTGGTAGAGCGTGCCGTCCGGCGCCAGCACGGCGGACTGGGGGGTGAAGCCCTCGCTGGAGAGTCCCGGCCGCCGGGCGTGCCCCCTCTCGGCCAGGTCGAGGCTCCACAAGAGGGCGCCATCCGGCCCCACCGCTCTCAGGTGATTGCCCGCGATCACGCAGAGGGTGCCGTCCGGCGCCACCACGGGGGCCGCCACGATCACGGCCCCGAGGTTCACTTCCCACTTCACGCGCATCCGCGCCGGGCCCCTGAATGGGCTCCGGCCCGTGCGCTGAGAGTCGCCTCGATACATCGGCCAGATGGCCGGACGGCTTCCGCCGTCCCCGCCCGAGGCGGGAGCGGTCAGCAGGATCGCCACCGGCAGCCCTCCCCACAAAGCCGCTTGCACTCTGCCCATCCCTTTCCTTTCGCGTCCCGCGCGCCGGCGCGTTCCCCCGGCGCCTCCCCGGGCACGAGACGGCCCGAGGGCGCGCGCCCGGGCCTCACTTCGCTCGGGTGAGCTTCCAGACGTCGGGGAACATGTTGTTGCCCGCCACCATCCAGAGGGCGTCGTCGTAGACGAAGACGCTGGCGGCGTGTCGCGGCGCCCAGGGCGTATCCGGGATCTCCTCCCACTTCACGCCGTCCGCCGAGCACCAGACGTCGCGGGCGTTGCCGGTGCCCTCCAGGTGGCCCTCCATCACCCACATCCGGTCGTCGAAGACGGCCACGTCGTGGTACTGGCGCGGGCGCCAGGGCGCGGATTCCAGCACCCGTTCCCAGCTCACGCCGTCGGCGGTGCTCCACACGTCGTTGTAGTAGGCACGCTTCGGGCGCCCCGGCGTGTCGTAGGTGCCGCCGCCCAGAATCCATATCCGGTTCTTGAAGACGACGCTCCCACCGATCATGCCGCGAACCGCCCAGGGCGCGTGCTCCGCCACGCGGACCCAGTTCGCCCCGTCGGCAGAGCTCCACACATCGTTGTAGAAGGCCCCCTCGGCCTTGGCGAACTGCGGGAGCGTCTGGCCGCCCATCACCCAGATCCGTCCGTTGAAGGCGACGGTGTAGTGCAGCACGCGCGGGCCCCAGGGAACGCTGTCCGTCACCCGCTCCCAGCGCACGCCATCTTCGCTCGACCAGACATCGTTCTGGTAGTGGCCCTGGATTGGATCGCCCCCCACGACCCACATCTTGCCGTCGTGAACCACGTAGCCCGCGGTGTGCCGGCCCTCCCAGGGGGCCTCGGGGTTCTCCAGCTTCCAGGCAGCGCCGTCGGTCGTGGACCAGACTTCGCTGTTGCACCGCTTCGGGAAGTGGATCTTGTCGGGGGGATTCCACCCCCCCAGGAGCCACATCTTCCCCCGAAAGACGAGGGCGCCGGCTCCATCCCGCCCGGCGAAGTCGGCATTCTCCGTCACGCAGGCCCACCGGTAGGCGGGGGCTTCGGCACCGGCCGGGGCGCCGTCCCGCTTGCTCTCTGCGCTCATCGTCAGTCCTCCCATGCTGGCTGCCCCCATCAACGCCGCCGTGACCGGGAGCAGCGCGCGTCCCTTCGACAGGTCGGCCATCGTCGTCCTCCCGCGGGCGCGCGGCACCGGCGCGACCGCCCGCCGGCCTCCCTGGCCCGAGCGGCCGCCCGTGCCATAGAGCAGGAACGGAAGCGATCCTCGACTCCGCCCCGTGCGGCCTGCGCCAATCGCCCGCCACATACACTGTTGGACGCTCTCCGCGCCCATTCCTGTTGGCGGTTCGTGCGGGAGAGCGACCGTGCGACCGGCTCGCGCCTGCGACCTCCGGCGAGGACTGGTTCGCAGGCGCGGGGCCGGCGGGGAGAGCTGACGATGCGCACCGTCTGCTTCGACGTTTGGGTGGCCGTTCCCAAAGGTACATCCTGCCGCAACCGAATGCTCGCGGCCCAGTTCAGACGGGAGGTTCGCATGACATCGATGTGGCGGAGGCTTGTTGTCCTATCCGTGTTCGTGTGCGCGCTCTACATAGTGGGGCTTGCGACGGTCGGGAGAGCGGACGGCGAGAAGCTCGCCGAGAAACAGTGCGGCGACGTGACCTTCTGGGTCGAGAGACTCGGCAGCGATAACGATGGGTTCAATCTCCTCGTGAAGTATGAGGGGGAGGGCGAGAAGAAGTGTGAGGACGTGAAGGTCACGCTCACCATGAATGATGGCAGCACGAAGGAGTTTCGCTATTCCGGGCCGGTAAGGAAGACGAATAGATCGTCGTTCGGCGGCGAGAGCGGCCTCAAGCCGGCCCCGATAAAGGCCGCGGAGATCTCGTGCGGCTCGTCGTGCAAGTAGGCGTTCGGGTTGGCCCACATCCCGCACCTACACTCGGGAATCGTTCGGGGGCGAGTGGCGCGAATGGGTGCGCCGGGCGAACCAGTGGCTGCGGGCCGCTCAACGGCCTGCGCCAACGCAGCACGATCCGGCAGTTGCGCCACTTGCCCCTGGCTTCGCGCAAGTCTTGGCAGGCCTACTGAGCAACCCGATGACTGAGCAACCCCCTCGCCACTGCTGCTACCAGCCTGGTACCGATGGCCGTGATCCTGCGTTTCGCCTCTCGTCCCCGGTAGCGTGCGTAGGGCCATGATTATGACGGCTTGGTCGGTCTCTCGCGCACGCGGGGCGGGCTTTCAGGCAGACGCCCCCAGATACTCCCTCTCGGCCCGCGCCCGTTCGGAAGGTGCCCGGCGGCGCAAGGCGAAACCTGATCCGGGTGGGCGACACCGGGGAGCGGGGCCTCCGGCCGGCGAGCGGAGGTTGACTCGGCGCCGCCGGGTGCCCTATAATCGGCTCGGAACGGAGGTGGGCCATGGAAGCGATCAAGCTGCGCTCTCACGTGGGCCCCGACGGCATCCTGCGCGTGGACGTGCCGGTGGGCATCGCCGACACGGACCTGGAGGTGCTGGTGGTGGACCAGCCGGTCGGCCTGAACGGCAAGGCGCTGACGCCCGAGGAGCTGGGGTGGTCGCCGGGGTTCTTCGAGAAGACCAACGGTTGCCTGAGGGATACGCCCATTGAGCGCCCGCCGCAGGGGGAGTTCGAGGAACGGGAACCGCTGGAGTGACGCATCTCCTCGACACGGGCACGTGCATCGCGTATCTGCGAGGCCCTGCTCGGAACGTGCTGCGTCGGCTGCGGGCCACGCCACCCATGAGAATGGGTCGCATACTCCCGCACCAGCCGATGCCACTCGGCGCAGCGTATGCAGGCCAACTGCCAGGAGTTCGGAACGCCCTGCGTACCTCTGCATATCAGGTGAGCGGGCGAGCGGGCCAGGCAGGTAGACGCCCGGATGAGGTGGAATAGCCTGGGTTGAGGGAGGTGGTCGGATGCCCAAGCGAAGGATTGTGCCCAGGCCGACGGGGAACCCTCCGCACCCCAGGCCACCTGAAGGAAAGAGAGTGGTGGACTCTCTGCTCGACGCCATCCAAGACGGACAGGAGTACCACAGCATAGTCTCGGTGATGCCGCGGCCGGATCTGGATCTGGTAGGTGAGGTCGCTCGTGGCCTACGAGAGATCGAGGCAATCCGGGGCCGCCCGTGCCTCGCCTACGTCGGCAACGTAGTCCGACCTGACAATAGAGTCGTTGCGCAATAGGCTGCCCA
>JACQGM010000045.1 GCA_016199585.1 Armatimonadota bacterium
GACGCCGATTCCGCAACCGGATCGAAGCTGACGCAATTGGTATAAGCAGCGATTCACGGTACGCTCGCACGTGGTTCGCCACATGCTCGAAGAGGGGTTTGAGCGGAACCACTGCGTGGATGCCATCCTGAATGGTCGCATCCTGGAGGACTACCCGGATGACCAGCGGTGCCTGGTCCTGGGCCGGTTCGACTTCAGCCCCGGCAGCGTGTCGCCGCTCCACGTGGTATGTGACTACAGCGACCCGGAAAGGGTTGACCTGGTAACCGCGTACATCCCTCAGCGCCCCTGGTGGTTGGCGCCGGACAGAAGAGGAAGACAGCGATGATCGAAGCACCACGGTGTACGGATTGTGGGTGCCCGATGGAATGGCGCACGGTGGACCAGGAGTACGAACGCCAGGGGGTACGCGTGCGCCTCACCGGCCTCCCGGCGATGGTCTGCCCCCGGTGCGGCGCCATCGCCTTCGACCCGGATACCACCGACCACATCCTGGCCGCAGCCAACGCCCTCTTTCGCATCGCGGGCGACCGGCACAAGGGGGTGCTCGCCGCCGCCTGCGCCTGACCGAGGAGAGCCAGCCCCCGGGCTGACGCCGGGTGCCTGGCCCGGGGCCGCCGGCCGATGGATGGGATCGCGGGGGAGAAGCCATGAGGGAGTACGCCGTCATCTTCGAGCGCGGCCTGCGCCGACTTGAAAACCGAGTCGGCGGCCGCCCGGCGACCGATGTCGCGGGCCACAAAGGCGGGAAGTCGGCCTGCGCCGACTCCGGTTTCGAGTCTGCGAAGGCGGACTTCGTGCGTTCGTTGCCCGCGACATCGGTCGCCGGGTTCCCCCAGGACCCTACGGCGCCGGATACCCTGCGTAGACGAGCGGCTCGGCCCATCCGTCCATGTCACCGCTGAAGCCGAAGCTGCCGCTCTGCGGCTTCGCTTCGCCGAGAAGCCCGGACCGGACCGAGGTGGGGCTGGTGATGCCCGTCTTCGCGATGTAGAGCGCCGCCGCGCCGGCCACGTGCGGGCTCGCCATGCTGGTGCCGGAGAGCGTGGCGTAGCGTCCGCCCCTGTAGGTGGAAGTGATGCCGACGCCCGGCGCCGCGAGGTCCACCGCGCTCCCGAAGCTGCTGAAGCTGGCGAAGGTATCGTCGGGGCCGTAGGCGGTGTCATTCCCGAGGCCGCCGGGCTTGCCGTCGGAGTCGGCGATAGCGGAGACGCAGATGACGGAGCCGCCCCCCGAAGGGCTGTAGAGGCCGGCGTCGTCCGCGCTGTTGCCGGCGGCGACGACGAAGGTGACGCCCGCCGTCACCGCCGCGCTGATCGCGTCGTCGAGCGGTTTGTACTTGGGGCCGCCCAGGCTCATGTTGGCGACGCGGATCGTGCCGGCGCGCGCCTTCACCCAATCCACCCCGGCGATGACCCGGGAGTACCACCCGGAGCCGTTCCGGTCGAGCACCTTTACGGCGTAGAGCGGCGCGCCGGGGGCGACGCCGCGCACGCCGCCGTTGCCGGCGATGGCGGCGGCGGTGCCGGCCACGTGCGAGCCGTGCCCGTTGTCGTCATTGCCGTTCTTCGTGCCGCTGACGAACGTGACGTTGCCGACGACCCTCAGGTCGGGGTGGGTCAGGTCAATGCCGGTGTCAATCACCGCGATGCCGACGTTGACGTGGGTCGGAGCGGCTTCAGCATCCATGCGGTCCACGCCGTACGGGGCCTCGGGGCTCGTGCTGCCGCCCCCGGGCCTGGAGGGCTTCGCCAGCAGCCGCTCCTGCGGCTCGATGAGCGACACCATCCGGTCGGGCTCCACCAGGGCCACGCGCGGGTCGCCAACCAGCCTTCGGGCCTGCGCGGCCGAGACGGGGCCCGCGAAGCCGCGGATGGCCGACGTGTAGACGATCTCCGGCGTGACGCCGTGGGCGCGGGCCACGTCGGCGGGCGCAACGCCCTCTTTGAGGACGACCACGTAGCGGCCGCTCGCGCCGCCCGGCGCCCGGTGCGCGCCATCTGCCGGCGCGGCGGCGTCGGGTGCGAGGGCCGGCGCCCCGACGCTGCCGCACCCGGCGAGCGCCAGCGCGGCGATTGCCAGGGCGGCGAAGGCGCCCGGTCGCCGGATCATCGTTTCCATCATCTCTAATCCCTCCAAAATAGACACGCTTCAAGTGTTCGCTGCAACGACAATGGGCAGCCGGGCTTCCGTGTGCAAGCCCGCTGCCATTGCCGCCCGCCCGCTGGCGGCGGCTGACGGTGAGGAGAGGACTCGCCCTCCCCTCCGGTGAAAGGGGCATGTACCTGGCGCACGGGCGTCGCGCTCGTGCCACTCCGGTTCGGCGCACGGGAGGCCGTCTGCGGGCATGACCTCGATCCCTGATAGCACCAGCAAGATGATGCCGCCCCGGTTCGTCTCCGCGCGCGCGATCCTCGTCGCGCTGGTGCTCACGCTTCTCTCGGGGTGCTGGATCCGGGAGACGGAGACTGTGGCCCGCGTGGTGCTCATCAGCGAGAGTATGCCCACCGTGCCGGCCATGGCGGCGCTCCTGGTTCTCATCCTCGCCAACGTGGCTCTCCGGCGCACCCGGTGGGCGCTCTCGCGCGGCGAGATCCTCTTCATCTTCTTCTTCGTGTGCGTCGCCACCGCCGTGTTCGGCAACGGCATCGTGCGCTTCCTCATCGCCATCATTACCGCGCCGTTCTACTTCGCGCAGCCGGGCAACCGGCTGGCTGAGGCGCAGCAGCACATTCCGTCGTGGGCGGCCCCTCGCGACCCTCTCGTGATCCGGCGCCTCTTCGAGGGACTCTCGGGCGCCGACTTCCCGTGGGCCGCCTGGGCCACGCCCGTTGCCGCCTGGACCGGCTTCCTCCTGGCGCTGTGGCTCAGCACGCTCTGCCTCGTCTTCCTCGTCTTCCGCGTGTGGCTGGAAGAGGAGAAGCTCGCTTTTCCGCTCGATCAGCTTCCCCTGGAGATCACCGACACGAAGCCGCGCCCCGGCGGCGTTCCCCCCTTCTTCCGCAACCGGGTGATGTGGGCGGGGTTCTCCCTCGCCTTCGGCTACAACGCCGTCAACATGGCCCACGCCTTCGCGCCCCCCTTCCCGACCATCGGGCCGCGGCTGGATCTGCCGCCTCCCGGCGCGCCGCCCTGGGACGCCTTCGGCCCCCTGTCGTTGAGCATCCGCCCGGAGCTGATCGGCCTGGGCTACCTGGTGTCCACCGAGATCAGCTTCTCGATCTGGTTCTGCTCTTTCTGCCTGCGGCTGGCGGCGGTGGCGATGAGCTGGGTCGGCTACCGTGAAGTGGGCGTGCCCTTTGCCCAGGAGCAGAGCCTGGGCGCCTACCTGGCGCTCGCCTTCCTGTTCCTGCACATGGGCCGGCGGCACCTCGGGGCGATCGCGCGCGCGGCTGTGTTTGCGGGGGCGCCGGAGATGCGCGGCTACCGCGGCGCGTTCTGGGGGTTCGTGGTGAGCTTCGCGGCGCTGCTCTTCTTCTGTCGCTTGCTGGGCGTGATGCCCTGGGCGGCCGTCATCTACGTGGGTATCACTCTCGGGATCGCGTTCACCTACGCGCGCCTGCGTGCCGAAGCGGGCATCCCGCTGGTATGGCTCTTTCCCTACGGCATGCCGAAGACGGTGCTCTTCTCCCTCTTCGGCACGGCTCCCCTCGCGCCGGGCGGCGATCCCTCGGCGCTCACCGGGCTCGCCATGCTCAGCGTGCTCTCACGCGGTTTCCCCGTCGCCCTCGCCGGCTACCAGGTCGGCGCGCTCCACTGCGGACAGCGCGTCTCCGAAGCGCCGTGGCGCACGGCGGCCGCCCTCACCCTGGCGCTCGTGGTGGGTGTCATCCTGGCGTTCTACTTCCACCTCACCGGGTTCTACCGCCAGGGCGCCCAGAACACGCCCTTCGGCATGGGCATGACCGGCTTCGTCATCTCCGAGGTTGACGCGGCCATCAACCAGGCGAGCAGCCCTCTGCCGCGCGACGTCCCCCGCATTGTGGCGGCCGGGTGCGGCGCCGCAATCGCCGGGGCGCTCCAGCTCCTCCGGGCGCGCCTGGTGGGCTTCCCGCTGCACCCCCTCGGCTACGCGGCGGCCGCGGTGTATGGCGAGCTCCTCTGGTTCCCGTTCCTCGTGGTCTGGATCTGCAAGGTGTTGGTGGTGCGCTTCGGCGGCATCCGCCTCTACCGCCAGTCGGTGCCGGGGTTCCTCGGGTTCGCGCTGGGGCACTTCGTGGTCGCGGGCATCCTCTGGGGCGCGATCGGCACCATTGACCAGCGGCTCTACCAGGGCTACCGGATCTACTTCGGCTGATGAAGGGGTGCGGTGGCCGGGCGAAGGCTCAGGCAGAGTACAGAGCGAGGGCCCGCGGTGAGCCGCGGGCCCAATGCGCCGCCCCAATCGGAACCACCGTGCCGGGGCGCGAAGAAACCTCCGCCCGCGGCGCGGCGGGCCAACTACCTCAGCTCGAAGGACGCCTCGCCGCTCGCCGGCTCGTACCCCTCCTTCGTCACGTCGGCAACCGCCTTGTAGGTGCCCTTGGGATCGTTCCGCTTGGACTTCCAGGAGAAGGATGCCACGCCCTGGTCGTTGGTGCTGCCACTTCCCGCCGCCACCTTCTGCCCGCTCGGGTTGACGATGGCCAGTTTCACCGCCGCGCCGCCTACACCCCCTTGCGAGTCGGTAACCGTCACGGTGACTTTCACCACGTCGTTGGCATTGTACGGGCCGCCGGCACTCACCGCAACGGTCAGCTTCTTGAGTACCGGCACCGTGGCCGGGGTGAGGACGAAGCCCTGTGTTGCCGTGACGTTGGCGAGCACCGACACGGAGGCGCTGGCGCTCTCATAGCCCCGGGCAGAAGCTGTCACGGAGTGCGTCCCGACCGGGACACCGGCGAGCGTGTAGGCGCCGTTGGCGTCGGCCGTAGCCGTCGGACCGGCGGTCCCCACCGTCACCGTGGCGCCGGCGATCGGTGCGCCGGTGTCGGCACTCGTGACCGTGCCCTGGATGTCGCCGGTCTCGGGCGGCACAACAGGGAGCGCAGCGGCCACAGCAAGATCGGCGCGCACGAGGCCATGCCCCTGGTAAGTCTGCGGAAGCCCCAAGTTCTGAGCGGTGGACTGAAGGATCCCGCGCACCTCGCTGTTCGTGAGGGCCGGGTTCGCCGCCCAGGCCAGGGCGGCCGCGCCGGCCACATGGGGCGATGCCATCGAGGTGCCGCTGTTTGTGGCGTAGCCGCCGGGCACGGTGCTCGCGATGTTGACTCCCGGGGCGATCAGCTCCACCGCCGGACCGGTGCTGGAGAAGCTGGCGCGCTTGTTGTTCACATCGGAAGCCGCCACCGCGATCACGGACTCGTAGCGAGCCGGATAGCCCACGTTGTCTCCCTTGCCCGCAGGATTGCCGCTGTTGCCGGCGGCGGCCACCAGCAGTTGTCCGGCACCGTAAGACGCATCCACGGCATCCTTCATGGTCTGGGTGCCGCTGTTGGCGCCCAGGCTCATGTTGAGCACATCCATGTCGTTCGCGAGGCACCACTGAATGCCCGCCACCACATCGGAGAGATAGCCGCTGCCGCTGGCGTCGAGAACCTTCACCGCGTAGAGGCGGGCGGCCGGCGCCGCGCCCACCACGCCAGCGCCGTTGGCGAGGGCGGCGATGGTCCCCGCCACGTGGGTGCCGTGGCCGTTGTCGTCGCCGTAGCCGGACGCGCCCGCAACAAAGTTGGCGCCGCCTTCCACGGCCAGGTCCGGGTGACCGAGGGCGATGCCGGTATCAATCACGGCCACGTTGACCCCCGCGCCGGTGACGCTCTGCGACCAGGCGCCAGGGGCCCCCATCCTCTGGATGCCCCACGGGGTCTCATCGGCGACCGCGTAAACTCGAACGTCCTCTTCGACGAAGCGCACGCCGCGCTGCACTGCGAGAGCGCGCGCTGCGGGCGCGGGCAGTGACACCGCCTTGCCATCCACCAGTGGCAGGTCTCGCTCCATCCTGGCGCCGAAGCGCGCCACGAGCGCCTGCCGCGCCGCCTCCGGGAAGGCGGGGTCGAACCGCACGATGAACCGATCGGCGCGCGCCGCGGTGGCCCCCAGGGTCACCGCCATCAAAGCGAGCCCGATCACCAGCGCTGTGATTCGTCTCACGGCCTTCATGTTCTCCCCTCCGCAATTCGCCGTTGAGCCCGGCCCCGCCGCCTCTTTCGAGCAGCAGACAATGCCCGCTGCGGGGCAAAGAGCCGCTCCCGCGGCTTCACCGCGCCCGGTTGCAGGAGCGGACCCACCCCTCCTGACCGGCGGTGCTGCGAGCACCTCAGTGCCGCGCGCCGGTGCCCACACTATACCACTCCGCCGGGCCGTCGTCAACCCTCTCAAACGGTAGTCACCCCTTCGAGGGTTAGGACTTGTCAGCGAACAACCATCGCGGACCACCGGGCGCATGAACGCACCCGTCTCGGGGGCCTGGCGGCCAACCGTCCTTCGGACGGGAAGA
>JACQGM010000049.1 GCA_016199585.1 Armatimonadota bacterium
CCTGGCGCAGGAGGGCGCCGGTGAGGGGCCGGGTCTCGCGGTCAATCTCGCGACCGGCATACTCGATGGTCACGTCGGCCACCACCTGCCCCTCGACCAGAGCGGGGCGCTCGGCGCGAGGCACCCCCAGTCCGGCGGCGCGCAGATCGGCGAAGGCGCAGGGCATCGCGTGGCGGGCGCGCAGCTCCGTGCGTACTCCTCGGTCGCCAATCGCCTCGATGTCGAGCAGGATCGCCGCCTGCGCCTCCGGCGCCTCCCCTGCCGTGCCCTGTGGTCGCCTTCGCCTCCGCCCCGCCCCCCGTCTCCCGTCCCCCGACCCCGGGCGGCGCTCGCCACCCCACCGCACCTCGTCGCGCCCGTTGCCCCAGGCATCGCCGCTGCGGCGGCGGACGTAGGCGCGCTCGGGCCACTGCGAGAGGAGGGCGCGCACGAGGGCCGGGCGATCCGGGTGAGTGGGGCCGGGGTCGTCCGCGAGAGAGGGGAGATCGAAGAGGTCGCGGAGCTGGTCGGCGATGCGGCGGCACTCCGCCAGGGCGTCATGGTGCAGGCGCGCCGGGTGGGGATAGGCGCGCCGGATCGCCAGAATCATCCGCGTGCCGTCACAGCGGGGGAGGGCATCCCCGTCGTCGTCATTCTCTTCCGGGGAGCCCCGGCGGAAGAGGGGGGCGCGGCTTTCGAGCGCGGCCGCGAGGTCGGCCAGGTCGCGGCGCTGCTCCGGGGGCGCCTGAAGGAGCAGGCGGGCGAGAGCAGCATCCACCGGCACGGCGAAGAGGCGGCGCCCGAACTCCGTGAGCCGGTCGTCCCGATCCAGGGCGTCCCAGGCGCGGAGCTGCTCCCGGGCGCGCGCCACGGCGAACGCGGGCGGAGCATCGAGGAACTCCAGCTCCTGCGGGCGGAAGCCGGTGGCGGCGACGGCGAGGACGAAGGCCATCAGGTCCTCGCGCAGCACCTGCGGCGGGGTATCCGGCTCCAGGCGGGCCCGCTCGTCCCAGAGCCGGTAGCAGGTGCCGGGCGCCACGCGGCCCGCTCGTCCCCGCCGCTGCTCGGAGGAGGCGTGCGATACCGGCACGACCGCCAGCGCGGAGTGCCCACCCTGATGGACACGCTGGCGCACAAGGCCGCTGTCCACCACGGCGGTGATGCCGGGGAGGGTGATGGAGGTCTCGGCGACGTTGGTGGCGAGGATGACCCGCCGTCCGGCGGCATCGAAGGCGCGATCCTGCTCCTCATTGGTGAGGGTGCCGTGGAGCGGGAGCACTTCGACTCCCTTCAGCCCCTGCAAGCGCGAAAGGCAGTCGGCAATCTCCCCCTTGCCGGGGAGGAAGACGAGCACGCTTCCGTCGCTCTCGGCGAGGGCCCGGCGCACGCCCTCCGCCACGCGCTCGGCGAGCCGCCAGGGGGAGGGGACCGTCGGCCCGCCCAGGTAGCGCACCGGCACCGGGAAGACGCGGCCCTCGGCCTGAAGCCACTCGCCATCGAGGTGGCGCGCCAGCCGCCGGCCGTCAAGCGTGGCGGACATCACGATGAGGCGGGCGTCCGGGCGCAGGCGGCGGGCGACGGCGAGGAAGATGTCGGTCTCCAGCCCGCGCTCGTGGAACTCATCGAGGATGAGGGTGCCGTAGCCCTCCAGACCCCGGCCGGCGGCGTATTGCAGGGCGATGCCGGGGGTGACGTAGCGGATGCGCGTCTCCGCGCCGGCCACGTCCTCGAAGCGAACCGTGTAGCCGACGCCCTCGCCCGGGCGCTCGCCTCGCTGCGCCGCCACCCAGCGCGCCAGCGACCGGCAGGCGACGCGCCGGGGCTCGACGACGAGCACCGGCTTCCCGGTGACATCAGCGCACCAGGCCGGGATGCGGGTGGACTTCCCGCTCCCCGTCGGCGCGCCGACGACCAGGTGCGAGCGCCCGACGAGCGCCTCCACCCCGGGGCGGAGCGCCTCGATGGGCAACGCGGAGAGGATGGCATCAGAGCGTTCCACGTCTTGTATGATACCACATCGCTGCAATCGGCTGCCGGAACGGGGAAGGGAACCGCGAATGCACGCGAATGCACGCGAATGGATTCCCGACGCGCTTCTCCCTCCCTTCGCGTCCATGCGCGTGCTCTTGCGGTTGGTCGCCGCCACCGGGGATTCGCGTGCATTTGCGGTTGCCTGCCGTCGTAGAGGCTGACCCCTGCTATCCAATGCGCAGGCGCTGCTCCACCATGCCCGCCTTCGCCGAGCGCACGACCAGCCGGACATCGCCATGCCCGCGCACGAACCACTCCAGTTGGCTCCGGCCCGAGAACGCTCCCAGGTGCCCGGTCTCGACGGCGCTCTCACGGGAGAGCACCTCCACGCCCTCGCCCGGCTCCAGGCGCGCGAGGGGCGGACGGTTGGCGCGCACTTCGCGGCCCGTCTCGGCGACGTAGGTCGGGAAGCCCCCCGTGTTCATCACCGTGGCACGGACGCGGTGAACGTTCCCGCCGACGGCATCCACGGCCACGTCGGCCAGGCGCAGGTGGGGGTAGCGGCCGGCGTGCTCCAGGATGAAGCGCGCGCACCGGTCGGATAGGTCCGAGAGATCGTTCGGGTCGGGGTTCGAGGCGAAGGGGCTGCGCCACCCGCCGATCTCCACCGGCCCGAGCTGCGGGTGCGTGAAGGGGTGCCACTCGATGAACGCGCGGGCGCCCGGGTGCGCATCGTGCCAACGGAGCGTGGCGCGGCTGAACTCGCGGCGCTCTTCGTCGCTGCGGCTGGCGAAGTACTGCTCGGTGGTGATCCCGGCCGACTGCATCAGCGTGCCCAGCTCGATCTCGAAGGGGTAGATGCCGAGGTGTTCGTAGGCCCAGTCGGTGAAGTGCCCCTGAAGGCGGAGCGGCTTGCTCCCCTCCAGGCGGTAGTCGGTGACGGCGCGCATCTTCAGCCCGGTGATCTCCTCGCCCTTCTGTCCCAGCTCCTTCATCAGGCGGAGGTCGCGGTCGTTGACCTCGCTATCGGGGCGCGTGGCCGGGGGGCGCAGCAGGGAGCTGGAGCCGTTGTGGAAGCCGAGGGCGCCGAAGATGTTCGGGTGCGCGGCGACGAACTGCGCCGCGGCGCGCATCTCCGGCTCGGAGAAGGGGAAGTCGCCGGCGCCGCCCTGCTGGTGCTCCGGGCGCCAGTGTGCGCCCCAGTTGCGGTTGAAGTCCCTCTGGTAGGTGGCGTCGCGCGGCTCGCCGCCGTCCCAGTTCTCGATCAGCCCTTCGGTGAAGACGCGATAGAAGGGACCGCCGGTGTCGTGCGCCTCGCGCGGGACCATCAGGCGGGGGTCCTGCTCGTCCGGCTTCACGTCGCCCTGCTCGGTGCGGAGGCGCATCTGCAGGATCAGGCCGTCGCCATCCACGTCGGTCGGGCGCAGGGCGTTCGGCAGGGGCAGCGGCACCGCCCGGCTGCGGACCGGGCCGCCCGTGGTGAGGGCGGTCTCCGCCCCGTCCGGGTTGAGGCGCGGGACGATGTAGAAGACCACCTCGGCGAGGAGGCGCGCGATCTCCGGCTCCTCCGCGCCGGCCAGGCGATGGGCCAGGAAGAGCGCGGCGGTCGTGCCGGAGACCTCCGAGGCGTGGATGTTGCCGTGTACCAGGTAGCCCGGCTTCTCCTCCGGCGCGCCGGCGGCGAAGTCGGTCACTGCGAGCATCCAGACATCACGGCGCTCCGGCGTCTGCCCCAGCGATTCCAGGCGAGCGCGCTCGGGCGCCGCGGTCGAGAGTCGCTTCAGGGCGCGGGTCAGCTCCGCGTAGCGGTAGAAACGGTCGAAGCGAAGATCGGGGACGGTGGGCATCTGGTGTTCTCCCTGTCGGCCCGATGTTACCACCGGAAGCGGGCGCTCGTCAAGGGGCAGGAATCCGGGGCGCTGCCCGCGAAGTTGTCTGCGGCGTTACGGAAGGGAGTAGCGATGCCGATAGATCCGTCCTCGCGCACCACCCGTTTCAGCGACGTCTGCGGCTCGCTCGACGAGATCAAGCGCCTGCTGCGAGAAGAGAAGGACGTGGACCCCGCCGTGGTCCGGGGGCTCCTGGATGATGTCCGGCACATGCTCGGGCGCATGGAGCAGCGTCTGGAGGCGTACACCCGCTTCCACGAGGCCGCGGAGGCGCTCCTTGCGCAGATGCGCGCCGTCGGTCCCTCGAACCGGGAGCGGGCGCTGGCGGCGGCGGCGGAGATGGAGGCGCGAGTCCGTGAGGGCTGCCCGGCGACGCCGGAAGGCGTGGAAGCCCTCTGCGCCCTCGCCGAGCAGGTCCGCGACGTGGCCAACCCCTTCGAGCGGAAGCTCCGCCAGTCGAAGGATGCCGCCATCGCCCTCTACCGGCTCTACCTCGACGTGCGCGGCGGTCGCGACTGGAGCCAACAGGAGGGCGCGGCGCCGGAGGCGCCCTCGCAGGATGCCGGCGCCCTTGCCGAACGCCTGGATCCCTGGCTGCCGCCGCCGCCTCACCGCGATCACATCCTCACCTGGCTCCTGCGCGGGCGCGCCCACCTCCATCCGGCGCCCGAGGGTCAGGCCCCGACCGTCGAGTTCGAGGACGGGGGCATCATGCCCCTGCCGGCCGTGCGCTGGTCCGACGGGGTGAGGAACTTCTACCCGGAGGGGCAGGAGCCGCACCCGGGCGGTCGGAGTTACCGTCCGCCGGAGTGAGGGGCGGCCCAAGCCCCTGGACCCTTCCTAACGCGGGAAGGGGGAGAAGCCTGCCGCCCCTGTCTCCAGGGATCTCCCGTCCAGCCGCAAAGCCTTGGGGATGCCCCCCTGTTGGGTTGGTAGGGCGGGGAGGCGAGGGGATGCCCCTCACCTCCCCCAACGCAGGCGATCCACCCTACTGCTTCTGAGCTATCTTCTGCTGACAGATGCGGACGAGCATGCGCAGGCCGCTGGCCCAATGCCGCCGGGCCCCCGCGTCCATCACCTGTTCCGGCGGCAGCTCATCGGCCTCAATTATGCGGATCGCCCGCTTGTACATCGCGATCGCCTGCTCGCAATTGCCGCTATCCTGGTGAACCCCACCGATCTCCGCGTAGGCCGAAGGGGAGTTGGGAACGAGCGCGAGGAGTTGGTCCAGCGCGGCCAGGGATTCATCGAAGCGCTTCGCCCAGCACAGGCGCACCGCCAGGTGGTGCAGGCGGTTGAGTTGGTCCAGGCGATCCACGGCAGGCACCACTCGCACCCGGGGCGCCACCGAGTAAACGAATGGCGATGCTGCCTGCCCACTGACGACGACCCGGTACTGTCCGGCGGGCGGTGGCGCCCCGTTCAGGGTCACCTGCCACCTCGTCTCGATGGACTCATCGGGGTGCAGGACTCCAGGCGCGCGGTCCTTCACCTCCCGCAGCGCCGGCTGGTAGCGGATCAACTCAACGCGCGCCCCCGCCGCCGCCTCCGTGCCGTCCGGTGTCAGCCGGGTGACATCGAACCTGATCCCCGGCACCCAGGCGGCCTGCTCCAGCGACGCGCCCACAGCCAGCGGTTCCTTCTCTCGATTGGCGAGCACCAGTTTCAGTTGTAGACCCTCACCATCGTAGAACGTGGGGGGAGCGCCCGGGGGGCCGAACGGGTTGTCGATCGCGGCGGCCGAGAGCAGCAACTCGAGCCGCGGGTTGGCGGCCGCCTCTGCTGTCGTCTGGGTTACAAGGCACGTGGATGCGATGATCACCAACCAGCACCACAGAAGAGCCTTCGTACCCAATCCTCTCATCACTCACCTCCCATCCTGATCTGATGGCGCAGGTGCCGTTGGGCCGGGGCAGCGGCATGGATGCTCGACTGGTGGTGTGCCGGGAGGCAAGGCCCGGCGCCTCGCCTCCCGCCGCAGCCCGTGCGCCCTACTGCTTCTGGGCCATCAGGCGCTTGCAGCGTGTAACCCCGCCCCGGAGCCCGCCAATCCAGTCTTCTCTGGTCAGGGTTGTCATCGGCTCTTCTGGAGGAAGGGCCTTCGCCTCAAGAATGGCGATCGCGCGCTCGTACAGAGGGATCGCCTTCTCGTACTGGCCCGATTCTCGGTAGACGGCCCCCATCTCGGCGTAGGCCGTAGGACTGCCTGGAACCAGCGCCAGTATCTGCTGGAATCGGGCCAGTGATTCATCGAACCGTCCCGCCCAACGCAGGCGCACGCCCAGGTGATGGAGCCGGTTCAGTTGATCCAGGCGCTCCGTTGCAGCGACCACTCTGAGCAGTCGTGCCGGGCACGGGACAAAGGGCGACGCCCCGCTGCCGCTGACCGACACGAGGTAGTCTCCGGGTGGCAGTGGAGCCCCATTCAGGGTGGCATACCACTTTGTCTCGATCGACTCGCCGGGGTGGAGAACGCCCGCGGCGCGGTTCTCGATCTGCCGGAGCACCGGCTGGTAGTGCGTCAACTTGACGCGCGCCCCCACCACAGACTGCCGGTCGGCGGGGGTGAGCCGGGCGATGCTGAACGTCACTGCCGGCACCCAGCTGGACTGCTCCAGCGACGCACCCACCGGCAGCGGGTTCTTCTCGCGGTTGGCCAGGACCAGCTTCAACTCTACGTCTTCACCCTCATAGAACGTGGGATCCGCGCCTTGTGGTCCAAACGGGGTGTCGATCGCCGCGGGCGAGAGCAGGAGCTCAAGCCGCAGGTTCGACGCATCCTCCGCCATTGCCTGGGGCACAAGGCGCGCGGCCCCAAGGCTCACCAACAGACACCACATCGTAGCCTTCATAGTCAGTTCCATCCTCGGTCACCTCCGGTTCTCAGTCCTAGTGGGTGAGTTGTCATGGACATAGCCATTCGCGATGGCCGGGATCAACTCGGTCCACTCCTCCGGCGGGGTTGTCATGGACATAGCCATTCGCGATGGCCGGGATCGCGCACCATACTTGGCTTTGCGGCACTGGGTAGTCTCCCCAGATAGTGTTGTTCTGGGTATAATGAGCCATATACCATAGAATCGTATGGGGGAAAGGGACTATGGCTCAGGAACG
>JACQGM010000050.1 GCA_016199585.1 Armatimonadota bacterium
CACGGCCTCGGCGATGCCCGCTGGGAGCTCTCGGCGCGGCAGAGCCTCGGCGCGGCGCTCCTCTCCCTCGGGCGCACCGCCGCCGCCCTGGAGCAGTTCCGCCAGGTGGCTGCCGGCGGCAATTGGTGGAACCGGTGGCAGGGCACCCTCTCGGTGGGCGCCGTCCGCGAGCACCGGGGTGAGTACCGCCAGGCGATGGCGTGCTTCGACACCGCCCTGGAGATCGTTGAGACCGGCACCGACCCGGCCGAGGTGGCGGAGGGGCGACTCTACATCCGCTCCAACGTCGCCAACGTCTCGCTCGCCTGCGGCGATTACCGCGAGGCGCTGCGGCTCGCGGAATCATGGGGGGCGGACGCCAGCCGCCTTGGCCGCTACGACCAGTACCTCGAAGCCCAGTTGACCGCCGCGGTCTGCCTCCTGGCCCTGGGCAAGCACCGGGGGAGCCGCACGCGCCTCGAGCGCGTGCTCGAGCACGCCCGCTTCCTGGGCGACCGCGGGCGCGAGGCCACCGCCCGCGCCTGGCTCTGTGCCCTCCTCGCCGACCTCGGCCACTTTGATGAGGCGCGGCGCCAGGGCCGCGACGCCCTCCAGGCAGCCCTGCAGACCGGGTGCCGCCGCGCCGGGATCTTCGCCCACCTCCACCTGGCGGATGCCTACGTGCGCTCCGGCGCGCCCGGCGATGCCCTCTACCACGCCGGCCAGGGGCTGGAGGCGGCTCGCGAGCTGCAGGCGGCCGGTCTGGAGTGCCCCCTGCAGGAGCGCCTGGCGGCCGCCCGCCTGGCGGGCGGGGCGCTGCCGGCCGCCGAAGCCGCTGCCCGGGAGGCGCTGGCGCGCGCCCGCGAGCTGGGCCTGCAGCACACCGCGGCGAGCGCGGCGGTCGTGCTGGCGCGGGCGCTGCTGGCCGCAGGTCGGCCGGATGACGCTCGCGGCCAGGCCGAGGCGGCGCTGGAGACGGCCCGGCGGATCGGCACGCCGGAGGTGGCCTGGCGCGCCCACCACGCCCTCGTCGGCGCCCTCGCCGCGACGGGGGAGTGGGAAGCCGCGCTCGGCAGCGCCCGGCAGGCAGTCAGCCTGATCGAGGAGCTGCGCCAGCCTCTCCAGGCGGAAGGGGAAGAGGACGCCCTGCTGGAAGAGGAGGATCGCCTTCGGGCTTACCTCGAACTGGCGCTGCTGGCGCGCCGCCGGGGGAACACCGAGGAGGCGGACGGGGTGATCGAGCGCGCCGGCTGGCCCCCGCTGGCCGCGCGCTTCGCGGCCGCCGTGCGCGAGGAGGGAAGATGATGCGCGTCTTGCGAAGCTGCTGGCTCTGGCTGCCGCTCCTCCTGGCCGGGTGCGGCGGCTCCGCGCTGACCGGTGGCGGCATCCCCTCGGGCCGGGCGCAGATCGAGGGCGTCGTCGTGGATGCTCTCGACCCGGACCGGCCCGTGGCCGATGCCGAGGTCACGCTCGCCATCATCCTGGGCGGCGAGACGCGCACCGCCCTCTTCACCGCCGAGACGCGCACCGACGCGGCGGGCGCCTTCCTCTTCCGGAACACGCCGGAGGGGGAAGCCATCCTGCGGGTCACGCCCCCCAGGGGGATGCACGGCCGGCCTACCCTCGCGAGCGTCCGCCTTCGTGGCGGCGACACCGCCAGCCTCGCCCTGGCCATCGAGCCGGATGCCGCCACCGCCACGGGCGCGACGCTGACGGTGATCCCGGAGCGCATCGAAACCACCCTCGGCACCCCGGTGACGGTGGCGGCGACGGCCATGCTGGCGAACGGGCAGACCGTCCGTCCGTCGTGGGTGGTGGAGGGCGGCATCGGCAATATCACGCCGCAGGGACGGTTCGTGCCGCGGCGCATCGGGAGCGGTCAGATCCGCGTGCGCGCCGGGGACCGGGAGGTGGTGGTGCCGGTGGTGGTGGCGGAGAGGGAGTAGGGATTTCAGATTTCAGGTTGGAGTCTCGCGGGTCGTGGTGAGCGGCAGCGACGACGCGCCGCTGCCGCTCACCAACACTCTCCGGAGCCCCGGGAGGCCACCCGGGCAGGTGCCGTCCCGCCGCCCTACGAACGCTCGTCCCGCTCCTCGGCCAGTCGGGCGAGGGAGAACGCGCCGAGCGCCAGGCCCAGGTCGCGGAGGGCGATGTCGCGGTACTTGCCGCTCAACAACAGGTTGCCGATGATGCCGATGAGCCAGCCGCCGACCACATAGCCCCCGATGCGCGGCTTCACCGCCGTCAGCAGTCCGGCGGCGACCTCGATCACGCCCACCGCCCGCATGAAGCGGCGCCCCCGGTCGGACATGCGCTCCCTCATCTGTGGCGCCAGGTACTGGTCCCAGTCCACCAGCAGGTGCCGGAACTTGTCCAGGCCAGCCAGGACGGGCGCCAGCGTATAGCCCGAACGCAGGGTCCAGAACGCCTGGCACGAGCCGCCGCAAGCCGGCGCCCTCCTTCGCCCGGCGATGTACTCCTCGGTTGCGGTCTCCGCCATGATCGTCGGGACCTCTTCCTCGACGATGATTCGGTCCACCATCTCCCCCTGTTCTGCCATCTTCGACCTCCAGTGGATCGGGTCCGCGCCAGATGAACGTTTCCCGGAGCGGGTTCCGGCAAACCGCAGTCGGGCTGCGCCAAGGCTCTGCTGCCGAAGCGGGAGGTCCTGTGGGTGGGTGATGTGCCCGGGATCGCCGGGCGGACTGGCAAGCTCAACCGTTGCTCATCCGGGCTGGGGACGCCTGTGCGACCCTGACGCCGGTGACACCGAACAACCGGATCGCGCGGGGGATTCTGAAGCTGCGGGCGCCATGGAGGAAGGCGCAGGCCGAAGCGATCCGGGGAGAGCCACCCGCCTGGGGGGCGACCGGCGGGCCGTTCTCCGGCCAGGCCCGCTTCGGCAATTACTGGGCAACCGCATCGGAGCAACAGCCATTGCAGACTGCCCGAAGGCGAAACCGACACCGGTGCAGGGGCACGGAACCGGCAGGAACCCGTCGCCGCAGCGCGAATAACGAGAGCGTACCCTATGACGAGTCAATAGAGGCATTCACCGTGATGAGACACGCGTCCCATATCCGTGTGCTGCTGATCGTGGCAGCCGCCCTCTGGGCCGGCGCGCGCGCGCCGCTGCCCGCCAGCCCGAGCGCCGCCGCCGGGAGCGCTGCGGTCGCCAGTGCCGACGAGACCGCACCGGCGGCTGAAGCGGGCAGCGCCACTGACGCGCCCCCGGAGAGCCGGGAAACGGGCGCCCGAACGACCGGCGGCGCGATGATGCCCGGCTGCCCCGGGTGACCCGGCGAAGGAGCCCCGGTTCGGGGCTCGTCCAGCATCTCGCCATCTCGCTGGGTCTACTCCACTCGGTTCCTCCCTCGTGAGGAACACCACGGCCGGTGGCGGCACACGCTCACCCATCGGCTGGCGGAGGGTGTCCAGGTCGGCATCCGTTACAGCCCGATGGCGGAGAGCATCGGCCCGCTGGCGAACTGGCGCGTGATCTCCGAGACGCGCCGTCGCCCCGCCGTCGCCGTGGGGATTTCCGCGGACCGCATCGGCGCCGAGAAACAGACCCTCTTCGCCGTGGTGGCCAAGGACCTGATGCCGCTGGTCGGGATCCCTGTCGCGCCCTACATCGGCCTGCTGCGCGAAGAGGGTGATGATCGAGTCCGCGTGCCCTTCGGGGCCAGCGTCCGGATGAGCGACCGGTGGTCCCTCCTGCCGGTACACGATGGCACCGCCTTCCACCTGATGGCGAGCTTCCACTGGGACCAAGTCACGCTCACCGGGATCCTCGTTCGCGCGCGAGACCCCGGCCTCTCGCTGACACTCGGTCTCTGAGCGACTCCCGGCCGGGGTGAGGAGCAGGGCGCCCTCCAACTCCCGGCCGGGATGCCCTCGGACCCTTTTCCACCTCGGGTTTCTCCAAGCGCCTCGGTCTTCCCCGCCGACCCCGCCCCCCGCCGGTTGCACCGGCGCTCCGATGCCATCGTGCTGTTGCCCGGAGCGCCCGGGCACCGGGCTTGGACTGTTGCCCGGACCCGGACTGTTGCCCGGAGCGCCCGGGCACCGGGCCGAGGCGCCAGGTGTGAGCAGGGGGCAGGGTTGGCAATAATCTTGATAGAGAGAATCAAAAGGTTCTTGACAACATAATTATCAAGTGCTATAATAGCCCTGGACTAAACACACGCTGGTCGGGAGCAGAACGACCGAGAAGGAGCAGTTTGAGCCGGGGACCGCGACGGGAACCGGCGCGGTAGGGCGGGGCAACGCCCACGTGAAGAGGTGAGGACACTATGGCAAGAATCGTGGGAATCGATCTGGGGACGACGAACTCGGTGATCGCCGTCATGGATGCGGGCGAGCCGACGGTCATCCCCAACGCCGAAGGTGGGCGAATCACGCCTTCCGTAGTGGCGTTCACAAAGACGGGAGAGCGGATCGCGGGCCAGCCGGCCAAGCGTCAGGCGGTGATCAACTCGGAGAACACGGTCTTCTCCATCAAGCGTTTCATGGGCCGCCGCTTCAACGAGGTGTCCGAGGAGCGCAAGATGGTGCCCTTCAAAGTGGTGGAGGGCAAGAACGGCATGGCGATGGTCGAGATCCAGGGGAAGCAGTACACCCCGGAGGAGATTTCGGCCATGACCCTCCAGAAGCTGAAGGCGGACGCCGAAGCCTACCTGGGCGAGAAGATCACCGACGCGGTGATTACCGTGCCGGCCTACTTCAACGATGCGCAGCGCACGGCCACCAAGACCGCCGGGGAGATCGCCGGCTTCAATGTGCGCCGCATCATCAACGAGCCGACGGCGGCCTCCCTGGCCTACGGCCTGGA
>JACQGM010000039.1 GCA_016199585.1 Armatimonadota bacterium
AGGGTTTCCCCGCATCAAAATCAGAAGTCCCCCCAATAGACAGCCCACGCCCCGGCGTGGTAAACTATTCTAATCCCGGCAAGCTGCCGGCTCCCGGACCGGCTCACCTTCTCTACCCGCCCCGTTCTGCGGGCGGTTCGGTTCCCGCAAAAGGAGGGAACGATGCGATGGCAGATTATCCGAACAATTCTACCCACCCCCCGCCGGCGATCTGAGTGAGCGCCGCCTCCGACTGTTGGCCGCTCGGCGCCCTCTTATCCTCGCCATGACGACGGCGGCGGCCCTGTTCCTTGCCACCCCGACGTGGGTCCGGGGCGACGACCCCCCGGCGCACGTCCACGACTTCGACACGAACCCGAATTACCCCATCAGCAGCGAGCCGGTGCGCTGCCAATCCGTGGCGGTGCCGGGGGAACTCATCACCGTGGGCGTGGAGCAGACCGAGGACGTGGATACGTGCAACAACGGCTACGGGTGCTGCTTCCAGGACGGGCGGGCGACCAACCCGCTGAAGGTGACGGCCTGGAGCGATGGCAACAAGGGCGGCACCTTCGGCAGGATGGAGGGCAACCAGTTCATCCCCTGCTCGCCCACCGAACAAGCCGAATTGATCACGCACTACCGCTGCCCCACCACGCTGCTCCAAGACCCGATCCCGATCCGGGCAACGCTGGATGAGAGAACGCTGGAGGCCCAGGTGCCCAACCCCCCGCCGGCCACGGTCATCACCAAGAACGATGATCCGGTGCAGACGGATGCCCGTGAAGTCTTCATGTGGGACATCACCACGCCCGCCGCGGTGCCTCCGGGGCAGCCCCCTGCCGGGCGGTACGCCCTGAATGACGCCTATCCTGCGATCACGGAGGAGATTCCTTTGGAGGCGAGCCTTCCCTCGCTCTGGAGCGTCGAACTGGGGCCGGAGCCGGAGCTCCGCGACGAGTGGGATCAAACGGGCGAGCCAACCGTCGCGAGATCCTTCTGGATCCGCGCATATTGCGAGCTTGAGGGCCAGACGGGGAAGCTGCCCCAGCACAACCACTCGTTTGGCCCCAAGGAGATCACCGCGACGGAGTTCTCGGGAGTGTCTCGCGCCGAGAGGGAAATCTGGCTGTTCTACACCAAGGACGCCGCGAACCACCCGATGACCGGCACCCTGCGGGACTACGACCGCAACGGGGGCGCCCCGACCAAGAACTGGTACTGGTACTGGAGCCAGACATCGGCCAACTACGGGGACCACCTCTTCAACTCGGCGTTCACGCGGAGCCACACTGCCTGGGACGGTACGCACTGGCAGGCGTATATCTGCACCGGGACGGCCCTGGGGCCGGCGGGCACGCCCCCGGACTTCGCCTGGAACAAGGCGGAGGGGATCGACCTGTTCGCCAACGTCTGCCGCCACGAAGCGACCCACGTCGGGCACCTCACCGGGTGGTGGCCCGCAGGGCCGCCCGCCCCGGATGCGAATCCCCATCCGGACGCCGATGGGGATCACATCCCCAACAACCTGGAGGCGGGACTGACGGAGTTCCATGCCGCCGGGTACACCGCGGGCGCGCGGGCAACCTATGACGACCACTTCAACTACGGCGCGAACTGGGACGACTGCGAGGACTACTGCATGCACGTGCAGGCCCGAGATCGCCCCTGGGTCAATGGAGCCGCAAACGCCGAGGATTGGTCTGCGGGCACCAAGAGCAAGCAGTGGCCGCAGCAGCCGTAGGAGCACGGCGGAAGGAGCCAAGACGATGAGACCCGTTATCCTTGCAGTCTCGATCCTGATCGCGGCCCTCGGGTGGGCGGGCATCCGAGCGGCGGAGAACCCTCCCTCGGCCGATGACGAGGAGAACCTCCCCCAGTCGGTGGACCGCGGTTTCGACCTGACACGGCTCAGTATCTTCACGGACCCGAAGGAGCCGCTCGACCCGGTCCTGGCGACGATCTACTACCTCTCCTTCCTGCGGGAGGAGATCGAAACGCCGACACCGCCACACCGCGGGATCGGCGGCGGGATTGACCACCACTATGTCCTGGCTCAGATCATCCATGCGGGCGCGGACGGAAACGTCCGCCGCGCCGCGCTCCTCGCCGAAGCGGGGAAGGCGGCCCCCGGCGAGTTCCGCGACGCGGTTCGCATCACCCTGGGCATGCAGGGGGAGAAGAGCGTCGTTCCGTTCCTCGTCGAGTACTTGGGGAATGCCAAGAACCCGTACTGGCTCCGAGTCAAGGCCGCCCATGCGCTGCTGCGGTACCCGGATGCCTCTGCCGTCTCGGTGCTGGCGAGCTGCCTGAAAGACCCGTTCTACGTGGCGGTCACCACCATGCAGCCCGCGAAGTGCTATGACATCCGGATACTGGCGCTCAGCTCCCTGCGCGCCCTGGAGAAGGCGGGCACCGCGATTCCGCCCGCCGTGAAGGCCGACATGGAGGGTGCGGTCACCCGGGAGCTGCTCCCTCCGGGCGCCAAGGCGATCTCGCACACCCAGCCGTAGCGCGTTCCGTGCGAAGAGGGGAGCCTCGGGAGTTCCGGGGCTCCCCGCGCCCGCAAGGCCCCTCGGCCCGATTCTCGGGCGCTCCGATGCCAGAACTCGGGGGCAGGGGCGGGTGCGGCAGTGCCCCCGGCCGAAGGAGACTACTCTCGCGTCGGCATCGGAGTGCCGGTGCAACCGGCGGGGGTGGGGTGGGAGAGCGCAGGCGGCCTTCGCGGGCGGGAGCCGCTCGGCCCGATTCTCGGGCGCTCCGATGCCAGGGTCCCTCGGCCCGATTCTCGGGCGCTCCGATGCCGGAGGCCGGGAGCAGGAGCGCGTGCGGGGGTGTCGGTACGGGTGTACCGACACCCCCGCCGCGCGCTACTTGCGCTCCTCTTCCTTGGCTTTCTTCGCCTCCTCCACGATCTGCTGCACCACGCTCGCCGGGGCTTCCTCGTAGTGCGCGAACTTCATCGTGTAGGTGGCGCGGCCGCGGGTGAAGGAGCGCAGATCGATGCTATAGCGGTGCAACTCGCCCAGCGGCACCTGAGCGCGGATCACCTGCGTGCCGGGCGCGATCTGGTCCATGCCCTGAACCCGGCCGCGCTTGGTGTTCAAGTCGGAGATCACGTCGCCCATGTGCTCTTCCGGCACGGTGATCTCGACGTCGTAGATCGGCTCCTGAACGCTCGGGCTGGCCTTCAGCACGCCCTCCTTGAACGCCTGAGACCCGGCGATCTTGAAGGCCAACTCCGAGGAGTCCACCGTGTGGTAGGAGCCGAAGGTGAGCACGACCTCGACGTCGGTGACCGGGTAGCCGGCGAGGACGCCGTCGGCGAGGGCCTCTTCAACGCCCTTCTGCACCGCCGGGATGTACTGCTTCGGCACCACGCCGCCGACGATTTCGTCGTCGAACTTGAAGCCCTCGCCGGAAGCGGGGGCGAGACGGAGAACCACGTGCCCGTACTGGCCGCGCCCGCCCGTCTGCTTCTTGTGCTTGTACTCGGAGGTGACCTCCTTGCGGATGATCTCCCGGTAAGGAACCCGCGGCTCGCGCGTCTCCACCGCCACGCCCATCCGCTGCAGCCGGTCAACAACCACGGCGAGGTGCTGGTCGCCCATGCCGGCGATGATCGTCTCCTTGGTCACCGGGTCGCGGTAGGAGCGGAAGGATGGATCCGAATCGACGAGACGGGACAGGCCGGCCCCCATCTTATCCTCGTCGCCCTTGGTCTTGGGCGAGATGGCATAGAACATCAGCGGCTCGGGGTATTCCACCGGCGTGAATTCGATCGGCTTCGACTTATCGCACAGGGAATCGCCGGTGCGCACCTCCTGCAGCTTCGCCACGGCGGCGATGTCGCCGGCGTTCACCTGCGGCACCGGCTCCTGGTGCTTGCCGCGCATGATCAGGATCTGCCCGATGCGCTCGTCGTGCCTCCGGGTCGCGTCGTAGACCGTCGAGTCGGCGCGGAGCATCCCGGACCAGACGCGGAAGAAGTTGAGCTTGCCCACGTACGGGTCGGCCGTAGACTTGAACACGTAGGCCGAGAAGGGAGCGTTCGTGCTCGGGTCGCGCCGCTCGGGGGCGCCGCTCTCCGGGTGCTTGCCCTCCACCGCGCCGCGGTCGGCCGGGCTGGGGATCGTCTCGGCGATCAGGTCCATCAGCGGCTGAACCGCGATGTTGTCGGAGGCAGCGCCGAAGAGGATCGGGAAGACCTTCCCCTCCTTCACTCCCTGGCGCAGCACCCGGAGGATCTCGTCGTTGGTGATCTCCTCTTCCATGAGGAACTTGTCGCCCAACTCCTCGTCAACGTCGGCGAGCACCTCGATCAGGCCGGCGCGGTAGGCTTCAACCTGGTCGGCGAGGTCCGCCGGCACCGCGCCGACGGTCGGCTCCTTGCCGCCGTCCCAGGTCATTGCCTTCTTGGTGATGACATCCACCACGCCGCGGAAGCTCAGCTCCCCGCCGACGGGCACCTGGACGGGAACGGCCGCTTTCCCGAAGCGCGTGCGGATACTCTCGACCACCGCCTCGACGTTGGCGTTTTCACGGCGCATCTTGTTCACGAAGACGACCCGCGCGGCGCCATTCTGCTGGGCCAATCGCCAATAGAGCTCGGTTCCAACCTCAACGCCGGCCACCGCATCCACCAGGGCGACCACGCCCTCGACCACGCGCAAGGCGCTCCGCACATCGGCCTGGAAGTCGGCGAAGCCGGGGGTGTCAATCACGTTGATCTTGACGCCCTTCCACTCCAGGGGAGCGAGCGCCGCGCTCACGGAGATCTGCCGGCGGATCTCATCCTCATCGTAGTCGGTGACGGCGTTGCCCTCTTCGACGCGTCCCATGCGCGTCACCGCCCCGGCATCGAAGAGCATCGCCTCCGCGAGCGAGGTCTTGCCCGCTCCCCCATGGGAGATCAGGGCGACGTTCCTGATCTTGTCCGGTTCGTAAGGTTTCATATCCTCTCTCCTCAGTTCATGGCTGTCCGAGGCGCAGCGGCACCGCGCGGGCATCCCCGGCGGGCGGAAGGCCCGCTGCGACCGCGCTGCCGGCGGGCCTAGCTGAAGCCAACGCGCGGATCCTGCGCCGACAGGATGGCTACCAGGCGGTTGATGCCGAAGAGCAGGCCAATCGTCTTGCGGCGCACCACCTCCTGGTGCGGCACACCGCGCACGTGCCGGCTGATCTCATCGCGCAGCCCGGCCTCTTCGGGGGCGCAGGCCTCGGGGTAGATGTACAGCAGCAGGTCGCGGTCCATGTCATGGTACAGGAACGGCTTGTCCACGTAGCACTCGCGGTGGCAGCGCGGGCACTGCACGACATTGAGGCGCCCCTGCAGGATGCTCTGTCGCAACTCGGGCTCCGCCGTCACGTTCACGGTGTCGTAGAGATCGGCGTGGAACATCCGGCCACACGAGCAGGTGAGCGTGTACTCGCGTTCGATGCTCATCAACTCCTCCATGTTCCGTCTGCGGGCGCGCGCTCACCCCGGTGCGGGCCGCTTCCCCGCAGTCAACTCACCGCCGCCCGGTCATCTACGCGAAAACGACAGACCGCCAGCCAAAACGAAAAGGCCCAGACCGCAGCGTGCTCCTGCGATCCGGGCCTTGGGCCGTTCTGAGTACCGGCACTCTGAAGGGATCGGCCCACGCTCCGGTGGGCCGTGCCGTGCCCCCGTCGGCCACGCGTGGCCCGGGCAACGTGAAGACGCGCAGTATCAAGCGCAGTGGGCCCTTTCTCACACACCAACCACCGGGGCCCATCCCCGGCAGCTTCCATTATAGGTGCCCGTGGGTCCTTTGTCAAGCTGCCGCGCGGATTGTAAGAGTTCAGGATGTGTGAGTACGATTTGCAGGGAGCGGGCCGGCACAGAGGACGGCCCCTACGTGTGGTGGTCCAACGGGCCGCAGCCCCTATTCGTAGGGGCGCTGCTCCGTCTGCGCCCGTAAGCGGTGTGCCGTAATCATACATCCTGAACTC
>JACQGM010000002.1 GCA_016199585.1 Armatimonadota bacterium
GCTGGAATCCGGCCTGCGCCACCGCCCCCGGCAGCCGGCCCATCCCCAGGTCCTTTCCCTCCAGAGAGAGCGCGTGGACCTCCCCCTTCTCCGTGAGGAAGGAGAGCGCCGGGCCGCCAGGCCGATCCTCGTCCAGCCAGGCCTGCACGGCAACGTCGCCGATCGGGCGCCCCCAGACCATCTCGCCCTCCGGCCGGAAGAGATAGGCGTGCTCGTTGCGGCTCGCCGCCACCCAGAACGGCTCTCCCCGCGCCGGCTGCGCCCACGTCACTACGGTTATGGCGCCGCCCGTCTCGTGAGTGGCGCCGCTCTCCGGCGCCGCGTCGAAGCGGCCTTCCTCGGGAAGCCAGCGCACGAAGCGGATCCGTCCCACGAGGTCCCCCAGCCCCAGGAACGCCTGACCGCTGCGGGGGACCGTGCCGAGGGCGACACGCTCCGGCCCCGAGTGCCACGTCATCGCCACCTTCTCCACGGTCTTCCCGGCGGCGCCCACCCGGTCGGCTCCGTTGTAGTTATTCCCGATGATCACGCTCGGCTGCGGCTGCCCGGGAAGAAGCGCCGCAAACCCGTCGGTCGTGTAGCGGCCCGTCCAGCCGCCGCGCCAGAGGAGCTTCCCGTCGCCGCTCAGACCGATCAGGAACCCCGGCAGGCCCACGGCCGCGGCGACGATCTCGGGGCGGCCATCCTGATCCAAGTCGGCGGGGTAGATCCGGATGACCTCCGGGTAGGCGAGGCCGCCGTAGGAGATCCACCCCTCGCGGCTGACGGTGTAGCGCCACCGCTCTTTCCCGTCGCTGCTGAAGCAGACCACCTCGCCGCGCGGCGTGCCGCAGAGGAGCTCCTGGCGCCCGTCGCCATCCAGGTCCACCCCCACCACGTCGTTGCACCCACTCTCCAGCGCCAGTGCCAGGGCGGTCTCTCCCTTGCTGTCGATCGCGCGCACCTCGCCTCCCAGCGTGGCGACGAGGATCTCCTCGTCGCCGTCGCCGTCGAGGTCGGCGCAGCGGAAGGCCGTCACCTTCCCCGCCGCCCCCGGCGCAACCGGCACCCGGCCGACCTTTTCGGCGGCAGCGCCGCCTGTGAGCGCCGCTGCCGCCGCCGGGCGCGGCTCGCTGCTCCCGAACCAGGCGGCCGCCAGCGCCGCGCGGACCCCCTCGCCCGGGGCTGTCGCCGCGCCCAGCGTGAGCGCGTGCGTCCCCGGTGCCACCGCCGCCTGCGCGCCCGCCGGCCGCCCGTCCAGGAGTACCCCGGCCGCCACCCTCCCGGAGAGCGTCAGCGAAGAGGGCTCACGCGCCGCCAGTGAGAGGACGCCACCGGCAAGGTCCCACTCGAAGGAGACGTCACCCTCCGCCTCCAGGGTGAGGCCCGGTAGCGAGAGCCGGCGCGCCCCGGCCGCCGAGAGAGAGGACTCCGTCGCCAGGAAGGTCGCCGCCTCCAGTGTCACCTCCCCCAGCGAGAGACGCTCAACGCCCGCGGCGGCCAGCCCGTCCGCGTCGCGCATGAGCACGAGACCGGGCGCCCGGCGGCGGATCTCCCGCGGCGCGGGCGACTCCGCCGCCTCGGCCCAGAAGACGTTCTCCAGGTGCGTCTTCTCCCCGGCCTTCAGGCTCAGACCGAGCGACTCGTAGAGCGCCCCGCAGTCGAGCTCGCGGAACTGAAAAGCGCACTCGCGCGGGGCGATGGTCGCCCCGGAGGGGTGGACCAGGCGAAACCGCACCCCCTCCCGGAGGGCCGTCATGCCGGTTGGGTTTACCTCCACCGCGCCGCGACTGCGCCACACCGCCTGCACCCCGTAGGTCCCCCCTTCGCGCGCTTGCAATCCATCAATGACGATGAAGGCGCGGCCCTTCGCCCAGATCACGTGGCGGGTCCAGTCCACGCCGTTGTTGTCGCGCAGGGTGCTGGCGACGAGCCCGGCGCGCGGGAAGTCGCCCACGGCGGCCAGCTCGGCCACCTCGGGCGGGCGGCGCCATACGCCGTCGCGCACGATGGCGAGGGTGCAGTGCTCCTGGAGCTGCTCGACCATGTAGCCGTGGTCGAACAAGAAGAGCTGGCCGCGGTCCACGAAGGTGCAGATCGCGTTGGCATCCATGTGGGAGTGGTGGCCGTAGTTGAAGCCGCTGAGGAGGCAGTAGGCATCGCCCGGCTCGAGGCCCGCGCGCAGCACGAGCTTGTCATAGGTGCGGGCCCGGGGGATCGCCTTCTTGGCCGTCTCGTAGGCTTGGGGCAGAGAGAGGTAATCGGCAGTGCGGTCGTAGATCCACTGATCGAGCGGAAGGACATTGATCCCGACGAGATCCGCCGGCGCCACGCGCGGCACGTCGGTGATGAACTCCGTACGGTTGGCAGCGCCGCGGTCGAGGGCCCAGGCGAGCCGCCCGTCGCGGAACCGCCAGGCGCAGAGGGCGGTCAGCGTGTCGCGCAGGGGGCCATCGCCGCCGTCGCCCATGCCGGGCATGTATCCCCGGTTATCCGTGAGGCGCAGGCAGTACTCCGCCCACTGGCGCGCCGGGCCGCCGTCGAACCAGTGCCAGGCGGGGCGCAGCCGGGCGTAGCGGAGGGTCTGGTTGGTGTTGATCGCAGCGTAGAAGGATGCGTCCTCCACCGGCTTCCAGCTCCGCAGGTTGCCGGTGTAGTAGCGGTCGGCGCGCTCCAGGATGCGCCGCCCCGCCTCGTTGTCCGGGAAGTGGCGCGCCACGTAGAGACCCAGCAGGAAGGAGGCGATGATCCCCCGGTGGTTGCTGCGGTAGTTGGGGGTCACCTGGTAATCGCGGTTGGCGAGCCAGGAGACGCTCGCGAGGAGCGTGATCCCTTCGGCCATCGCCGCCCGGTCGGCGTCGGAGAACGCGGGGAGGTCCTCCACGGCCTGCCAGGCCATCGGCACGCCGTCAACGGTCGCCATCGGCATGTCGCCATCCACCTCCCTGCCCGCCGCCGCATCGGCGACAAGACGGCGCGCCAGCTCCAGGAACGGTTCGGTAGCGCGGTTCAGGAGCGCGGCCGCCTCCGGGTCGCCGGTGCGAGAGTAGGAGCGCAGGCAATTGGCGACGAGCGCCATCAACCCGCTTGGGTCACGGTCGGCCAGGCGGGCCTCGTAGGCCTCACGGTTGCTGGCAACCGCGTTGCGCTCCGGGGCGCCCTCCGGCAGTGACACTTCCAGCAGCGGCGAGAGCACCGGGCCCTTCTCCGCCAGGATCTGCGCCAGGCGCTCCGCCGCGCGCGCCACGCCCGCCTCGGTGCTGCCCCCCACCTCGATCACGTTGCGCCCGTTCAGGAAGGGGTTGTGGATGCTGCGCAGCACGTAGCCATCCTCGCCCGGGAAGCGCGCGTCGCAGCAGACGCGCTCCAACAGGTAGAGATCCCCGAGGACCCGATTCGTCATCAGGTTCCCCAGCGCCACCACGTGCCAGGGCCAGAGCCCCTCCCGGGAGACGAGGTCTTCCTCGATCACCGGGAGCGGCTCCGGCAGCGCCGCGTTCAGCTTGCCGGCCATCGCCGCATAGGCCGGCCCGCGCGGCACCACGATCACCGCCTGCCGGGCGGCGCCGCCCACCAGTGGCGTTTGCGGGAACCGCTCGTAGCGGGCGTCGAACGCCGGGCCGGCAGGTCCCGCCGCAGCCAGATTCACGTTGCTTCCCATCGCCAGTACTCCCTCGAGGGCCAGGAGCGCGATCCCTCTCGCCAGTACGCTGCGCCGGACCCGCGGCCTGCGGACGCGTTGCGCGCATTCCCAGATGCTTCTCATCGAACCTGCTCCTTCCCCGTGCTCCGATCGTCGCTCACACACTCTCAGCGCCCGGCGTCTGCGTACTCCACCACCAGCATCGCGTGAACGCCCACGCGGTCGAGGACCACTTGCGCCGCACCGCCCGCGGGGGCCAGCGCCAGTGCATCTCCTCCCGGCGCCCGCCGCACCGCGCTCACCCGCCGGCCCTGCGGCGGCCGGAGAAGGACCTTCACGTCGCGGGCGGGGGGCATCTCGGCCACCTCGTCGAAACGATTCGGGAGGGTGTTCGGCCCGCCGCGCCCGGCCGCCTCGCCGGCGGAACGGGAGACGCCGGTGACCCAGTTCACCAGATTGACCACCAGGTGATCCCGCCCCGTCTGGCGGTGGGCGAACACTTCCACCGTGGCGGGCGCCTCGACGACGACGGGGGCCTCTTCGCCGACCGCCTTCTTCAGGAGCAGCGCCATCAGCCGCCGCTGCGTGTCCTCCCCGTAGCCGCGGTACTGCGCGCCCGGCAGTCCGGCGCAGTACCAGGCCGTTCCCTCGCCGAAGGTGTGGCTCACCAGGCCGGACAACTCGGTGGGCACCATCGCGTTGCCGAGCGAAACCCGGGGCTTCACGAAGATGCGCCCCAGGGCGCGCGCCCCCGGCAGCATCGTCACTCCCCACTGGCCGGCGCTGAAGAAGAGGGACGCGCCCACCCACGGATCCGAAGGCCGCAGCTCCGGGTCGTCCAGGCTCAGGTGCTTGCGGTTGTCGTCCTGAGCGTCCACATAGCGCACGCCCATCACCTCGCCCAGGGCGAAATCGGCGCGCGCGCTCCCGTTCTCATCGAAGAGGGATGTCTCGCCGGTGGCGATCAGGCGTCCGCCGCCGCGCACGAAGGACCCCACCGCGGCGCACTCAGCATCGCTGAGGCAGGCCGCGTTCGGCAAGACGAGCACGCGGAAGCG
The DNA here is from genome assembly GCA_016199585.1 of Armatimonadota bacterium. GTDB lineage: Bacteria > Armatimonadota > JAAZEB01 > JAAZEB01 > JAAZEB01 > JACQGM01. The sequence goes on from JACQGM010000002.1 coordinate 4,681, forward strand.
CCGCAGGTACTCCGGCGTGAGCTGGAAGTCCTGCGCCACGTCCCAGAGCTGGTGCGAGGCGACCAACACTTGAGCCCAACCCTCGAAGTCCATCGCGTGGGGGTTCGGTCCCTGGGGCTGGTTGCCCCGCGCCGGCCGGCGCTGGGTGGTGTTCTGGCTGCGCACCAGCCCGACGGTCGCCACCGGCTCCATCCCCGCCAGCCACGGCTCGTACGCCTGCTGTTCCTCGTAGACCTTGCGGGTCAGGGCGATGACATCCCTCGGCCACGAGCCGTCCACGTTGGCGAGGATCGAGGTGCAAGTTGCCGCGTTGACGGAGCGGCAGGTCCACAGCTCTGCGCGGTAGCTGTCGAGCGCCTTGGGGGTCATGTAGTCGCCACCGACGCAGACGAGGCTGTCGAGCAGGGCCTCGGCGGGGAGGCCGCGGCTGGCGCCCGCGTAGCCGCGCAGCGCCCAGCTCAGGTGCAGCGCCCCGGATCGGAGGTGGAAGAGGTCGCCCGTCGCGAACTCGCAGTTCTGCTCGACGAGCTTCCAGGTTTGCAGGCCCGGCGCCTCGCGGTAGCCGTGCATGTTGTGAACGAAGGCGACGCCCGGGCGGACCTCGTGGATCGCGTCGCGCATGCGTCGCGCGTAGACATCGTACTCCGCGTAGCGCCAGTCGAGATACTGGACGTACTGCGCGTGCGTCAGGTTCTCGATTCCGGTGAAATCGAACCCGAACGCTTCCCGGAAGCGGGGACCGCAGATCGGGCAGCGCCAGTCCTCGAAGCCGAAGAACCCGAGGAAGTCCACGTAGTAGCCCTCGATCGGATAATCGCGGGCGGTCTCGATCGCCTGCGTCAGGGCGTATTCGCCGTAGGGCCCGTTCAGGCAGGCGCCCCCGACGCGCGATCCCTCGGCGGCATCGGTGATGTCAATCGCCTTGCCAGGCCGGGCGGGAACGCGGTGGCACCACTCGGGCCGGTCTCTGATGATCCGGTAATCGGAGAACTCGTAGACCGCGGCGGGGACGATGCCTTCGCTGCGGCAGGCCTCCGTCAGCTCGCCGAAGAGGTCGCGCCCCTTCAGCGCGGAATGGATGTGGGCGGCCGGGTGGCGGCTCGGGTAGTAGGAGTTGCCCATGTGGCACTTGTTGTAGAAGTAGAACACTTGCACGTGGGCTTCTTTGAGGTCGTGAACGAAGGCGCGCGCGTCCATGTTCGTGAGGATGGGCGCGAAGCCCGCCTTCTCATACTCGACGTATTCCGGCACCTGATCGTAGTCGGGCACGTGGAGGCCGACCATGAACCGGCGCTGGCGGCTGCGCACCCAGTCCGGCGTCTGGCGCTCGAGGGTGCGGCTATCGGTTGACATCGTGTTGCTCTCCTATCCTCATCGCTGGCGCGCGGCGTGAAGCTCCACCGGGGCCAGGGCGTGCAGGCGCACCGGGCCGATGAGCCCGGAGCGAGTCTGCCCTTCGAACACATAGCGCGTCGGAATGCCCACGCTGTAATGACTGCCGAGGGTGTTGGCCACCAACACTTCGATCCGGTTCTCGCCCGGGCGCACGAGCGCGCTCACGTCGAGGCGCCAGGGCGGGGCCACCCGCACGCCCGCCGGCTGCCCGTTGACGCGCACTTCCGCCGTGCCCGCCACCTCCCCCAGGTCGAGGAGGACCATCTTGCCCGCGTACTCGTCGCCGAGCGTGAAGCGGCGTCGGTACCACGCCGTGCCGGAGTAGGTGGAAAGGCCGATGGCCGACCATTCGCCGGGCGCCACGCGGCCGGGGGCGCACGCCAGGGCGATCGGCTCGGGGATGGCGGCGCCCCCGTAGCTGCCTGGCTCCGGCTCGATGCGGATGGCCGCCGCGGTCGGCGTTGGCAGCGGATCGTCCACCATGGCCCGCCAGGTGCGCGCTCCGTCCGGCCGCTGCTCGCCGGCCTCCAGGCGCGCTTCGCGGTCCGCCACCCAGACTCGCGGCGCGCCGCGGAGCACCATCTCCAGGGCGCGCAGCCCCGGAGGCGCCGTGAAGCGGTACCAGCCCGCGCGCGGCCGCCCCTCCGGCAGGATGTCCCAGGTGAGACCGTCCGGCGCCGCGAACCAGCGCAGACCCAGGTCGGTCTCAGCTTCAGCCGGCAGGCTTCCCCCCACAAGCGACAGCGCGATGTAGGCGCGCAGCCGCCCCCTCGCCGGGTGGTACTCCAGCATGCCGACGACGGGCGCCTGCGTCAGCTTCACGAGGAGGCTGTTGGCGCCGGCGCGGAGCCGGACGCGCTCCCGGCCCTCCGCAGCGATGGCCGCCAAGGGCCGGCCATCCAGCCATGCCCGGGCGGTCACGCGGTCATCGGGCGTGTATCCAGAGGCCAGACCGTAGCGGCCGGGAGTCTGCCTGCGAACGGTGAGCTCCGCATCCATGTCGCGTGGCGCGCGGATAGATGTCCAGAGGTAGAAGACGGAGCCCGGCTCGTTCACGCCCAGGTCAATGAAGTCGTCGGGGACCTCCTTAGCGAGACCATGAGGGCCGGAGTTGCCATGCACGAGTTGCGGGTCGCGCTCGATTCCCCAACGTTTCGAGAAGGAGTAGGTTTCCCAGGCGACGGTCTGGTCCCCGGCGGCCACCGGCACGGCGGGATCAACGCTCTGCAGACGAGCCAGCGCCGGCTCCAATCGGGCGAGGTCGGAATCCGGCGCCAGCGGACCCACTTTCCACAGATAGGGACCGAACGAGTAGGTCTCCGTCCGCCAGCCCGTGTCGTCCAGGTCCGGCTTCTCCCATCCCGGATCCGCCCGGGTCTCCTCGGCATGGCGGAACTGCCGGGCTTCGGCGCCCAGCACCACGGGCGCGGGCGGGCGGCGGAAGTCGCCCCAGCGGTTGTCGAGCGTGGGCGCCAGCTCGAACTCCCAGGGGCCATCCAGGGGCAGGGCGGCCGGCGGCGCGGCGGCCATGCCGCGAGCTTGGTGGGTGGCACCCGCCTGGATCACCGTCGCGCTCTTGCTCCCCGCCGTCCGCGACCAGCCCCGCACCCGGATGCCGCCCGCCTCCGGCGTGACCGCCGTCACCTCGTCCAGATCGGTGGCGGCGACGCGCGGCGCAGCGGCCCCCGGCGTGAAGACCACCACGGTCGCCTCCCACGGGCCGAGGGAGAGCGTCAGGTGGGTGCCGCGGTCGTCGCTCCGGCAGCAGCGGATCGGCTCCGTGGCGCCGGTCCAGGGATCCCAGCGCTCGGGGTTCCCGCGGGCGCGGAAGGAGAGCTCGAGGTCGCGCGGCTCCTTGGCGCCGTTGAAGACGTAGTAGATCTCATTCCCCTCGGCCTGGCGGTGGGTGACGAAGACGTTGGGCTGCGAGGCCGCGAAATCGCGCGGCACGCGGTCGTCAATCAGGCGGAGGACGTGCTCGGGGCCGGCGGGGACGAACGCGCCCATGCCGCCGCCGCCGCCCGCCCGGCGCACCGGCTCGCGAACCGCGCCCGCCTCGGCGGCGGTGAGGCCGAAGATCTCGGACACCAGCGCATCCACCTGCGGATCATCGCGGCCGGCGCGGTCGCTCGCCCCGGGCAGGCAGCCGTAGGCCACCACTGTGCCGCCCGCGCGCTGGAACGCCAGTGCCTTCTGCAGCGTCGCGAAGCGGAGGGTGGCCGTGGCCGGCAGCACCAGCACCCGGTAGGCTTCACCGGCGACCTGGAGCGCGCCCTCCCGGACCTCCGCCCGCTGGAGGGAGTCGAAGTCAATGTAGTCTACATCCACGCCCCTCCCGAAGAGGTGCCGGCCCAGGTCCCAAGGGGCCGTTTCGGCGGCCTTCCCCGGATCGGAGAACGCATCCTTCCCCCCCAGGTCGGCCTGCACGGTGGTGACCGGGTAGAGGATGGCGACATCGCAGCGGTGCGCGCCCTGGCTCAGCAGGTAGCAGAGGCGCGTGATGTAGTCCGAAAGGGAGCCGTAGTGGCGCCAGTAGGGTTGGCGAAAGCACGAGGAAGAGGGCGCCCACTCGTACCAGCCGCCGTACGAGGTGTAGAAGATGCCGTGAAAGTCGTAGAGCGTCATGCCGTACGCCAGGTTGGCGTTGATCCAGGGCATCATCTCCGCGGGCGACGCGCCGTGCCCACAACTGTGGAACGCCTCCATCCAGACGTAGGGGCGCCGGTAGAGGTGGGCGATGGAGCTGGCGAGCTTCACGTCCGGGAAGTTCCGCCAGCCATCCGACCTGCGGCCAGGATCGTCGCAGCCGGGGGCGCTGTACCAGCGCATGGTGCGAAAGTAATCGCCGTAGCCGGTCGTCTGCTGCGAGATCCTGCCGAAGCGGCCCCAGTTGTCGTGCGAGTGGATGACACCGTGCGCATCCAGGTACTCGAAGATGGGACGGAAGTAGCACTCTTCGACGAGAGAGACCGTCACGTCGAAGTAGTCCACCCGGACCTTCGGCGTCTGCGCCCCCACGTCTTCCCAGAGGGCCGGTAGGAGGGGCACCAGGTCGTAGCCCTTCCGGGCGAGGAACTCGGGCGCGAGCACCCGCGACCAGGCGGGGTGCATCCAGATGTACAACTCATCCTGGAAGATCCCCGGCATCCCCCTCCCGAACTCCTCCGGCAGGTGCCGCTCCCACTCCGCGTAGTGGCGCCGCACCAGTTCCCGGCCCGTCTCCGGCTGCATCGGATCTGGCAGCCCCCGGCCGGTTTCGACCGTCACGTAGACCACCCCGACCGCCCAGCGCCCCGGTGGCGCCTCCCAGCGCAGCTCACCGTCGTGGATCCTGTCCCGAAGGTCGAACGCCGCCGGCAGCACGAGCGTCTCGCCTTCCCGCCGGTAGGCGCTGGCGCTGAGGATGGTAGCGTTCCGGGGGATCTCCAGTGTGACCGGGCCGGGCGCTTCCGCGGCGACCGCCAGCCAGTTCAGTTTCTGCAGCGAGAGCGCCGGGTTGTCCGCGAGGATCCGCCGGCGCACGTCGTGGGCCAGGTTGTAGTCGCTGAACCAGAGGGTCATTCCGCGCTTGCGGCACTCGCCCGCGGCCCAGCGCACGTGGTCCCACCACTCTTCGGAGTAGACCGGTGGCTCGTGACCGGGCCCGCGGGGAACGTAGGAGATGGTGGGGTGCAGCACGCCCTGCTCCCGCATCCGGTCGAGCTGCCAGGCGATTCGCTCGCGCTCCAGCGGCTCCCCGCTCCACCACCACATGGGCGCAGGCGCGTAGTTGACGGGCGGGCGGGCGAAGCCATCGCGAACGCCTTCACCGGCCGCTCCGAGGAATCCGGCCGCGA
>JACQGM010000056.1 GCA_016199585.1 Armatimonadota bacterium
GGGATGCCCGGGGGCATGCCGGGGATGATGCCGGGCATGGACGGCACGGGGATGCCCGGGGGCATGCCGGGGATGATGCCGGGCATGGACGGCACGGGGATGCCTGGGGGCATGCCGGGGATGATGCCGGGGATGATGGGTTTGCCGGGAGCCGGCACGGGCCAGCCGACGATGCGCTCCCGCCAGCGCTACCTCGGCCTGGTGGCGGGCATGATGCCGGAGCAGTTCGCCGGCTGGCTGATGGGCCAGTCGGCGCAGGGCGGGATGCTGGGCACCGCGCTGGCACCAGGCGCTCCTGCCGACCCGATGATGGGGCTCGGGTTCGACCCGACCGGGGGCGCGGGGCCGCCTCCGGGCATGAACATGATGGGCGTGGGCGGCCCGGCGATGCCGGGCGGCGTTCCCGGCGCCGGCCAGCCGGGCGCCCAGACGACCAAGCTCTGGATCTACCAGAGGTCGAAGGACGGCGTGACCTACATGTTCTCCTTCGGCGAGGAGGGTCGCGTCAGCCTGATCTGCGTCGGCGATGACAAGCCGTACTCGACCCCCAAGGGCGGGAAGACCGCCCCGTTCGCCGGCGCGCTCACCTCGAAGGGGATCGGCCTGGGAGACACCTTCAAGGAGGTGATCCTCAAATACGGCTACCCGGAGGGAACCGAGGTGATCGGGGACATGGTGCTGCTGAAGTACCTCGACCGTCACGGAGTGGCGTTCACGTTCCGCCAGATCCACATGAAGGTGGACTCGATCACGGTGAAATCGCCCGAGGAGTGATGCTGGTCCGCTCTCGGAGCGGGTGAGGATGGAGAACAATGAGAGCTCTCGCATGCGTGCTGGCGGCGCTCTTCGGCGTCGCGATGGTGGCGATGGCAGGGCCGGCGCCAAGACCGGCCAGGGGCAAGGAGTTCCAACTCGCCGGCATCCAGTTGGGCAAGAAGGCCGCGTCGGTGGCGATCACCTACGGCAGCCCGACGCGGGTGCAGGTCGGTCCGGTGACCGCTGCCGGGGTCCCGGGGCTGGGCGGCCCCGGGGGGATGATGGGCATGGGCGGCCCGGGGGCCGGGATGATGCCGGCTGCCGGCGGCATGGAGGGCATGATGCCCGGCATGGGCGGCATGGGCGGCCTTGACCCGGGGGGCGCGGCGATGCCCTATCCCGGCATGGGCGGCATGCCGATGATGGACCCGACGGGGGGTGCCGCGATGCCGGGCATGGGCATGGGGGGGCCGATGGGACCGTTGGCTCCGGGCGGCCCCGGGATGGCGGGTCCGGAGGCCGGCCTCGATATGGGCATGGGCGGCATGCCCGGCCAGACATGGATGCCCCAGAACGTTCACTGGATCTACGAGGTGTCGAAGAAGGGCGTGATCCTCATCTTCGGAATCAATGACGAGGGCCACGTCGTTTCCGTGACAGTGGGGGATGGCTACCCGGATTCGGTGAGCCGAGGCGGCCCGCGGCGGGTCTCCTTTGGCGCCCGCACTGCCCGCGGCATCACCCTCGGCGATGACTTCCGCAAGGTGGTGACCGCCTACGGCTACCCGGAGACGCAGCAGCAGCTCGGCAACGAGGTGGTGCTCACCTACTACTCGCGCTTCGGCGTCGCCTTCGCCATGAGGCAGGAGACGATGAAGCTCACGGCCATCACCATCCGGGAGATGCCCGAGACCGGGGAGTGACCCTGTAACCCCAATCCGTAACGAGTAGTGAGTAGCGCGCAACTGGATGGTGCCGCGCGGGCCCTGTCGGCGAAGCGCCTTCGCGCGCGCCTCGGGGGTGGTTGTCCGCCCGCGCGGCAGGGCTTGCCGCGGATGACTGGCGGGGCGCTGCGGATCACGGAGGGCGAGGGTGTCCATCCCGGAAGAGACGATCGAAGCGATCCGCGCTCGCGCGGACATCGTGGCGGTCATCTCGCGGCACGTGACGCTGAAGCAGCGGGGCCGCAACTTCGTCGGGTTGTGCCCCTTCCACGCCGAGAAGACGCCTTCGTTCAACGTGCTGCCGGAGCGCCAGATCTGGCGCTGCTTCGGGTGTGGCGTCGGTGGCGATGTCTTCTCGTTCTTGCGGCGGATTGACGGCCTGTCGTTCGTGGAGGCGGTGGAGCGGCTGGCGGGGCAGACCGGCGTCGAGATCGAGCGGGATCCGCGGGCGGCGGAGCGGCGCAGCCAGCGCCAGCAGGTGCTGGATCTGAACCGCACGGCTGCCGAATGGTACGCGCAGCAGTTGGCGCGCAGCGCGCCGGCGATGGAGTTCGTTCGCCGTCGAGGGCTCTCCGGCGAGAGCGTGGCGGCGCTCGGCCTGGGGTTCGCGCCCGCGGAATGGGACGCGCTCTCGAACACGATGCTCCGCCGGGGCGTGCCGGGGGCGCTGCTGGAGCAGGCGGGCCTCTCTCACGCCCGGGAGACGGGCGGCTACTACGATCTTTTCCGCGACCGCGTCGTCTTCCCCATCCGCGACGTGGAGGGGCGGGTGCTCGGTTTCGGCGGTCGGGCGCTGGGCGATGTTCAGCCCAAATACCTGAACTCGCCCGAGACGATGGTTTTTGACAAAGGGAGAACGCTCTACGGGCTCGACCGGGCGCGCCGCGCCATCGCCGACGCGGGGGTCGCCATCGTCGTGGAGGGCTACATGGACGCGGCGATGGTACAGCAAGAGGGCGTGCTGAACGTGGTGGCGACGCTGGGAACCGCGCTGCGCGCCACGCACCTGGAGCTGCTGCGGCGCTACGCTCCCCGGGTGGTGCTCGCCTACGACGGCGACGCCGCGGGTGCCGCGGCGGCCGAGCGCAGCCTGGCGCTCTTCGAGGAGGCGGAGATGGATGGGCGCATCCTCATCCTGCCTGAGGGACGCGATCCGGATGACTTCATCCGCAACCGGGGCGCGGAGGCCTTCCGCCGGCTGGCTGAGGAGGCCCTGCCGCTGGTGGAGTTCCAGCTCCGGCGGCTCACCGGGCGCGCGGATGGGAGCACGCCTGAGGGACGCGCGGCGCTGGCCCGGGCCGTGGCTCCGGTGCTGGCCGGGATTAGGAGCGCGGTCAAGCGGGAAGAATACGTCAGTCGTCTGGCTGAGCAGTGGTGCGCGGGGCGGCTCCATCGGGTGGGCGAGATCGAGGCGGCGATCCGGCGCGAGGTGCAGCGCCCGGGCGGGGCGGCGCGGGCGCGCGCGGCGACGGCCGGCCAGCCCGAGCGGACACCGACGGTCGAGGTGCCGAAGCTGCCGGGGGTGCATCCGGAGACGGTGGTGCTGCAGGGGCTATGGCACGAGGTGGAGAACAGCCGTGAGGCTTACAACGCGCTGAGCCCGGACGACTTCTCACTTCCCGCCCAGCGGCGGCTGGCCGCGATCATCTGGGAGGGATGGTCGGCCGGAAAGCCCGCAGCGGCGGCGCGCGCCGCCGCCCGCGCCGAGGATGAGGTGATGGATCTCGTCAGCCGGCTGGAGCTCGAACAGGAGAGACTGCCGGTGGTCGCGAAAACAGTCTCAGATTCCCTCCGGGCGATCAAGGAAAAGAAGCTCCGAGCGCGAATCAGTCAATTGCAGGATAGCCTGATGAGGCCGGACCTGGTATCGGCGGAGGAGTACTCCCGTATTGCCCACGAGAAACGGGAGCTTGTCACGCAGTTGAGCGACATTGTGCGGCAAGGGAAGCTGGGCTTCTCGAGCGAGTGAGGAGACACGCGGGCCGGTGGACGGCGTTGAGTGTTCCGGTGAGGTGGCGGCGCGGGCCGTCGGCCTGGTCCATACCGGTGGTGCCCGGCGCCAGGGCCGGGCCCTGGTTGGGAGAGACGAAGCACGCTCAAGGGACGGGCTGCCGTGAGAAGGGGGTGAGACGGAGATGCCGGTGGAGAGCATAGACCAGTCCAAGGAGATGAGGAAACTCATCGACAAGGGGAAGAAGAAGGGAATGCTGACCTACGATGAGATCAGCGAGACCCTCTACCAAGATGAGTCCCTGGACGAAGGTCAAATCGAGGACATCCTGCAAGCGTTCGCCGACGAGGGAATCCAGGTCATCGACAAGGTCCACGGAATCCCCGAGATCCCCGAGCGCGCGCCGGCCCCTCCTGAGCAGAGTACGGAGGCAGAGATTCGTGACGAGGACCTGGCTGCTGTCGAAGGAATCCCGATCGATGACTCGGTGCGCATGTACCTGCGGGAAATCGGCAAAGTGCCGCTGCTGACCCTGGAGGAGGAGACGGCGCTCGCCAAGCGTATCGATCAGGGCGACGAAGAGGCCAAACAAAAACTTACGGAAGCCAACCTGCGCCTGGTAGTCAGCATTGCCAAGAAGTACACCGGTCGGGGGATGTCGTTTCTCGATCTGATCCAGGAGGGCAACATCGGCCTCATCCGGGCGGTGGAGAAGTTCGACTACCGCCAGGGCTTCAAGTTCTCTACGTACGCTACCTGGTGGATCCGCCAAGCGATCACCCGCGCCATCGCCGACCAGGCGCGCACCATCCGCATCCCCGTACACATGGTGGAAACTATCAACAAGCTGCTGCGCATCAGCCGCCGCCTGGTGCAGGAGTACGGACGCGAGCCCACCAGCGAAGAAATCGGCTATGGCATGGAGCTCACTCCAGAGA
>JACQGM010000046.1 GCA_016199585.1 Armatimonadota bacterium
CACAGCAGACACGGCAAGCGTGAGAACAGCCCCGCCGTTCCTTATGTCGGAATCCCGGGACGCCGACAGGTGTCCGGGTTCCGCGCCGCCGCCCCGCCTCACTCAAACCGGGGATGGATGTCCAGCGCCAGAGAGCGGAAGTCCATCACGCGGTGCAGGGTGATCAGGTTGGCGTCGTGCTGGTTCACCCCATCCAGGGAGGTGCGTGAGATGACAAGCAGATCGTCGCCATCCACCAGCGGCACCGCGTATTGGAACCCCTCCCACGGCCTTGGGGTCATGGCGATCACCCCGGCTTGCAGCCAGTTGAGGGCATCGAGGCTGCATGACAGAGCCAGGATGCGCCGGTCGCCCCCCTTGTTGGCCTGGATGCGTCGCTCCCCTTCCTCGGTGACCACGACGGGCCTGATCTCCTCCCGCGCCGCCCACCGGGGATCGGGGGGAGAGGATGTGTCCGCCGGCAGATTCATCGTCCGCCAGAAGAGGCCGGAGACCTCGTCATAGATGATGTGGAACTTCAGTTGCCCCCCGGGGGTGGGGTAGTACTGGAGGAACCGGTAGTCGAGCGTCACGCCGTCGTCTTCCAGCGAGCAGACAGCCACCGTGCCGGGAGTGGTCCATCCGCTCTCGCTGGTGATCTTCACCGTGCTGAGCACGTAGAGGCGCCCTTTCACCTCCACCACGTTGGGCTCGAGCCAGTGTCCGCCCCGGACCTTTCCTTCCCGGGCCAGCTCCGGGGGCGTTCCGGGGTAGAGCAGCCGATTGGAGATGCGCCACGCCGCCGGATCCAGGAGGTCCTTCGAGAGGTCGCAGGCGATCACCAGCGTCTCCCTGCCCGACCCCTGGCTGCCGCCGGTGGCGCGGTAGAGGAAACCGTTCTTGATCACGAAGCCGGTGGGGCAGTTCCAGTACTGCCCTCTGAAGAGGGTTGTCAGGGGCGTCCAGGTTTCCCCTTCATCGTCGGAGCGGGTGATGACGATGTCTCGCCGCCCGCGGCGGTTACCGAGCATGTAGAGGTGGCCCTCCACGACAAAGGGCATACCGATCACCAGGTCGAGGGACCCCTGTCGCCGCCAGGAGGCACCTCCGTCGTCGCTGACGTACAGGTTGAACCAGTCGGGAAGCTGACGGTTCTTCTGTCGGGGATCCAGATAGGGGAAAGTGGCCAGGAGTCGGCCGCTGGGCAGCTTGATGAGCCCGGGTTCCATGACGAACGTCAGGCGTTCCGGCGACCTGGCGATGACAGTGAAATCCTGAGCAAGCGGTTTCATCCTCTCGGTCTCCACTCGTTGCGCGAGCGCCGCCGTGGCTGCGGCCGCGCCCGCGAGAATCATCATCCCGATACTGTAGGTTGCCATTTCCACCGGCCCTTCCGGGTATCCGGGTGCTGCGCCGTCGCTGCGCCTCACTCATAGCGGGGATGGATGTCCAGCGCCAGCGACCGGAATCCCCGCACCCGGTGAAAGGTGATCATGTCGTTGTCATGTCTCGACACTGCTTTGGGAGACGAGGTGCGGCTGGCGATCAGCAGGTCGTCGCCGTCAATGAGCGGGGTGACGTAGTTGGCGCTTCGGGGGTTTTCCGGCCAGACGACCAGGTAGCCGGCGGGGAACCACGTACGAGCGTCGGAGCTGGAGTGCAGCGCCAGGACTCCGCGATGGCCCAGGTTTGAGGTCAGCCAGTAGCGGCCGGTCACATCGTCACGAAGGATGTGGAACTTGCACCATGCCCCCGGCAGCGCCACGAACTGCCGGAAACGGTAGCGCAGCGTCGTTCCGTCGTCTTCCAGATCGCAGACCGGAGCGATAGCGGGGACCATCTGCCCCCCACCGCCTCGGATACGCGCGCGCCAGAAGACCTGCAACCCGTCCGGCGCGTCCACCACGTTACCTTCTAACCAGTGATCATGGTAAGGCTCCTCCGGTGTCTCGTGGGGACCGCCCCGCAGCAAGGGCGGCGTGCCGGGGTAGGTCAGGTAGTCTGAGATGCGCCAGGCGTCAGGGTCAGTCAGGTTGCGGGTCAAGTCGGCAGCCAGCGCCGCGGTTCGGGATCCCTCGTTGTTGAACCGGTCCTGCACGCTCGCGACTCCGATACACCAGGAGAGGGTGTTGTTGCGAATGACCATCGCCGTGGAGGTGTTCCAGAACCGGCCCTGGCGCAGCAGGCGCGGTGGGGTCCAGGTGGCGCCTTCGTCGTCGGAGACGGTGATCACCAGGCCGCCGCGCCCCGCCTCAACGCCGAGGAGGTGCAGGCGGCCCTGGTGCGCGAAGAGCAGGCCCAGTTCGTGGGGGAGCACGGCGACCTCACGCCAGGTGGCGCCATCATCGTCGCTCACCTTCACGCGCGTGTCCAGAATCTTCATCGGGTCGTGGGTCTGCCCGCGCCGGTGCAAATGGAACAGGACATAGGAGACAACCAGCCTCCCCGACGGCAGGCGGACCAGCGTCGGCCCGTCTGTGCGGTGGTTCTCCTTCTCCGGATCCTCTGTGCGGTTGATGACCACGAACTCCTGTGCCAGTGGGCTCGTCACTTCACCTTCAGCCATTCTGTGTTGTCCTCTCCAGTTGCTCAGCCCCGATGCGCCATGTCTGTGGTTCTCTGCCGGTTTCTGCAGGTAGCTCAGGCGATCCTGCTTCTCCTGCCCATCTGCTCGGCTGCTCGGTCCTGCCGGTAGGAAAGCGGGCGCCGGGGCAGAACCCACCTACAGCACTGCTGCGCGGCCGTCTCTCGCCGGCAGAGCGGCCGCCGCGCTGCAAAGGCTCGCCCGCGCCATCAACCGCTGGCGACTGGCCCGGGTGCCGGATGTGACGCGCCGGGTGGCGGATGTGACGCGCCGGGTGGCGCATGGCCGTGCCGCGGCCGTGGCGGAGATGTTCAAGCGCCCGGGAGGGGGCAATGACACCAACACGGCCGATACCGAGTAGCTGAATGCGGCCTTCCGTAGGCACTTGGGCCTGTTGGGGCGCCCGGGAGCCCACCGCGATTGCGTGTGGTGCTGCCTCGGGCAGAAACATCGGGGAGAATGCCACACCCCCGCACAAGGACTCCCGACCCCGGCCGCGAACGCACTACGGTAAGGAGAAGTCGTCGGGCAAGAGGAACGGAGGCGCCGGAATGGACTTCCCCAAGGAGAAGATGGAGTTCGCGACGACGCACGGCGATAAGGAATCGGACCAGGGGTGGCTGGTCCTCAATCTGGGCACCCTCGACCTGGAGGGGGTGAGCCGCATCTATATCAATCTGGATCTTGTGGACGACCTGAGGAAACGCGGCGAGCGGCACTCGGACGCTCTGGAGCGCATGCGCTCGCTGCTCGGTGGCGATTGACTCAGCGTGTTGGCCGAAGCGATTTGAAGAAGCCACCGGCCTCCCGTGGGCTGGCGGCGTCCCCGCGCGGGCCGGCTCGCCCGGCGGAGGGCGCCGTCGGCGTCAGCGGTTGCGGCCTTCCCGCTGCGACCGCAGCAACCGCTCGCCGTACTGCTCCAGGAAGAGCGCCGCGCACACCTGGCACCCGGGTTCCTTGCCCGGCTGCCGTGGGTTCCCCTTGAAATTCGGGCAATCGAGCGGCCGGCACTGCCCCCGGATGACTACTTCCCACTCCGGCTCGCCCAACCCGGTCTGCTCGGGTGCCGCCGTCTCCACCGGCTGCGCCGGCGGTTGGGGGTCGCGCTCCGCGCGCCCCAACTGACGCGCCAGGAAGACCATGCTCAGTGCCACGACCGCCACCAGCACCAACAAGATCAGCATCGCCGCACTCTCCCTCTCCACTCTCCCCTGCCGGCAGAGCGCGCCGATGAACGATAGCACATACTATTCTATCATGGCTTTATAGAATAATATGTTGTGCTGCACCTCTCCCGGCCCCACCACGGACGACAGCTCGCCTCCCGATGGCTGGATTGGATATACCCGAGGCACGTCCCCACTAAACTCACGCCTTGCTGCGAGGCCACCGCCGCCGATCAGACCCACACGGAGCCATCCGGGCCATGTTCCTTCTTCCAGATCGGCACTTCCTGCTTCAGAGCGTCTATGACATAGCGGCAGGCATCGAAGGCCTCCGCGCGGTGCGGCGTCGCCGCGGCGATCACCACGCTCGCCTCGCCCACCGCCACCCGGCCGGTACGGTGGGCGATGGCGATGCGCGCCCCCCAGCGGGCGAGCGCCTCGGCGGCGATCTCGCTCATCTTCCGCTCCGCCATGGCGGGGTAGGCCTCGTACTCGAGGAACGCCACCGCCTTGCCCGCGGCGTTGTCGCGCACGGTGCCGATGAAGACCACGACGGCGCCAGCGCCGGGCTCCGCCACGGCGGCGATCACCCGAGCCGCGTCGAGTGGCTCCTCGGTCAGCAAGATCACCTCAGCCTCCACTCACCGGCGGGATCAGCGCCAGCTCGTCATCCTCTGCCAGCTCCCGGTCGTCGTCGCAGTACTCCAGGTTGACCGCCGGACGCGCCTGCCGGAGCGCCCCGATCTCCAGGCCCGTCTCGCGCGCGACCGTATCCACAGCCTGCGCGACCGTGGCCCCGGACGGCACCTGGAGATCCAGGCGCGCGGCGCCGGCCCGCTCGCGCAGATACCCGAAGAGACGAAGCGAAACGCGCATGTGCCCTCCCCTGATCCATTATAGCAGATGCGCCGGGCGCCATAAAGCCTCGGCGGGCGGTCGAGTGGTGGCCGTGCGCCACGAGCCGCTGCCCGAAGCGGCACGGGAGTAGGGTGCTTCCAGCAGCACGCGCTCTGTCCGCGCGCTGCGGTTGACAATGCTGTGGACCGCCGCGTACACTGGATGGTGGAGAGGAGGGCCAGCGACAGCCGGGTGCGACGGTGAGGGTTGGTGAACGAACGCGCGATGCGCTTCGCCAGTTGGCCCGGGACGAAGGCGACACCGTGCAGGCGGTCCTCGTGAAGGCGGTGGAGTCATATCGGCGACGGCGGCTTCTGGAGCGTGCGAGCGCAGCCTACGAGGCCCCGCGGCGGGACCCGGAGGGCTGGGCGGAGCTCCAGCGAGAGCGGGCGGCATGGGACGGCGCGCTCCTCGATGGCCTGGATCCCGAGGAGCGGTGGACGGAGGATGGCCGCGTGGTGAGCCCTGACAACGAAGGTCCCGCAGCGTGATCGCCCCCTTGCGCGGCGAGGTCTGGCTGGCGGATCTGGATCCGGTGCGCGGCCATGAGCAGGCGGGTCGGCGGTCGGCGCTGGCGCAGGTTGAGGGATGGCTGCGTGTGCTGTTGCGGTTGTGAGTTCCGGCTCTCACAGCGCAGTTGGTATCGGCATCCGGCGCCGGCCCGGCACCTGGATCCCCGTGGACTTTCCTGCTTCTGCCGCATCTCCCTTATAGGAAACCGAATTCACGGCCTGGCGCAAGCGTGCGGGGTCTCCCGACATGCGAACAGGAGACCGATCCTCTTGTTTCCTCACGAGCCCTTGGTGATGCTCTGACCGGGAACAATCACGGCGCCGCCGGCTCCACCACGTACTCGTGAGCGTGCTCGGCGAATGCCTGGCTCGCGAGGCGGACTGCCTCTGCGATGGCATCTCTCTCGATGCTTCCGCGCCACTCCTGGATGATCGTCTCCCACGCCATGCCGGCGGCCACCTGCTGCAGCACCTGCCGCACCATGATCCGCGTGCCGCGGAACGTCGGCTCTCCGTGGCAGATCCCCGGGTCCCGGATGATGTACCGCCCTATCGTCTCCTGGCTCATTCGCGCCTCCCTCATCGGTGCGCCGGTCGCGGCTTCATCGTGATTATACCGCGCCAAACCGGAACGGGCAATCGGCGGCCGAAACATCGCTCGCCCGGCAGGAGGTTGGCCCGCGGTGCGGGAATCCCTTCCGTAGCGAAGGAGCACCCCCATGATCCGCATCGAGGAGACGAACGACCTGCGAACCCCCCACCTCCCGCCCGGCGAGAACGCCATGAGCCGCCGCTACCTGCGGATGCTCGAGCGGTGGATCCCCGTCGGGGTGGAGTACTTCGCCGAGTGGCCCGTGCGTCCGAACTGCGGGCACTTCTTCGGCGGCGCACACTGGTACGGGAGCGAGACCGCCTCCCCCGCCGAGGCGTTCGCCGTCGCCAGTGCCGCGCCCGAGCACAACGCCGCCGCCACCGGCGTCTCGCGCAACGACCTGCGCCGCATGGCGGTGATGGGCGTGCGCTACCTCGGCTTCACCCACGACACCGGCCCCGAGGAGTGCGTGCGCCCCTCCGTGGGCCTCGGGCGCCCGGAGAACTGCGGCACCAAGTGGGGCGAGCGGGGGAAGGGCTTCTTCCGCGAGAGCCAGTGCGGCAGCCGGGTTGCGACCCTGGCCGACATCTGCCTCCTGCTGCGCGAGCACACTGACGAAGAGACCTGGATGATGGTCGCGCGCATCCACGAGGATTACGCCGGGCGCTTCGGCGCGCTGCCGCCCCGCAGCGGCATCTACGTGGATACGCAGATGGAGGAGAACGCCTGGACGGCCGCCGGTCTCACCTCCTGCTCCCTCTTCCTCTCCCGCCACCCGCAGGCCGCCGAATGGGAGGCGATGACCCGACGCTGGATGTTCTCCACCTGCGCCGCCCCGCAGGATGCCAAGGACTGGGGGAACATCGGCGAGGCGGTCGTTCGCACCCTCGCCGGCAAGACGTTCACCACCCTCCCCGACTACTGGGCCGAGAACCACGGCATGGCACACCCGAGCTACACCGGGTCGGGGGTCCACTCGCTCGGGAGCATCGGCACCCAGCTCCGGCTCTGGGGCCGCGAGCTGCCCACGGAGCTTCTCTGGAACCGCCGCCGCGTCTACGAGAGCCTGAAGGCGATCACCGACGGCGGCGGCTATGCCCAGGCCGTGCAGGGCATGGACTGGCACAACCTCCCCGCCGTCGGCAGCGAGACGGTCCACGCCATCGCCGCCGTCTTCTTCGGCGATCCCGACGCGGCCGCGCTCCAGCGCCGCGCCCTGCGCAACGCCGAGCTGCGCCAGGAGGCCAACGGCGGCCGGCTGTACGATAGGGAGTTCGCCGCCCGCGCCCACGACCAGCAAGACCCGATGATCATGCGCGAGGTGAGCATCGGCAGTGTCGTCCGCCTCTACCTGCTGCACCGCCTCTTCGGTCCCGGGCCGGAGCCGACCCCGGAGGAGGAGCTGGAACGCCGGCTGCGGGGCGTGCGCGTCTTCCCCCACGCCGGCTTCGTCCACCACCGTCACCCGCGCGGGCAGACCTCCCTGGCCTGGCGGAACGCCATCATGGCGCTGCCCCTCACCCGCGAGGGGATCTACACCGTCGCCCCGGCGTCCGGCACCTGGCTTGCCGCACCGGTGGTGCATGGCCGTCCCGACAGCCATCGCCTGGTGAGCGTGCGCGTCGCCGAGTCCGCCGACGCCTTCGCCGCCGCCCTGGTGATCGACCGCTGCCAGGAATCGCTGCGCCAGCAGGTCCTCTTCGCCAGCCTGCCGGACGGCCGCGTCCTCTCCTGGGAGCGCCTCGTGGCGCGGGAGGACCTGGCGCTGGAGTCCCTCGACCAGGGGATGCTGAAGATCACCAACGAGACGTTCCCGCTGCTGGGTCCCAACTCCCGCGGCGCGCGCGTTCTCTACCGCCCGGAGGGCGCCACCGAGTACCGGGGAGGACTGAGCGACTCGGAGAGCGACGACCGCGTGGACCTCCTCGGCCATCCCGAGTGGCTGAATGTGGACGACCGGATCGGAATCCGTTTCGCCGGGCCGGGGGATGCTCTCTACCACAATCGCCATTTCCACCGCCCCTACCGGGCCATCGCCGATGATCTGGTGCTCTCGCGCCTCCCGGCGACGCCGCTGCGGGCGGGGGAGGCCGCGCCGCCCCTGTCCGCCCTGCTGCTGCCGGAGCAGGCGCACGCGGACACGCCCGGCTCGGAGTTCTCGCTGCTCCAGGGCGACGCGGACACCGCGTGCCTCATGGCCGACGGGTTCGCCGCCGCCGCCAACTTCGGCCCGGAGCCGCGTGTGTGCCGCTTCGCGGGGGCGCGTCCGGCGCTCATCCCCGCCTATGCCGGCGCCACCGTGGAGGCGGTGGGCGGGGAGATTCGCTGTCTCGTGCCCCTCGAAGCGGGGACTGCCTCCCTGCTGCGGGCGGTGCGGATGGTGCGCGCCGCCGGCGATGTGCGCGTGGACGTGGCGGCCGATGGCCGAGCGCTCATCACGAACTTCGGGACGACGGCGGCGGACGTCGGGTTTGCGGGGGGCGAGGGCGATGTGGTGCGTCTGGCGCCCGGGGAGGTGCGAGCATGGGAGCCGATGCTGGCGCAGGCTGAGGAATGGCTGTGAGCGCCGTTACGGTTGTTGGTCCCAGCGATCTCGGGCAGCGGTGCGCCCCGGCTACCTGCGTGAGGCAGCGGCCTGAGCCCCGCGCTCCTGTGGCGCTCAGTCGGTCCGATCCGACCGATTCGTCCCATGCGTCCTATCACCCCGATCGAGAGCCACGCCACGACGGCAAGAGAGGCGAAGGCGCGTGGCGCCGAAGGGGTTGCCCCGGGAACATGACGTGATGCCAGCCAACCGCGCAGGCACACCACCCGCCCGGCAGGAGCGGGTGGTGATCGCCCTCCTGGGCCTGCACGCCCTCCTCTTCCTCGCCATCTCCTTGAAGGCGGTGCTCACCCCGCACATGGTGGGGCCGGTGGAGGCGCGCGTCCTCAACCTGGCGCGGTGGTGGCAGGCGGGCGCGCTGCCCTACTCGGATGGCGGCCGCCTGCCTGCCCTCTGGAATCCATACGGCCCGCTCTACGAGGGGCTGTGCGCCCTCCTCCCGTCTTGGCCGGGCCATCCCTACCTGTGGCCGCGTCTCCTCTCGCTCGCGAGCGCGGTCGGGATCCTCGGTGTCGTCGCCATGTCGGTGAGACGGCAGACGGGGTCCTGGCGCCCGGGGGTGGTGGCGGCCCTGCTGCTCCTCACGGCGCGGCCGATGCTCTCCTACGCGCCGCGCTGCCAGGTGGACGCGCTCGCGGCGTTCCTCTCCGTGCTCGGGTGGGCGCTGGCGACTCAGGCGCGCAGCCGGGCTGCGGCGGCGGCAGGGGTGTTGAGCATGGGCCTGGCATTCCACACGAAGCTGACCGCCGTGGCGGCCCTGGTGGCGTGCGGCGTGGCGCTATGGCGGGCGGATCGCCGCCGGGCACTCTGGGTCGGCACGGGATGGTTGGCGGTCGCGGGGGGCGGGTTCCTCTGGCTGCAGCACGCGACGGAGGGCGACTATCTGGCGGGGGCACTGATGGGGAACGCGCCCGCCTCCCGGGGCAAGGCGGCGGACATGCTCACCCGCCCGCTCACCACGTCGCTCGCCTGGATCGCCGCCGCCATCGTGATGTGGCGCGCGGCGCCGGCCGAGGCACGCCGGGTCCTCCGCCCCCATGCCTGGTACCTCGGCTTCGGGCTGGCCGTTGCCAGCCTTGCCGCCGCGAACCCGGGGTCCTCCTGGAACTTCCTGCTCGAGCCCTACATCGCCCTGGCGATGTTGACCGGGGTGCTGCTCGGTGGCGCCGCGAACGGGGGAGCGCCCAGAGGTTGGCGTTCGCCGGGGGCGCTGATCACCGCACACCTGCTGCTCGCACTCCCCTGTTCAGCCCGGGTGGCCTATAAGGACTGGCGCGCCGTGACGCGGCACCGGCCGGCCTTTCTGGCCGCTCGGGTCCGGCTCGCCCCCCTCGCGCAGGCCGGCGGGCGCGTGGCGCTCTACGACTCCCTGGCGGGCACCGATGCGCTGCTCTCCCTGGGCGGCCGCAACCCGGTCGATCTGCCCGAAGAGCTACGCCCGCGCTCGGAGGCGCTCCTGCGCCGCGCCCTCCGCGAGGGTGAGATCGGCGCGGTGCTCCGGGGGGAGGGGTTGGTGGCGTGGGGAAGTGCGGAGTGAGGAGTGTGGAGTGGTCAGGCGATTTCGCGGGGCGACGAACGCTCTGCCCGCCACACTCCACACCCCTCACTACTTACGGATAGACGCCCCGGATCCGCAGGGCCTCGGCGACCCGGCTGACGGCCAGCATGAGCGCGCCGTTGCGCAGGTCGGTGCGGTGCTTGTCGGCCATGTCGTGTACCTGGCCGTAGGCACGGGTGAGGATGGCCTTCAGGCGCTCGTTGACCTCCTCCTCGGTCCAGAAGAACTCCTGGATGCCCTGCACCCACTCGAAGTAGGAGACGGTCACGCCGCCGGAGTTGGCGAGGATATCCGGCACGACGGTGATTCCCCGGTCGAAGAGGATGCGGTCGGCGGCAGGGGTCGTGGGTCCGTTGGCGCCCTCGACGATGAGGCGCGCGTGGATCCGGGCCGCATTGCGCTCGGTGATCTGCTCCTCGAGGGCACTCGGGATCAGGATATCGCACTTCAGGGTGAGAAGCTCCTCGTTGCTGACCGGCTCGCTGCCGGGGAAGCCGACGACGCTGCCGCTCTTCGCCTTGTGGGCGAGCACGGCGCTCACGCTGAGGCCCTTGGGATTGCAGATGCCGCCGCGCGAGTCACTCACGGCGATGACGCGCGCGCCTTCGCGCTCGATCAACTGGGCGGCGACGGCGCCCACGTTCCCGAAGCCCTGCACGGCCACCGTGCAGCGCGTGATGTCCATTCCCAGCCGCTTGGCGGCCTCCAGCCCCGTGATCACCACGCCCCGGCCGGTCGCCTCCACGCGCCCCTCCGAGCCGCCGATGCTCACCGGCTTCCCGGTGACAACCGCGCGCACAGTATGGCCCTTGTGCATCGAGTAGGTGTCCATCAGCCAGGCCATCGTCTGGGGATTGGTGTAGACATCGGGAGCGGGGATGTCCTGCTCCGGCCCGATGATCGGGGTGATCTCGGTGGTGTACCGGCGGGTGAGGCGCTCGAGTTCGCCGAGAGACATCACTTTCGGGTTGCAGACCACGCCGCCCTTGCCGCCCCCGAACGGGATGTTGACCACGGCGCACTTCCAGGTCATCCACATCGCCAGGGCGCGCACCTCATCCAGGGTCACGTCCGGATGGTAGCGGATACCACCCTTCGCCGGCCCGCGCAGCACGCTGTGCTGCACGCGGTGCCCGGTGAAGATCTGCAGTGAGCCATCGTCCATGCGTACCGGGAAATGCACCGTCAGCTCGCGCTTCGGCAGCGCCAGGAGGCGAGCAACCCCCGGATCCAGCTTCAGCTTCTCTACCGCGCCGCGCAACTGCTCCAGTGCCGAGACATAGACGTTCGCGGGCTTCTCTCCTTCAGGCATGCGGAATCTCCTTCTTCTCCATCTCAACCGACCACCCGGGATGATCCGGTGAAGCCACCACAGCCTCGGGCCTTCCCCCCATCCTCGAAGCCCACAAAGGGCCAGGCTGTAGTTCTCCGGATAGATAGCCACCCTCCCTGCGCATGGCGTACACCATTCTGTAGATTACTCGTCCGGCGCCATTCCTCCTGCTGCGAGCCTCGGGTGCTGCCCCGGCGCCAGAGTGATCAAGCGCGCCAACAACACTCTCTCTTCGCCGGCAGCCCCCCATCTCCCTGCTTGCGGCCGCGCAGGAACGCGGAAGTGAGGTCCAAGCCGCAACGGGGTATAGGGTACCGGCGTAGACGCCGGGAGAACGGAGAGATAGGACATGGAATGGAAGAAAGCGACATCTGCGATTGGCGCGGCGGCGGCCGGGGCGGCGACGGCGTACCTGCTGGACCCCGACCAGGGCCGCCGCCGGCGGGCGCTCGTCCGCGATAAGGTCGTCCATACCGGACACGTGGTAGGTGACTCCAGCGGCGTAGTCGCGCGCGATCTGGTCCATCGCGTGCGGGGGCTGCTCGCGCAGCGGCGGTCCTGGCTGCTGCGAGGTCAGCACGTGCCCCCGCGGCGCATGGAGGAGCGCGCCCGCTCGGTCATGGGCCGAATCGTCTCGCACCCGGGGGCGATTGACTTCGACGCCAGCGACGGGACGCTCGTGGTATCCGGCTATATCCTGAAGCGCGAGGTGGAGCCGCTGCTCAAGGCGCTCCACGAGCTGCCGGGCGTGAAGCAAGTGGAGAATCGCCTGGAGGTGGGCCGCCACCCGGAGCGGATGCCGAGCCTGCAAGGGGGCCGGCGCCGCGAGGGCGTGGTTCCCGATCTGTTCCAGCGGCGGATGGCGCCCACCACCCGGCTGCTGCTCGGCGCCGGCGCCGTCTCGCTGATGAGCTACGGGCTGCGGCGGCGCAATGCGCTCGGGTGGGTCTGGTCGAGTCTGGGGATGCTGGGTATCGCCCGCGCGGGGTTCAACGTTGAGTGGCGGCGGCTGCTCGGCTTCGGCGGCCGGGAGGCGGTGCGCCTGCAGAACACCATTGAAGTGGCCGCACCCGTCCACGAGGTGTTCGAGTTCTTCTCGCACTTCGAGAACTTCCCCCGCTTCATGCAGCACATCCGCCGGGTGCGCCCCGGCGAGCACGGCATCTGGCACTGGGAAGCCGACGGCCCCCTGGGGACGACCGTCTCATGGGACGGCGTCGTCACCCGGATGGAGCCGGATCGGCGCATCTCCTGGAAGAGCGTGCCCGGCTCCGAGGTCGGCAACGCCGGCACGGTGTGGTTCCACGATACAGGGCGCGGCACCACCCGCGTCCACATCCAGATGGTGTATAGCCCCCCGGCCGGGGCGATCGGCCACGCGGTCGCGGCGCTCCTGGGCGCCGACCCGATCCGCCAGATGGATGAGGACCTGGTGCGCTTCAAGTCTCTCATCGAGCGCGGCAAGACCAGCGCCCACGGCGAGCAGGTGACGCGCGAGGAGGTCGAGGCCGCCGTCGTGTGAGCGACGGCACGGGAGCGCCAGGCGATCGTGCGGCTGCCTGGCGCTTCCCCGTCCGACACCCGGGCAGGATTCCCCCGACTCGTCCCCGAACACCACTCCGGCGGAAGCACGCGGGCCGACACGCTGTTCCGCAGCGCCCCGTTTTTCGGGGCGGAGGTCTATCCAAGCGATGCGCAAAGAGCGATATGGCTTCGGGATCATCGGGTGCGGCGTCATCTCGCCGGCACACGCGCAGGCGATCCGGTCGCTGCCGTATGCCGACCTGAAGTGCGTGTGCGACCTGGACCAGGGCAAGGCCGAGGCGCTGGCCGGCCGCTTCGACAGCGAGTGGACCACCGAGTACCCGGCCCTCCTGGAGCGCGACGACATTGACATCGTCCACGTCACCACCTGGAGCGGCACGCACGCGGACATCGGCATGGATGCGGCGCGCGCCGGCAAGCA
>JACQGM010000040.1 GCA_016199585.1 Armatimonadota bacterium
ATGAACGCCGATGAACGCAAATGGACCTGCTCAGAGGTTGTAGACCACGCGTCTCCACTCGACTTTCGGGCGCTGGAAGTTGACCAACAGCGCCAGTCGCAGGCCCGTTGCTCTCAAGTAGTTCAGGCATTGAGCCAGGTGCGCATCGCAGAACTCATCAACGCACTTGGTCTCAACGATCAGCTTGCCCTCGACCAGGATGTCCACCCGGTACTCCTCGACCGCTTCGCCCTTGTAGCGTACCGCGACGGGCACTTCCCCTTCCGCCTGCACACCACGACGGCGCAGCTCGCTCACCAGCGCCCGCTGGTACACCTTCTCCAGAAACCCCACACCGAGCACATTGCCGACCTCATACGCCGCGCCCACCACCTGGTAGGCCAGGCGATCCAGCTCCCTTCGCTCTTCCGGGTCCGATTCCCGTTCATCCGCGTTCATTCGCGGCTCCACCCTTCCCTACTGCACCGGGCGCTCGCCGAAGTAGACCAGGCCGGGGCAGACCGGGAGCCGGGGCAAGCCGGGCAGCAGGTAGGTCGGCTCGTCGCTCTGAGTGCCGCTGTAGCGCACTCGCCGCGTATCCGTGATCAGCGACGGGTCGAAGGCGTAGTTGATGCCTCCGCGCCGCTCGAAGGTCCAGTCCTGGTCCGGGTCATTCTGGGCGGCCTCGAACGGCGTGCGGTTGGCGCCGCGCCAGCGGGACGTCCACTGGGTGACATCGGCCAGCGACGCCGCCTGCCCCTCGGCGATGGCGCCCACCACATGGATCTGCACGTCCAGGGGCTCCTGGCGCTTGGGATAGCGGGGGCTGTCGGCCGGCTCGGGGTCGCCCATGTCCGAATCCTGGAAGAAGGTGCCGGGAATCACGAACCAGGAGCGGTGCTCCGCGTAGAGGAGCGCCGTGATCACGATATCGAGCGGCTGCACGCCGACCGCCCCCAGGGCGTACTCCCCGCCGGAGAGCGGCGTGCCGCCAACGGAGCCGGGGTCGTAGTTGGTGATGTAGACGTCATTCCGCCCGCCCGGGGCCGTGCGGAGCACGTACTTCTGGCCGCTGGGGATCCCGCTCTGGGTACACAACGGCAGCGGCAGCGGCGAGGCGCTCGGATTCGGGTCGTCGAGGCACTCCCACTCCTGCCCGTTCAGCAGCGGGTAGAAGTCGTAATCCACGTTCTGCTGGAAAGGCGGCTGGGGCAGCCGGAAGAGGTAAGCTCCTGTGGTGATCTGACCGGTTGCAGGATCCAGACTAGGGTTCACCTGGAACTGCGCGGAGGCCGGGCCCTGCGCAGCCGACTGCCGGGCGAAGAACGCGGGTGGAACCGCCTGGTAGTAGTTCTGGGCGGGAGCGTTGTCGCCCGCCTGCAGGGCGTAGGGCTGGATGCCGAAGTCCCACGAGACGCGGAAGAAGCGATCCGGGTCCACCGGGAAGCGCCAGGCATACGGCGGGCCGCCCGCCTGGTTCACCGGGTCGAAGCGGTTGTTCGTCTCCACCTGCACCAGGGAGGTGGTGTTGAGGCAGACGAAGTCGCGCGCCAGGAGGGCGATCTGGGAACGGGAATCCGTGGCGTTGGGGGCGTTCGGGCCCTTGAGCACGTTCCCCTCGATGTAGACCGTACCCCGCGAGACGACGGTGAGGCGCACGCCGCCGTCTGACGTATCCATCGGCAATCGGCCCCGGATGCGCACGTTCCCCTCGGCGTAGATCACGCCATTGAAGGGGTAGCGGCGTCCGTTGCCGCTGCTCACCGATTCCCACCGCGGCGGCTGCGCGCTCCAGTTGATCGTCTTCCACTCGCTGCCGTCCCAGAACTTGGGCATCAGCGTGTACTCCATGCTGGTCGGGTCGCCCGCCTTGGGCGCGGGGCCCGGCTGCAGCTCGAAGTACATCGTCTTGGTCGTCAGGCGGCTTCCGTCGGGGCCGCGCCAGCCGCGGCTGTCGCTCCGGGTGATGCGGATCAGCCCGTTCGTCTGCGGCGCCCCCGCGTTCGACCAATCCGGCTCCAGCGTGATGATCACGCCCGGCGGGTTGTAGACCCGCCCCGGGTAGGTCCAACCGGTGTCTCGCGCCGCCTGGTTCACCTGGGCGTAGGGGCGCAGCCAGTCGTTGCGCAGGCGCTCCGGGTCGTGGCCGTACTGCACGTCGCCGCGGCACCAGCGGTGGTCGCCGCTGTGGGTGGCGTTATCCACGTAGATGCCGGCGCCGTAGCCGTACTCGGCGGCGCTCTGCCCCTGCGACGGCGGCGTGGTCTGCACCGAGCCGGCGTTGCGGGTGAGCGCCTCGTAGCGGAGCGCGCCGGTAGCCGGGTCCTTCTCCTCGATGGAGGGACCCTCCAGGCGCTGGATGCTGCGCCGGGGGTCGGTCCGCTGCTTCGTGACCGGGTCGGCCGTCAGCCAGGCGCTATCCTCGTACCGGTTGGCGAGCACCGGGTCGGCCATCAGGGCATTGAAGCTGGCGGCGTCATCGCTCACCGGCAGAGCGATGGTGCGCGTCGGCGGGGCGGGGGTGCTGCCGCCGCTGTAGCGCGGGTACATCCGCAGGAGCATCCGCGCCGGGTCCGCCTGCCCCTGACCGGCGCCCTGGCTGCTCACGCGGCCGTGGACTTCCAGCACGTTCCACGGCTCGTCGGTCCAGGCGAGCACGACCTCGGGCTGGTCGGTGTTGTTCGGCGGCGCGCTCCCCTGGGGGTAGGTCTGGCCGTACCAGACGAGGTCGCCGTTGACGCGGATGGGAGCGCCGGTGGCATGGCCGACAAAGTCGCCCTTCGCGAGGAAGGCGAAGGCGTCCATGCCGAGGCGATAGGGCATGTCGAGGACGGTGGGGCTGTCCGGGTCGCTCCCGTCGTGGAGCTCGTTTTGGTCAATGCCCAGGTAGGTAGGCTGGCCGATCCGGTTGCGGTCGGTGACAAAGCGGAGGTAATTGTTGATGCCGATCGCCTTGAAGGCGATGATCTCACGGCGGAAGCGCGGGTTGACGCCGCCCGTCGAGGCGATGCCTCCCCGCTGGAAGACCGTCGGGTCAATCGGGTCGTTGTTGGCGAGGAAGTCGGCGTATTCCTGATCGATCTCAGCGGCGCTGCCCCGGCGGCCCACCGACTCGATCATGATGAAGCGGGAGAGCGCCGTGGGTCCGAAGCCGCCGGTGGTGGTGGAGAAGGCGCTCGCGTCCACGTCGGGCATCACCGGACAAGCGACGTTCGTCTGTGGATCCACCGCGACGTTCAGCGGGTTGTAGGTGACGCGCAGCAGGAAGCGCGAGTCGCCCAGGTTGTAGCGGATGAAGCCGCCGACGTCGTCGCTCGGGTCTCGGTCGCGGCCGGGGTTGAAGGGCTGGATCCACCGCCAGTCGGGATCGCTCTGGAGAGCGGAGGCCTGGGCGCCGAGTTGGGCGCGGAGTTGAGCGATGTTGTAGCCGGGGCGCGGGCGCCAGTCGGCGCCGAGCTCGCTGCTGGTGAGGTGCGTGTCGGCGAAGCGAACGCCCTCCTCGGCGGCCTGGTACTCGTTCGAGGCGGCGCGGGCTCGTCCGGCGTGCCCCAGGTTGGCCAGCACTGTCTTCAGGAAGATGGTGCTGATGAAGACCAGGAGCAGCATGATGACGACGGCCAGGAGCAGTGCCTGCCCGGACTCGGGTGCTCTCCTCAGCCGCGAAGCCGCGCGCCGGGACGCGAATGGCGAACGGGAAGCCGCCCGGCGCCCGGCCGGATGCCGTGGCTGAGTGGTGCTCAGTCTCATCGCCCCATCCTCCTGCATCGGATGCAATTCGCGTTCATTCGGGTTCATGCGCGGCTGCTCCCTCGTGACCTCAACGCAGGTTGCGCGGGCGCACGGTGGTCGTCAGGTGGAACGGCGCAGCCCGGCCCGAGTCACTATCATAGGCGCGCAGCGAGACGAGCACCTTCAGCACCTCCTTGCTGAAGTAGGAGGCGGCGACGCTGTGGCCGTCGGTGCTGTCCTGGTCGGCGCCTTCGCTGCGGCGCTGCACGTTCGTCTGGATCTGGTACCAGGCGCGGATCTTGGTATCCGGCGTCCAGTTGCCCGTCTCATCCGGGTCGAAGGAGAGCTGGCCCGTTAGCTCGTCGAAACAGAACTGGCCGGCGTTGAGCAGCGTGCGCTGGCTGGCGCGCACGTAGGTGCGCCAACTGTAATCCAGCGAGTTGGCCGGATCGCCGCCGGGCCGGAGCTGGCCCACCATCACCCGCATCGTGCCGGCGGGGATGCGGATCCAGGTCGTCGGCCCGCCCTCCACGCCCTGGTCCTGGTTGCCGTAACGGCTCGAGTAGCGGGCGCGCAGCACGTCCGGGATGAGCCAGTCGGAGCGGCTTCCGCCGGTCGTCGGGTCAACGGCCGGGGGGGTCGCATCGGCCGGGTTGTTCGGGTTGACGTAGGGCGCCTGGAAGGGAGCCAGCGGTCCCGGGGGCTGCGGCTCGCTCGCCATCGGCGGGCGCACCGGGGCATCCACCAGGTACTCGGCCGCTCCCCGGTTCGGGTCCACCGTGAACGCCATCTCCGGCCAGTAGGGCTCGGTCTCCTCGGGCGGCAGCAGGTCCGGGTCGTAGGGGTTGTAGTTGTTCCAGAAGTCGTAGGGCGAATCCCCGGGGGCCGGGCCCTGCCGCCAGCGGGTGATGCGCGCCTGGTAGCGAGTCATGTTGAAGGTCGGCACGTCGTTCGCATCCCACGCGCGCGTCACGGGGTCCGGCTGCGAGGGATTGGCCTTGCGCCAGACGTAGTAGACGAAACTGAGCGGGTTGCCGGCCACGGAGTTGAGCGGGTCGTTCGGGTCGAACGCGGTGGTCGAGGGCGTGCTGTCCGACCGGCCGATGCTGACGTAGTATTCCCGCTGGCTCGTGTTTCCCGAAGCATCGTAGCGCTGGGCCACCTGCACGTCGAAGGTCTGGAAGAAGCGCCACCACGGCTGCGGCTGCTCGCTGCCCGTCGGCACGTAGGCCCACGCCTTCCGGCGCACCGACTGCCAGTGCCCGTGGTCGGCGCGGTAGGTGCTCGGATAGGCGGCGCCGCCGTTGACCACCGCGTCGAGCGCCTCGTTCTGCGATTGGAGACTCTCGATGCGGAAGCCGGGCTTCACGGCCCACGCGCCCTGGCCGTTCGGGAGCGGGGTGTAGGTCGCCCAGACGGCGTCCACGTCCTGGCGCGGCGACTGGGCAACCAGCAGGCCGTTCCGCTCCAGGAGCCACCGCCGCTGCGCGACGGCCTGCGTGTTCGTCAGGACCAGGCTGCTCCGCTTGCGCTGGTAGAGCGAGTCGTCCACCAGCTCGCCCGGCTCGCGGAACCACCCGACGGCAGGCGCGGACCCGCCGAGCACCGTCGGCAGCAGGAAGCGCGCGGCGCGCGGGTCGGCCGATACCCCCTGCTCCTGATAAGGATAGTACTCCACCCGGAAGATGCGGTAGAGGTTGTCGTAGAGCGTCAGGGTGTCGGCGGGCACCGAGGGGCCGGCGCCCCGCAGGTCGGCGCTGTCCAACTCGAACTCGTTGGTGTAGGGCAGGAGCGCGCCGCTGCTGTTGATCGCCTTCGTCAGGCAGAGGCCGTAGTGAACGTGCAGCGGCGTCGTCACATTGTAGTCCAGCCCGGGGCCGGGAGGGAGCAGGATCGGCACGTTCGTCGGGGGCGCCGAGGTGTCGCCCGGCAAGCGCCGGTTGGCGTTGGCGCCCACGCCGTGCGGCAGCACCATGATCAGGGTACACTGCAGCGGATCGTCAACATTGTCATAGATATAGTTGGCGTCGGCGATCTCGCGGGTGATCGACTCGAAGATCATGCGGGTGGCGTTTTGCACGCCGACGCGCACGTTGCTGGTGTGGATGTAGCCGAACGACTTGATGAGCGGCACGAAGAGGAGCGCGAAGAGCACGCCCAAGATGGCGACCACCACCAGCAGCTCGGTGAGGGTGAAGCCGCCCGGGGATCGGAGCCGCGAAGGGACGCGAAGGGACGCGAAGGCTCGCGGAGAGGCTCCCGGCCGACCGGGACCAAACGAGCGTCCCTTCACAGGCGTTCTCACCATCTCTTCCCTCCGTTTGCGTTCATCTGCGTTCATTTCCGGCTGCTCCACAGAGACAGATCGCCTCAACGCGGCTTGGCGACAATGGCGGAGGCGGTGACGGTCTGCATCCTGCCGCGCCCGTCTTCGTCCCAGAACTCCGGCCGCTGTCCCGCCCACCCGGCCGACAGAATGTCGTAGGTGCGGAAGGGCACGCCACGGACGGCCCACGAAACCCGCACCTGCAGCGACATGCCGCGCACCGAGTCGATGGAGCGCAGCGGGGCGCGCGCCCCGTTGATGACGGGAACGTTCAGGGTGATGTACCCCACCCGCGCCGGCTGGGCTCCCGCGTTCTTGGGGTGGACCCATCGGTTCTGGCGCTCGTCCACCGTGTGCATCTCGCCGACCACCTTGCGCAGGGCGCCTTCGGCCTCGTAGGTGTAATCCACCGACACGCTGTTCCCCACGTCGGCGAGCGCGAAGATCAACTGCCAGTCATCGTAGGGGCGAAGCGGCGCAGCGGCCGGCTCGTTCCACGCCACGAACTTGTTGAACCCCGGCGCATACTCGCCCGCCCATACCTGCGCGCCCGTATAGTTGGCGAACGGCTTGATCACCTGCGCGGTGAAGTTATCCATCGTGCGATAGTAGATACGGACGCGGCGCACCGGGTCATTCGTCCGGTTGAACTCCGCGACGAGGAGGCCGACGCGCCCGGCGCGCGACTCATCGGTGCCGCGCACGGTATCGGCGAAGCTCCAGGTGCCGGGGACGGTCATCACGTCGCCGTAGGTGCGGCTGTTCGGGTCAATATTCTGAACAATGAGCGCGTCCTGCATGCCGACGCGGTTGTCCCCCTGGGCGCCAATCGGGTTCGTGTCAATGTAGGGGAAGCTGAGCTTCACCCAGGCGCGCTGTTCGCCGGGGGGGAGGCCGGTGCGGTCGGGATCCGGCTCCATCGGCACGTCAATGTCGTCGTGGAGGATCTGCCAGTCCATCACCGAGTAATCGAGACCGATCCACTGGCCGGCGAGGCCCGGGTTGAGCTGGATGGCGCCCATCGGGTTGACGGACCCCCCCACGGCGGGGATCTCATACCAGTAAGGATCGCTGACGCCCGAGGGGGGTTGGCCCTCCCGGAAGCGCCGCCGGACGACGGCCGTGCCCCAGATGTAACCGCCGGCCGCGGAGTCCAGCGAGAAGTCGCTGCCGTCCGCGTTGCGCGCCCGCACCGGATCGCCGCTGGAGTTCGCCGGAACGAAGACCGGCTTGCCGATCAGGCGCTGCACCGCCGGGGCAGTGGGGTCGCCGGGTCGGATCGAGTAGTCGAGCTTGAAGGCGCGGTCGTAGTCCACACCGCTGAAGAGGAGATAGTGCGGCCCGGAGTCCTCGTCGGTGATCGGAACGTCGCTGCTGTCCGCGATCGTGTAGTAGCCGTCACGGTTGCGGTAGCGGCGGTCGTAGCGATCCTCCCAATCGTCCTTGTCCACCTCGGAGTATGAGGTGAGGCTGTAGACGACGAAGAGGTCGGGGTGGGGGCCGTTGCCGTATTGCTCGATCGGGGCGAAGCGGAGGAGGTAGCGCGACCCGGTGCTGGCGGAAGCGCGCGGCACGCGGGTGGTCTCCCCGTAGACGCGGCGGAACTGCACCAGGCTGTTCTCGAACTCCTGGAGGCCCTGCGAGCCGGTTCCCGGAGCCCGGGCCTGGAGGTCGCTGGGGCGCAAGCGCGACTCGTTGACGTAGAGGCCCTTGAGCGGCTCGAAGTAGATGGCAGGCAGCATCCCGTCGGGGAGCGCCCCGGGGTTCGAGGCGAGGTCGTTGAGGCGAGTCTGGGCGTAGCGGCCGGCGAGGGTATCGAACCCGCCGCGCTCCACCACGCCGAAGCCGACGGGGAAGACGCGCAGCACGGTGAACATGCCGACGAGGAGGACGACGGCCACGATCAGCACCTCGAGCAGCGTGGAGCCACGGCGGCCGTTGCTTCGTCGCTGACGGAGCCCCCGCAGGAAAGCCTGCCAGTTGCCTCTTTGCGCGTAACTCATCGCCTCTCGACTCCCTGGGCCCTCTGCGCTCATGGGCGGCCGCCCACGCCGCTCCATCTCCTCGGGTCGGAACGAGGCAGCGTCCTATCTTCAGCCGCCTCTCTATTGGATTAGACGCGGCGCAGAAAATCATTGTTCCGCGTGTCGGGGACGCGCGCGAAAACAGCCGGTCACCGAGCGTGGCCGGAGATGGGGTACGGCGAGGACGACGACGCGGACGAACCACCCAACCACCCACTACCCCCGCAACCGCCCGACCACCTCCCCCCGCAACCGCCCGACCACCTCCCCCCGCGCCACCGACTCCTGCGAGCCGTCCGCCATGTTCCGCAGCGTCACCTCGCGGCGGGCGATCTCATCGGGACCGAGGAGCGCCACCAGAGGGATCCCCTTCGCGTTGGCATAGGCGAGCTGCTTGCGGAACCCACCCTTCTCCGCGAGGTAGACCTCGGCGCAAACACCGGCGGCGCGCAGCTCCGCGGCGAGGCGCAGCGACTCCGGGGCGGCGGCGGTGTCGAACACCGTCACCAGCACCCGGGTGAGCGTCTTCGCCGCGGGGAAGAGGCCCAGGGCTTCCATCACGTCAACGATCCGCTCCAGGCCGAGCGTCGAGCCGACGGCGGGGATGTCGCGTCCGCTGAAGATCCCGATGAGGTGATCGTAGCGCCCGCCGCCGGTGATGCTCCCGATGCGCGGCTCCTCCACCACCGTCTCGAAGATCGGGCCGGTGTAGTAGTCCAGACCGCGCACCATCGCCAGGTCTATGCGGCAGAAAGCCTCCGGCACGCCGAGGGCGCCCAGGTACTCGCGCACCTGCTCCAGCTCACCGATGCCATCCTGGGCCTCCGCGTTGTCCACCAGTTGGGTACGCAGCCGCGCCAGCACGTCGCCGCTCGCCTCCGGCGCCAGCAGCTCGAAGAGGCGCCCGACCACATCCTCGCCGAAGCCCTTCTCCAGCAGCTCGGTGCGCACGCCCACTTCGCCGACCTTGTCCAGCTTGTCCACCGAGCGGAGAACACTGGCCTCTTCGCCCTCGGGGACGCCGGCGAACGCGGCGACGCCCTTCAGGATCTTGCGGTTGTTGAGGCGCATCACGAACTGCGGGAAGCCGAGCTCCCGCAAGGCCGTATAGACGACCGCCAGGATCTCCGCATCCGCCAGCATGCTCGTGCTGCCGACGGTATCGGCGTCGCACTGCCAGAACTCGCGGTAGCGGCCCTTCTGGGGGCGCTCGGCCCGCCAGACGGGGGCGATCTGGTAGCGCTTGAACGGCTTCGGCAGGTCGGGGTACTGGGCGACGACGCGCGCCAGGGGCACCGTGAGGTCATAGCGCAGGCCCACGCGGCGCCCGCCGCGGTCCTCGAACTTGTAGATCAGCTTGTCGGCTTCCTCGCCGTACTTGCCCTCCAGGGTCTCGGCGTACTCCACGGCGGGCGTATCCAGCGGCTCGAAGCCGTAGCGCTCGAAGACGCCGCGGAAGACGCCGGTCACATGGTGGCGCAGGATCATCCGGTCGGGAAGGAAGTCGCGCATGCCGCGCGGCGCTTGGGGTGGGTTTGCCATCTTGCCTGCTCTCCTTTCGGTGATCCGGCGCCCGCCAAGAGAGAGGGGCGAAGCCGTGGCGGCTCCGCCCCTCTCTCGAGGGCTTGGTCTGGAGGTATTATAGCAGCGGCAGGGGGTCGAGTCAAACGCGCTCCGCCGTTCGGACGGCGGAGCGGATGGTCGCCATCGGCACGTAGAGGCGGAGCGGGTTGTCGAGGGTCCGCTCGAATCGCCGGGGCAGGTAGAGGCGCTGCGCCACGTCCTCGTTGAGCGCATCCACCACGAGCACCGTCGCGCCCACCTGGTCCGCGATGGCGACGCGGCGCCGAAAGGCGTCACCGAGCAGCCGGCGCGCGACTCCCTGGCCCTGGTGGGTATCGGCCACCGCCAGGCGCGCGAGCAGGATCGCCGGAATCGGATAGCGCGGCAGGCGCTGAATGGGTATGCTCTCCCGGCGGATGCAGTGCGCGCACAGCGTGTAGTAGCCGATGACGAGGGGATCCCCCGCTTCAGCCACGGCCACCCAGGTGCGCCTCAGGTCTCGCTCCTGGTTCTGGCGGGCGTAGACGCGCAGGTACGCATCCATCTCCGGGTCGCCGCAGGAGAAGTAGCTGCAGTCGTGCCGGCGCGACAGAGCTTCGATGACCAAGGAGCTACTCCCCCCGGAACAGGTCGATCAGCGCCGCGCTCGGCTCCGGGGGGTTCGCTACCGCGGCCACCAACGCATCAAACGCCTCGTTGGAGAGCGTCCAGGCCGTGTGCTCGCTGATCACCTGGACGGCGCGCTCCGTGAGCACCCCCACCACGAAGTCCGTCAGGCTTTGCCCGCTCAGACGCGCCGCCTGCTCAATCTTGCGCTTGTTCTCCCTCGGCAGGCGCAAGCTCAACCGGTCGTCACGAACCGCAAGCACAGTACCCATCGCCTCTCCCTCCACCCACCATTATACCACGGCGGGTGGCAGAGAGTCATACACGAATCTATGCTCGAGCGCACGCAGGTCAGAACGGTTTCAGGCGGAAATGAGACGAACCTTAGCTCGACTTTCACCATTCAGGCGCCGAGTTCGGACCGGCACGCTGTGGTGTTCACCATAGGCAGGCAGGGTA
>JACQGM010000062.1 GCA_016199585.1 Armatimonadota bacterium
ACGAGATCGAGAAGGCCCACCCGGACGTGTTCAACATCCTCCTGCAAGTGATGGAGGATGGCCGCCTCACCGACAGCCAGGGGCGCGTGGTGGACTTCCGCAACGCGGTCATCATCATGACCTCGAACGTGGGCGCGCAGATGATTCGGGAGGATCGCATGGGGCTGCGGCGCGCGGGCGGCAAGGATGAGCCGAACGAGAAACAGCACGAGGAGATGAAGAAGCGCGTCATGGAGGAGCTGAAGCGCACCTTCCGGCCGGAGTTCCTCAACCGCGTCGACGAGATCGTCTTCTTCCACGCGCTGACGACGGCGGAGATCAGGCAGATCGTTGACCTGATGCTCGGCCGCGTGGCCGCGCAGCTCCGACAGCAGGGCATCGGCCTGGAGGCATCCGAGCCGGCCAAGGATCTCCTCTCGAAGGAGGGCTTCGACCCGACCTACGGGGCGCGGCCCCTGCGCCGCGCCATCCAGCGCCTGGTTGAGGACCCGCTCTCCGAGGATGTGCTGCTCGGCACCTTCCACGACGGCGATACGATCCTGGTGGATGTCGAAGGCGACAAGCTCGTCTTCGCCAAGTCGCGCGTGGAGATCGAGACGAAGGAGCCGGAGCCGGCCATGCCGGTGGCCTGAGGGCGATCCGGACAGACCACTGAGAGGGAGAGTGGGAGCGTCGGGCGCGCTCCCACTCTCCCTCTCGCTTACTGGAGCGCGGGTTGGCCAGAGTCAGTACGAGATTCGTCTGCCAGGCTTGCGGGCACGAGGCGCTCAAGTGGATGGGGCGCTGCCCGGAGTGCAGCGAATGGAACTCGTTCGCGGAGGAGGCGGCGCCGCGCCGCACTGCGGCGGGCGGGCGGGCGTCCGTCGTCGCCGGGCACGACGCAGCGCGGGGCGGGCCGCAGCCCGTCGGCGCCATTGACGCCGCGCGCTACCCGCGGATGAACACCGGCATCGGCGAGTTCGACCGCGTGCTGGGGGGCGGCGTGGTGGCCGGCTCACTGGTACTTGTGGGGGGCGACCCGGGCGTGGGGAAATCCACGCTGCTGCTGCAAGTGGCCGAGCACCTCGCGCAGGCCCACGGGCCGGTGCTCTACGTCTCGGGCGAAGAGTCTACACAGCAGATCAAGCTGCGGGCCGACCGGCTGGGCGTGCGCTCGGAGCGGCTGCTGCTCCTCTCCGAGACGGACATGGAGTTGATTGAGGGGCACGTGCAGGCGACCAGGCCGCACTTCCTGATCATCGACTCCATCCAGACGATGAGCGTGCCGGAGGTGGAGAGCGCCCCGGGAACCGTCACCCAGGTGCGCGAGAGCGCGGCGCGCCTGATGCGCCTGGCGAAGCACACGCACCTTCCCGTCTTTCTCATCGGCCACGTCACCAAGGAAGGCGCCCTGGCCGGGCCGCGCGTGCTCGAGCACATGGTGGATACCGTGCTCTACTTCGAGGGAGACCGGCACCAGGCGTTCCAGGTGCTGCGCGCGGTGAAGAACCGCTTCGGCTCGACCGACGAGCTGGGCATCTTCGAGATGCGCGAAACCGGGCTCTCGGAAGTGCTCAACCCCTCGGAGGTGTTCCTGGCCCACCGCCGGGGGCAGGTGCCCGGGTCGGTGGTGGTGCCGGCGATTGAGGGCACCCGGCCACTGCTGGTGGAAGCGCAGGCGCTGGTGGCCTCGGCGCACTTCACCACCCCGCGCCGGATGGCCGCCGGGGGCGACTACAACCGGATGTGCCTGACCGTCGCCGTGCTCGAGAAGCGGCTGGGGCTGCCGCTCGGCACGCGCGATGTCTACCTGAGCATCGCCGGGGGCGTGCGGGTCGTGGAGCCGGCCGCCGACCTCGGGATCGCCGTGGCGATTGCCTCCAGCTTCCGCGACGCCCCGGTGGACCCCGCCGCGGTGTTCATCGGCGAAGTGGGCCTGGCGGGCGAGGTGCGGCCCGTGCAGCAGACCGAGAAGCGCCTGAACGAGGCGGCGCGGCTCGGATTCCGCCGAGCATTCGCCGCCGCGGCGCCCGGACGCTCGGCGGACGGCTCCCCGCCCGGCGGCGACCGGCGCCGGACGCCCGCCGGGTTGGTGGTCGTCGCGATTGAGACGGTGCGGCAGGCGGTGGACCTGGCCCTCCAACCGGAGGGGGAGAGGTAGAGGTTGCGTGTTGAGGGAGCGGTGCCCTTCGCTCCCATCGCGAAACAACTTGGCCGCGTTACATCGTCTCATTTGGGTGAAGGAGTTCACCGGCATCGCGCTGAATGTGTTCCGGTAGAAGGGCTAACAGCGGCTTCCGGACCGCCCTGCGCGTCGCCGGAGGCTCGCACTGGGCAACAGATGCTCCGGGAACGCTCCGACCGCTGACCCCGGTTGTTCCCACGGTCAGCGGGGAGCCGGGCGCCTCGATCCGGCTCTGAGTGGCCCTCACGGGCGCGTTTTCCGTCATCAAAGCCTGAAGGAGGGTGATTCCGTTGGTCACACGCCTGAGCAAGGTCTTCCTGGTCGTGCTCGCTTTCGCCGGGGCGATCCTCGGCAGGGCGGTCGGGGAGCTGTACCTCCAGATCCCGATCGTCAAGCGGTTCCTCAGCGTGACCGAGTCCCAGCGGCTGTTCGCGACGGTGATGTTCATGCTGCTGGGCGCGCTGATCACCGGGTCGCTGTCGCGGTTCGCCAACCGGCAGTTGGTGATCATCGCCGAGAACATGGAGGAACTCTCCACCACGGAGAAGCTGGGCATGATCTCGGGGGTGATCGTCGGTGTCCTCGTGGCGACGATCATCACGCTGCCGCTGCTCGTCTCCACCAGCACTCTGGGCGACCTCGCCCGGATCTCCATCTGGCTCCTCATCGCGCTCACGTTCGCCTACCTGGGAGCGCGCGTCTTTCTCAGCATGAAGGAGGATATCTTTCTCATCTGGCCTTCCAGCGCCGCCGCCGCCAAGATTCAGGCCAACCGCGGCGAGGAGAGTGACGGGGCGCCCAAAGAGCGCATCAAGATCCTGGACACCAACGTTATCATTGACGGGCGTATCGCGGACATCGTCCGCACCGGTTTTGTCGAGGGCCCGATCTATGTTCCCGGGTGCGTTCTGGAGGAACTCCACCACATCGCCGACTCGGCCGAGCATCTCAAGCGGGCGCGGGGGCGACGGGGCCTGGACATTCTGAACCAGCTTCAGAAGGATATGAAGCTGCTGGTGCGCACCTACGACCATATCCCGCTGGAGGGCAACGGCGAGGTGGACTACCGCCTGGTGCAGCTCGCCAAGAAGCTGGACGGCGCCATCATCACCAACGACTTCAACCTGAACAAGGTGGCCGAGCTGGAAGGCGTGTCCGTGCTGAACGTCAACGAGTTGGCCAATGCGCTGAAGCCGGTGGTGCTCCCCGGTGAGGAGATGAACGTCTCCATCATCAAGGAGGGCAAGGAAGTGAACCAGGGCGTGGCCTACCTCGAGGACGGCACGATGGTGGTGGTGGAAGGCGGCCGGCGGCACATCGGCGAGACTCTGGATGTCACGGTCACTAGTGTATTGCAGACGGTGGCGGGGAAGATGATCTTCGCCGAGGTGAGGTGCGTGCCCGGCGGGGAGGAGAGCGGTGCGAGCAACGCGCGCGGCGGCGGTGGTACCGGCGGCTGGCAGAGGCGAAAGGGTCGGTAGCCCGCAGAACAAGCTGCTGCTGCCCCTGGCCGGCAGCCCGGTGCTGGCGCACGCGCTGCGCGCCCTGGAGTCGTGCCCCGCGATCGCGGCCATCATTGTCGCGGCGCGCCCGGAAGAGCACGGCCCCGTCGCCGCCGTCGCGCGGACGGCCGGGATCGCGAAGCTGACCGGGATCGTCCCCGGCGGCGAAACCCGCCAGGAGTCGGTGCGCCGCGCGCTCTCGGCCGTGCCCGCAGCGCACCCGCTCGTCGCCGTACACGACGGCGCCCGCCCGCTGGTGACCCCGGCGGAAGTGGCGGCGTGCGTGGCCGCCGCGGCGGACACGGGCGCCTCGGTGCTCGCCGTGCCGGTGACCGATACGCTGAAGGAAGTGGACCCCGAGGATGGCCGGGTGCGACGCACCATCCGCCGCGAGCGCCTGTGGGCGGCGCAGACGCCCCAGGTCTTCCGCCGCGATTGGCTGCTGGAAGCGCACGCGCGCGCCGCTGCGCAAGGCTACGTGGCGACCGACGATTGCGACCTGGTGGAACGCCTGGGACATCCCGTGGCGGTGGTTCCCGGGTCGCTGGAGAACGTGAAGATCACCGGTCCTGAGGATTTCCGGCGGGCCGAGCGGATCCTGCGCGAGAGGGCGGGCGAGGGTCCTGCCGTCCCGATGGTCCGTGTCGGCTCCGGGTATGACGCCCACCGGCTGGTGCCCGGGCGGGCGCTCGTGCTCGGGGGCGTGCGGGTCCCCTACGACCGCGGGCTGGCCGGGCACTCGGACGCGGACGTGCTCATCCATGCTCTGGTGGACGCCCTGTTGGGCGCCGCCGCCGCCGGCGACATCGGCCGGCTGTTCCCCTCTTCCGACCCCGCACACAAGGATGCGGACAGCCGCATCTTCCTCCGGCGCGCCGCCGAGTGCGTGCGCGAGCGCCGGATGGAGATCCTCTCCGTGGATGCCACCCTCGTAGCCCAGGAGCCGAAGATCGCCCCGTTCGTCCCCGAGATGCGCGCCGTCATCGCCGCGGCTCTGGGAGTGCCGGTCGAGCGCGTCAGCGTGAAAGCGACGACAACGGACGGGCTCGACGACACCGGGGCGGGCGAAGGGATGGCAGCCCACGCGGTGGCAACGGTGGCTCAACACGCGATGGAGTAGCGTGTCGGGCCGGCGAGTGAGATGGGAGGCGTTGATCCATGCGAGTGAGCGTCAAAGGCAAGCACATTGAGGTCACCGACGGCCTGAAGAGCTATGCGGAGAAGAAGCTGCGGAAGCTGGAGAAGTACTTCAGCCACATCCAGGATGTGCAGATCACGCAGAGCACCGAGCGCCAGTGGCACATCGTCGAGGTGCTGGTGCAGGGAGACGGCATCCTGCTGCGGGGGGAAGAACGAACATCGGACATGTACGCCTCGATTGACCAGGTGTTCGAGAAACTGGAGAGGCAGATCCAGAAGTTCAAAGGGAAGCGCATCCTGCGCCCGCGTGAGGAGGCCGCACACCTGAAGGAGCAGGTCGGGGCGGCCGCCGCGACCGAAGTGCTGCCGGATGCGGCGCCGGAGCCGGGCGAGAATCCGCTCGAATCGATCCGCGTCGTGCGTACCAAGCGGTTCGCCATCAAGCCGATGACCCCGGAAGAGGCGGCGATGCAGATGGAGCTGCTGGGCCACGACTTCTTCGTGTTCGCCAATTCCGAGACCGAGGATACCAACGTCGTCTACCGACGCAAGGGAGGCGACTACGGTCTGCTAGAGCCTGAGGTGTAGACCCGATGATCGCTACCGTCACCCTGAATCCTGCCGTAGACCGCACCCTCTGGATCGAGGGGCTGAAGGCGGGCGATACGAACCGCGTGCGCCGCTCCGACACGGATCCCGGCGGCAAGGGGATCAACATGTCACTGGTGCTCCGCGAGTTCGGCGAGGAGACCATCGCCCTCGGGTTCATCGGCGGGCACGCCGGCCGCTTCATCGAGACCTACCTGCAGAGCAGGGGCGTGGCGACTGCCTTCTCGCCGGTTGCCGGCGAGACGCGGATCAACGTCGCCGTCCAGGATGGCGGCGCCGGCCCGCCCACCACCTTCCACGAGGCGGGCCCCGCGGTGACGGTGGAGGATCTGCGCCAGTTCGTGGAGCGGCTTCGCCAGGCGCTCCCCGGCTGCAAGCTGGTGGCGTTCGGGGGAAGCCTGCCGCCGGGCGTGCCCAACGATGTCTACGGGAAGCTCGTCACCTTCGTGCAGCAGAACGGGGTGCGCGCGTTCCTCGATGCCGACGGCGTGCCCCTGATGCACGGCCTGGAGGCGAAGCCCTTCCTGGTGAAGCCGAACCGCGCCGAGGCCGAACGCCTGCTCGGCCGGCCGCTGCGCTCGGTGGAGGACGCCGCCGCCGGGGCATCGGAGGTGGTGCAGCGGGGCGCGACCATCGCGGTGATCTCGCTGGGAGCGAAGGGGGCGGTGGCCTGCAGCGGCGCCGAGACCTGGCACGCGGGCGCCCCGATCGCCGCCTCGAAGAGCACGGTGGGATCGGGCGACTCGATGCTGGCGGGGTTGGCCGTGGCGTTTCTCAAGGGCGCAGGGCTGGGAGACGCCCTGCGCCTGGGCACGGCCGCCGGGGCGGCCACCGCTGCCTCTCCGGGCGCCGACCTCTGCACGCGCGCCGAGATCGAGGCCGTGCTGCCCCGGGTTCGGACACGGAAGCTCCGATGATCTCCCTCGCCCATCTGCGCGCGCTGGCGGCGGAGCACCTGGGAACGGGGCTGTGCCACGCCACCCCCGAGCGGGTGCGCGAGTTCCTCGACCGTGTCTCGCTGGAGATGGCACCCCCGGCACCCCCCGGCGAGCGCTATACGCTCGCCGAGCCGGTCACCTCCTACGAGGCGATTATCCGCGGCTTCTTCTGGGAGAGCCTGCACGCCCCCCCGGAACAGGCGGTCGTCATGCTCTGGCTGATGGGCCTCGAGGCGGCTCTCGGGAGCGACTGGCACGACGAGCCGTGAGGAGGGATCTCGGCGGCGGACCTCGCCTTCACGCCCGCCAGGGTTGCGGCGCCGGCCCTGGTGGGTATGAGGGGACCACGGTTGACACCCTGAGGCGGGTGTGTTAAGATGATCGCGCGCTGGCGGGCGCCCACGGCGCAGGGAAGCACACATGGTGACAGAGCAGACGATTGAGCAGTACCTGCAGGACCTCAGCATCTCCTACGAGCGCCTGGAGGAGCGCCTCTGGCGTACCGGGTTCCGCGGGGATGTGAAGGACATTGACATGCAGATCCGCCTGGCGGACTCGGTGCTCATCGTCATCTCGCCATTCGTCAACGCGCCACGGAAGAACCGCACCAGCATCTACCGGCGGCTGCTCGAGCTCAACATGGACGTCTTGCTCGCCAAGTTCGGCATTGATGCCGAGGGCGATGTGTACCTGATGACGGAGGTGCCCGCCGAGAACCTGGGGGTCGAGCAGTTCGAGCAAGCCGTCATGAGCGTCGCTTCGCTGCACGACCAGTACTACGGCCAGATCGTCGCTCTCATGTACAGCCCCGTGGAGGAGGACGAGGAGAGCGAGAGCGACGGCCTCGAGACGGCGTAGGTTCATCGTCGTCTCGGCGGCGCCGGGCACCGGAAGCAGCCATCCGGCGACCACCGTCGCGCCGCGGCGCGTCCGTGCGGGTGCGCTCAGGTGGTCGTGCCCCGTCCGGGGAGGGGTTCCCATGTCTATCCTCGCCCGCCTGGCACTGGCGCTCGCCCTGACTGCCGCCATCAGCGGCCCGGGAGCCGCCGCGCCTGACGGGCCGGTGAAGCCGGTCACGCCGGTTTCCCCTGCCCCGGCCAGCGCGGGCGCGCCCGTGGCGGAGCCACCTCAACCGGCGACGCCGGGAGCGCAGGTTCCCGCCGACCCGGTGGTGAGGGCGCTGCGCGAGGAAGTGGCGCGCCTGACGGAGGCGGCCGCGGCGGCCGAAGCCGCGGCGCCGGACGAGATGGCCTGCGTTCGGGCCAGATTGGAGTTGATCACCCAGTTACTCCTGTTGCTCATCCGCCTGCAGGAGCAGGCTTACCTTCGCAGCCAGGCGCCCGCGCCGCCGGCCCCGACAGTCGGCAGCCCCCGGCGTCCACCCGTCGGCACCAACCCGAAGGCCGCCTCGGTGCGAATGGCTGCGCCTCGGCCGCCGGGACCATTGTTCGGCAAGCGGGGCGGCAACAAGCTGCACCGCCCCGGCTGCGTCGCGGGCGACCGAATCGCTCCGGGAGACCGGGTCGTCTTCGCGGCGCTGCCGCAGGCGCTGGCTGCCGGCTATCAGCCCTGCCGAATCTGTCACCCAGAGAGATGATTTGCGATTTCAGATTTCAGATTTCGGTGCTCCCCCGACGCGCCCACCGATCAGCGAAATCTGAAATCCCAGGAGGAGGTTATGTCCGAAGTCAAGATCATGCTCCCCGAAAAGGAGTTGCCCGAGGCGTGGTACAACATCCAGGCGGACATGGAGGTGCTGCCTCCGCCGCCGCTTCACCCCGGCACGAAGGAGCCGATCGGCCCCGAGATGCTGGCGCCCATCTTCCCGATGGAGTTGATCAAGCAGGAGGTGAGCCGCGAGCGGTGGATTCCGATCCCCGACGAGGTGCGCGACATCCTGCGCCTGTGGCGGCCGAGCCCCCTCTGCCGCGCGCGGCGCCTGGAGAAGGCACTCGACACCCCGGCGCGCATCTACTACAAGTACGAGGGCGCCAGCCCGGCGGGCAGCCACAAGCCGAACACGGCGGTCGCGCAGGCCTACTACAACAAGGAAGAGGGCACGCGCCGCATCACCACCGAGACGGGCGCCGGCCAGTGGGGCAGCGCCCTCGCCATGGCCTGCAACTTCTTCGGCATCGAGTGCAAGGTCTACATGGTGAAGGTGAGCTATCACCAGAAGCCGTACCGGCGCACCCTGATGCACTTGTGGGGAGCCAGCGTGGTGGCGAGCCCCAGCGAGGACACCGCCGCGGGGCGCGGCATCCTGGCGGCCGA
This sequence comes from Armatimonadota bacterium, assembly GCA_016199585.1. Lineage (GTDB taxonomy): Bacteria > Armatimonadota > JAAZEB01 > JAAZEB01 > JAAZEB01 > JACQGM01. Next base: position 8,628 of record JACQGM010000062.1, read on the forward strand.
CCCCGACTCGCCGGGCAGCCTCGGCGTCGCCATCAGCGAGGCGGTGGAAGATGCCGTCGGGCGCGAGGACAGCAAGTACTCCCTCGGCAGCGTGCTGAACCACGTGCTGCTGCACCAGACGGTCGTCGGTCTCGAGGCGAAGAAGCAGCTCGAGATCGCCGGCGATTATCCGAACGTCGTCATCGGCTGTGTGGGCGGCGGCAGCAACTTCGCCGGCCTGGCCTTCCCCTTCCTGAAGGACAAGATGACCGACGGGAAGGCGATGCGCGTGATCGCTGTCGAGCCGACCGCCTGCCCGACGCTCACCCGCGGCCTGTACCGCTACGACTTCGGCGACGTGGCGCAGATGACGCCGCTGCTGATGATGTTCACCCTGGGGCACGACTTCATGCCCTCCGCGATCCACGCCGGCGGACTGCGTTACCACGGCATGGCGCCCCTCATCAGCAGTCTCTGCGACCAGAAGCAGATCGAGGCGCGCGCCTACACCCAGAACCCGGTGTTCGCCGCCGCCGCGCTCTTCGCCCGCACCGAGGGCATTGTGCCGGCCCCCGAAACCTCGCACGCCATCAAGGCTGTCATTGACGAGGCGGAGCGGTGCAAGCGCGAAGGAAAGAGCGAGACGATCCTCTTCAACTTCAGCGGCCACGGCCACTTCGACCTCTCGGCTTACGACGGCTACCTGGCCGGCAAGCTGGAAGACTACGAGTACCCCGAGGAGCGCGTCCGCGAGTCACTGGCGCGCCTGGAGGGGCTCTAACAGCCCCCGGAGGGGGGCACCGCAGGGGCACAGAGGGCACAGGGAGGGTTGTCGAGGGCGAGGGGTGCCTCTCTTCGCTCTCCTCATAGCGTCTTCAGTCAGAAACGCGACGGATCGTCCTCGTCGTCGTCCTCGTTCTCGTCCTCGGCTCGGCGGGGCTCCGAGGACGAGGACGACGACGAGGACGACGACGATTCGTTCTTATTCCTAACCGAAGAGGTTATCAGTCCTGTGGTTTCTGTGTCTCTGTGGCGTACCCCTCCGGCGGCAGTCCCGAGGCCTGCTCGCTGCGAGAGACGATGCGACGACCACACGCGTGGCGCAGGACGGCACGTGCCGTGGGTCTCATGCTGGCGGCCGCCATCGGCATGTTCGGCTATCTGGCGACGCGCGTTCCGCCAGCACCAGCGCCGGTACTGGCGCCGCCGCCGCAACAGACCCAGCGTGGCCTGCAGCAGGCGCAGCACACGGTGGCGGCACTTCGGGAACGAAAGCGGATCGGATCACACACGCCGTTCCGGCTGCAGGTGGGCAGCGATGAAGTGAATGCCTTGCTGAACACGCACTCGATCCCGCCCGACCGGCTGCCGCCTGGCGTTGAGAGGGTGCGAGACCTGCGGGTCTCCTTCGAGGAAGGGCGCATCCGGGGCGCCGGATATGTCACCATCCTGGGGCGCGAGGTGCATGCCAGCATCTCCGGTCGCCTGGCGGCCGATGGCTCCCGGGGTGTTCTCTTCCAGCCGGAGGAGATGCGCGTCGGCAGACTGCCGATGCCGCCGCCCCTGCGGGAGAAGGCCCGACGCTGGCTTCAGGGGGAGATCGGCGCACGCATCGCCGAACTGGGAGTCTCCGTGTCTACGGTGGAAACCTTCACCGGCACGGTGGTGATCCAGGGGGAATGACGGGTATGAGTCAGGATGATCTGCTGGACCCCGAGGACGAGCCGACGGACCTGCTCGCGGGCGTGATCGATCCGGACCACGTGCTGGTGCAGGTGGCCCCGGACGACGACCCGGACGCGGAGACGGCGGCGGCCGCCAAGGTGATGATGCGGATTGACGAGGTGTACGCCGCCGGCCAGCCGGGCACGACGATCCTCTGCCCTTTCTGCGGCCGGTCGCTGCGCTACCGCAAGGATGAGTACGGCCGCCTGGCGGAGTGCCCGGGGGAGGACTTCGTCGCGATCGGGTGAGTGATCGGCGAGAGCGTCCATCCGGACAACCTGGCAGAGGGGACGTCCGCCGGGCGGAAGAGGGCCTCTTCCGGCTCCTGTCTGTCGGGAAGCAGCCGCCGCGGGCGGCGTGCCATGAGTTGTCGCCAGTGTTTCCGCGTCCCGCACGCACGCGCGACCGTCGAAAGGAGAGCACCATGCGCTTCGGTCTATCTCAGATTGACATCACCCCGCCCTTCTACATGCCGATGGGCGGCTACGGCGACCGGCAGGACAACTACGACCTCGTAAACGACCCCCTGACCTTCACGGCCCTGGTGCTGGAGGATGGCGGGCGGCGCGCCCTCATCGGCGCGGCCGATCTGGTCAGGATGCCGGGTGATGGCACCATCCTCGGGCAGCTCGAGCGCCTGGGCGGCGTCGTGGGCTGCCCGCGCGACAGCGTCCTGCTGAACGCCTCCCACACCCACGGCGGCCCGCTGCTGCCCGGACCCTCCGTCGTCTACCGCAGCACGCACAGCAGCAAGCGATACGCCGAGTTCCTGTACGACCAGATGGCGGCCGCGGCGCGCGAGGCCGTCAACAACCTGAGCGAAGGCACGCTCTGGTTCGGCGAGGGGAAGACGGACGTTCCGATGAACCGGCGACTGGAGCGCGATGGCCGGGTCGTCAACGCCCCCAACCCCGGCGGCCCCTTCGACGACCGTCTCCAGGTCCTGGCGGTGCGGAACGCGGCGGGCGAGATGGCGGGGGTGGGGATGCGCCTTTCCTGCCACCCGGTGGCGACCGCGGCGCAGCACCGGATCACTGCCGACTATCCCGGCGCATGGCGCGCGGAGTTCGCGCGAGCCTTCGGCCCCAAGGTGACGCCCTTCTTCCTGCAGGGCGCGGGCGCCGACGCGCGGCCCCGGCACGTGGCCGATGGAGACCGCTGGAAGGGGCTCAAGCACCCCGAGCTGGAGACCATGGGCCGGGACTTGATGGCGCAGTCGCTCGCGGTCCTCACCAGCGGGAAGCTCGTCGAGATCCGCGACCTCGTTCTCGCCGGCAAGATCGACCCGATCCAGGCGCCCTGCGAGAAGCTCTACAGTACTCGGGAGGCTCTGGAGGACCTTCTGAAGAGCAGCAGCGGCTACAAGTCGTACGCCGAGGAGGGGCTGCGGCGCCTCGACGCAGGGGATCAACTGCCGGACCACGCCGGGTTCCTGGTGCAGACCCTCTGGCTGAACCGCGAGCTGCCGCTCATCGGGCTCGACTGCGAGGCGCTCATCGGCCTGGGGAGGGCGGTTGAGGCTGCCGTGGCACCAAAGAAGGCGATGCTCCTGGGCTACACCAACGGGTGCGTCGCGTACGTGGCAGACACGGAGGAGCTGAAGCGCGGGGGAGGCACCGAGGGGAGCACCTTTTTCTCCGCGCTCTGGAGCGGGCCGCTGTTGCCGGGCGTGGAGAACATCATGGCCGCGGCCGTGATGAAGGAGCCCGGCTTGTGAGCCAGCCGAAGCCCCAACTGGCGATGCGCCGGGCCTCGCTGGAAGACCTCCCCGAGGTCGCGCTACCGCCGGGCTACCGGATCCGTTCCTTCCGCCCCGGCGACGAGGCGCACTGGGCCACGATCATCTCGGAGTCGTTCGGGGGCCCCGCCGGCCCCCAACGCTTCGACATGATGAAGGATGACGCGGCGTTCCGGCCCGAGCGGGTCCTCTTCGTGGAGTGCGAAGAGGGACCGGTGGGCACGGCGTCGGCCTGGAGCCGCGTGAAACAGGGCAAGGATGCCGGCTACCTGCACATGGTGGGCGTTCGTCCCGCCCATGCCGGGAAGCGGCTTGGCTACTGGGTGAGTCTGGCCGCCCTGCGCCAACTCGCCCGCGAGGGGAAGCGCAGCGCCCTGCTGCACACCGACGACTTCCGTCTGGCCGCGATCAAGACGTATCTGCGCCTGGGGTTCGAGCCGCTTCTCGTGAGTGAGGAGCAGCCGGGCCGCTGGCGCGCCGTATTTGAGCAGCTCGGCGAGCCCCGCTTCGGCGAGGAGTTCCGCGCGATCCTGGAGGGGCCTGTCCGCCCGCCGGCGTGATGCCGGCGCCGTCAGGGGCGAGCGCGCCGGCTCGACCCCACGGCCGGGTCCTGTCTGCGGGCATCCGGCATGATGAACTCCTGACGCAGTTCGGAGGAGAGTACCATGCGTTTCGGTCTGTCTCAGATTGACATCACCCCGCCTTTCCGCATGCCGATGTACGGCTACGGCGGGCGCGAGGACAGCTTCGATGCCGTCAACGACCCGGTGACCTTCACGGCGCTCGTGCTGGAGGAGGGCGGGCGGCGCGCGCTCATCGGCGCGGCCGATCTCTGCGAGTATCCGCTCGACGGCAGCGCGCTCGAGCTGCTCGAGCACCTGGGAGGAGTGGTGGGCTGCCCGCGCGACAACGTGCTGATCAACACCTCCCACACGCACGGCGGCCCGGCGGTGCCGGGACGCTCGCTCTACAACCGCAGCCTTCGCGGATCGAGCGGGTTCAGGCGCTACGGGGACTGGCTGCGCGAGCAGATCACGGCGGCGGCCCGCGAGGCCGCCGGCAGCCTGAGCGAGGGCACGCTCTGGTATGGCGAAGGGAAGACGGACGTCCCGCTGAACCGCCGCCCGGAGCGCGATGGCCGGGTCGTCAACGCTCCCAACCCCGACGGCCCCTTCGACGACCGTCTCCAGGTCCTGGCGCTGCGAGACGCGGCGGGCGAACTGGCTGCGGTCGGCATCCGCGTCTCCTGCCATCCCGTCTCCACCGGAGCGCAGCACCTGATCACCTCCGACTACCCGGGCGCCTGGCGCGCCGAGTTCTCGCGAGCCTTCGGCCCCAAGGTGACGCCCTTCTTCCTCCAGGGGGCGGGTGCCGACGCCCGGCCCCGGCACGTGGCCGAGGGCGACCACTGGAAGGTGATCAAGCACGCCGAGCTGGCCGCCATCGGCCAGGCTCTGATGGCGCAGACCCTCGCCGTCCTCACCAGAGGGAAGCTCGTGGAGGTGCGCGACCTCGTGCTGGCGGGCAAGATCAACCCGATACAAGCTCCCTGCGAGAAGCTCTACACCACCCGGGAGGCGCTGGAGGACCTGCTGAAGAGCGCCAGCGGCTACACCAAGCTGTATGCCGAGGAGTGCTTGCGGCTGCTGGCCGCGGGCGAGGCGGTTCCCGACCATGCCGGGCTACTGGTGCAGACACTGTGGCTGAACCGCGAGCTGCCGATCATCGGGCTGGACTGCGAGGCGCTCATCGGCCTGGGCAGGTTCGTGGAGGCGGCGGTCGCGCCGAAGAAGGCGATGCTCCTGGGATACACCAACGGGTGCCTCTGCTACGTGCCGGACTCCGCCGAGCTGAAGCGCGGGGGCTACGAAGCGAGCAGCTACGTCTTCGAGCCGTGGAGCGGCCCACTCCTGCCGGGGGTGGAGCACCTCATGGCCGCGGCCGTGGTGAAGGAGCCGCCCGCGTAAGAACCGATCCGAGAAATCGGATTCGTCGGATTTTGTCCGTAGCGGCTGGCTTCGGCCGGCCGAAGCCAGCCGCTACGGACGAGTTGTCGGATGGACTCCAAGGCTCATCGGTCCTCCACCGCCCGGTGCCGGGCGAGGAACTCGGACTCCTTCTTGCTCCGGTATTCAGGCGTGAACTCGACTGGATCCCCTGAGTCAAGACCTGCGATGAGGATGGCTTCGAGGCGTTCCTCATCGCGGCGCTTCCTGGCCTGGACAAGGAGTTCGCGGATGTAGTCACCTGGACCGGCATAGCATCCCCGGGCCACCTGCTCTTCGGCGAAGTCCCGCAGCGATTCCGGCAACGAGAGACTGAGGTCTACCATCGTCTTCCCCCGCTCAGATCATATCACACCGCACGCGAAGCCGCAAGCGGCGCCGCTGCGAGGGAGGGTGCGGCCCCACGCGGCAGGTCTCTCTAACGAGCGGCGGAGCATACCACCCCCAGAAGGCGCTGCGTTCGCATCACTTGTTCTCCGTTCGTCAGACGGACGCCGGGAAACGGCCCCTCGGCACAGGCAGCGGTGGCAAGCCGTCCCCTGGCGGTAGTCAGACAGGGTCGCAGCAGGGCATCAGGGGGCGCAGACGTCACCGGGCCTGCGCGCCAGCATCCTCACCGCTCCCGAGGTAGCTCTGTGCCACCTCCTCCACGCTCTCCACCAGGCCGCACACCGCATCATACAGCTCGCGGGTGCGCTCGGCGAGGAGGGCCACGGCCTCGGCCCGGTCGGCGCCCTCGGCGACGAGGGTGATGGCGGCGCAGCGGCCGGGATCGGACGCCTCGAGCGTCGCACGCGCCCCCTGCTCCGTCTCAATGAACCGCAACTGGCAGCGCAGCTCCATGCAGTCGTCTTCGACACGGCGCGGCGAACACCTTTCGTGGCGACGCTTGTGAGGTTGGCCTTCCCGACCCGTGTTGCCATGCGCATCAGCACGGCGAGGACAACGAGGGAGAATAGCACGGATGAGAGGGCTTCCCACGCCGCCCACTGTACCAGTGCCCGAAGGAGAACACCCCTGGCGCGGGGTAATTCAGAGTCGGGGGCCGAGAAGGTGCCGGCACGGCCGCGCGACTCCGGCACCCGTTGCCCCCACGACGGAGGTTCATCGTGAGACGCACATTCCTGCTCATCGCCGCGGCTGCTGCCGCTCTGGTCGCTGCCGTAGCCCTCTGCGGTGCGCGCGAGGCTCGCCCCTCCTCACCGCACCCGCTCCTGACCTATATCGCACGGCCGGACGCGAGCTACTCCTGGCGCAAAGCCGGCGAGCTGGACGCGCCCGGCCAGGGGAAGCTGCTCCGATTGGAGTTGGCGTCCCAGACATGGCACGGCATCACCTGGAAGCACGAGCTGGATCTCATTCGGCCGGAGGCAGTGCGCCATCCCGACACGGCCATCCTCTTCATCACCGTGGACCACGGCAGCCCCAGTGCGCTGCAGACGGCAGACTCCCTGGCCCGCGCCACCGGCATGCCCGTCGTCGCACTCTTCGACATCCCAAACCAGCCGCTGTTCGATGGCAAGCGTGAGGACGCTCTGATCGCCTACACGCTCTCCCGCTTCCTGGAAACCGGCGACGATACCTGGCCGCTCCTTTTCCCGATGGCAAAGAGCGCCGTGCGCGCCATGGATGCCGCCCAGGAGGTGGCACGGAAGGAGTGGAACGCCCCGCTCAAGGGCTTTGTCGTCAGCGGTGCCTCCAAGCGTGGGTGGACCGCGTGGCTGACCGCCGCCGCCGACCCGCGCGTGGTCGGCGTTGCGCCCCTGGTGTATGACAACCTGAACCTGGCGCCGCAGATGGCTCAGCAGCTCTCTGTCTACGGTACCTACAGCTCGCTGATCGGGGACTATGCCCGGCGCGGCCTGCCGCAGCTCTTGGCGGTGCCCGAAGGCCGACGGCTGGCCGAAATGATCGATCCCTACGCCCTCCGCCACCGCGTCCGGGTGCCGAAGCTCATCATCAATAGCATCAACGACCCCTACTGGACGCTGGAAGCCGCGAACCTCTACTTCGGGAACTTGCCGGGCGAGAAGCACATCCTGTATGAGCCGAACGCCGGCCACTACATCCTCGACCGGAAGCGCGTCCTGGCGGGCATCCGGGCATTCGCCGTGGCGCGCGCGAACGGTGAAGCCCTCCCGAAGCTCGCCTGGGCCTATCGCCAGGGCGCCGGGGGCCTGGAGCTGACGATCCGTCCGCGGGGAGCGCCCACCGCCGTGGCGGCCTGGACCGCCTCCTCGGATACGAGGGACTTCCGCAAGGCGGAGTGGACCGAACAGCCGCTGAAGAAGACGAATGGGGCATACACCTTCACGCTGGCGAAGCCGAAGCGCGGGTATGCGGCCGTCTTCGGCGAGGTCGTCTACGGCCGTGGGGAAGAGGCTTACTGGCTCTCCACCACCCCGCGCATCTCCCCCTGACCGGCCGCGTGCAGCAGGCGCACCACCCGCCAACCCGTGCTATCAATGGCGAAGTGGCGGGTGCGCGCCACGGCACCGACGAAGAGGGTATCGGCGCCGCCCAGGGCGGCGAGGGGAACGGCCAGCTCGATGCAGCGGTCTCGCGCGGCGGCGGCGGTGGCGGGCGGCACGGGCGGCTTCCCGGGCCGCACCGTGACCGTCAGGGCGCGCGACTCCGCCCCCAGCGTGCGCAGGCGCAGCACGTAGCGCAACTGGCGGGAGATCGGGCGCCGGGTGCTCAGCAGGATGTAGAGGTTGCGCTCGTCGTGGCACACCCGGATGCCGGTGAGGTCGGCAGCGCCGGCCAGCTCCACGTCCAGGGAATCCTCAATCGGCTCCTGGGCCGCCAGGGGGATCGCCTGCCACTCCGAGGGGTCGCCATCCACGCGGAGACCGGCGGGAGCCGGCCCGGCCGCCGTGGGGGGCACGAAGCGCCCGAAGAGCTCGGTGCGGCGGACGAACGAGGTCAGGAAACGGCGCATCACGGCCATCTGCGACCGGTATTCCTCCAGGGCCGCTTCCTTGGCGGCGGCCGCTGCCGCATCGAGCGGCAGCGCGCTCCAGAGGGTATCCAGCCGGGCCATCGCCGCCGGGGGCGAGAGGCCGCGATCCCGATGCCACCCCCGCGGCGCGGGCCAGTCACCCCGGTGAACCAGATAGGCGAAGGCATCCACGCGGTCTCTGAGGCCGAGACGCTCCAGCGCGGCGCGGACGAAGCAGGAGGTCGCCCAATGGTCGGGATGGTCGTCGTTCGGGTGGGGAGCGTAAACGGCCGTGGGCTGGAACTCGCGGATGATCCGCTCCAGGTCTTCCAGCAGCGCCTCTCCGCAGTAGGGCGCGGCCGGGTGGTAAGCATCCGGGTAAGGGACGATGGACGCGCGGGTATACGGCGAGGCGTACGCGGCGTCGGGTGTCCAGTGCCCCAGCCAGAGGTGCGCCAGGCCGCGATCCGGGTAGCCGAGGAAGAGCACATCGCGCGCCGGCACGCCCACGTGGGCGAGGGCGGCGCGCGATTCGTCCCGGCGGCGGCCGGCGAAGCGGCGGTAATCGCGCGGCCCGATGCGCCTCCCGAGGTGGGCGCGTTGGACGGCGTAGTGGAAGCCGTCGCCGCTGGTGACGACGACCACGCGCACGGCACTGCCCCGGCGCGTGGCGTAGTGGAGCAGGCCGCCGCAGCCGAGGGTCTCGTCATCGCAGTGGGGCGCCACGACGAGGATGCGCGAACGGGCGTCCGGCATCGGGTGGAAGGGAAGGCCGGTGCTGCTCTCGCGCACGTTATCACGGCGAATATGGTAGCAGATGCCCCCCACCCCGCCACTGAGGATGAGGGCGGCCACCACGCCCGCATAGAGGGTCGCGTACGCCCAGGTGCGCCGCCGCAGCGCCATCGTGTGCCTTCGGTAGAGGTCTCGCATCACGGGATCCCAGACTGCTTGCCGGGGAGGCCGAGAGGCAAGCGCCCAACCAGCCCGCGGCCTGAGTACATCCGTCCGGCGCATATCGCCGGACCGCGCCGCGTGCCGTATGAAGGAGGACACCCGCGCCCCGCGCCGCGTTCCCGCCTGGCTGCGGCACCCCCGGGGAAGCGCATCGCTCGTGGGGGCAGGGCACCGCGCGCCACAGGCCGGCCGGGATGCCGGTCACCACCAGCAACGCTCAGACCCCCGCCGTAACCTGCCTGCCGACCTCACGGCACCGCCGCGCGCACGATCTGAGCGAACGAGTCGCTCTCCAACGACGCGCCGCCCACCAGGCCGCCATCAATGTGCGGCTGAGAGAACAACTCCCGCGCGTTGCCCGGCTTGACGCTCCCGCCGTACTGGATGCGGGCGGACCCCGCGGCGCCGTCGCCGAAGCCGGCCGCCAGCACGCCGCGGATCACGCCGCAGACGCGGTCGGCCTCGGGGGTGTCGCAGGTCTCGCCGGTGCCGATGGCCCAGACCGGCTCGTAGGCGACCACCAGGCCCGCCACCTGGCCGGCGGAGAGCCCGGCGAGGCCGCGCTCCACCTGAGCCGCGATCACCGCGTCGGTGCGGCCGGCGCGCCGATCTTCCAGCGTCTCCCCGACGCAGACGATCGGCACCAGGCCCGCGGCGAGGGCGGCCTTCGTCTTCGCGTTCACGCTCTCATCCGTCTCGCCGAACCAGCGGCACAGCGCCTCGGTCATCTCCGGCTCCGGCACGCCGAAGCGCCCGCGGTTTTCCGAGTGGCCGATGATCACGTAGCGGCAGCCCGCGTCCACCAACATGCCGGGAGCCACCTGGCTGGTGTAGGCGCCCTTCTCCTTCCAGAACACATCCTGGGCGCCGAGCGCGATGCCGCTCCCCGCCGCCGCTTCGCGCACCGCGGCGATGGCCGTGTAGGGCGGACAGACGACGACTTCGACCCCGGCGAGGCCGGCGATCCGGGGCTTGAGCCCCTCAACGAGCGCCCGGGCCTCGGCGATGCTCTTGTGCATCTTCCAGTTTCCGGCCACAATGGGCAAACGATTCATGGTCCCCCTCATCGGGTCTCTCAACCTCAAGCCGGCGCTGCCTCGGGCGCTCCCCCGCGCCCCGGCCATCCGGAAGGTGGGACGCGGTCCACAGGAGAGCGGGTGCCGGCGCGCCCGGGTGCGCGATGGGCAGCCACCGATCCGGCCGGGATCAGCGTCTTCTCCCGGCCGCCCCGGCGACGGGAAGGCGTTCCCGTCCCCGGCGCCGGTGGCCGCCCGGCCGCCGCTAGTATAGCAACCGGAGCGTGGTGCTGTCAACAACGCCGCCGCCGCGCGCCCTCCCCGGCTGCCTGTGATGGCCCGGTTCCTGCTAGGGATGCCAGGTGAAGGAGGAGGTTCTATGGGAGGCGGTGCGCTTGCGTGGCAGGCCCAGTCGTTGGCGGGGCCGATGGCCGATAACCTGTGGGAGGCGTTGCGCACGGTGCACGGGGGCCAGTTCATGGCCCACATTGATACCGTGGAGCTGGTGCAGCACCCCGACCACGCCGGCACCTGGGCGCTGCGCGTCTACCTGGATGACGGGTGCGTGAGCGATTATCTTCTGGAGGGCACCGACCCGCGCTACCCGATACCCTCCGGGCGGCTGCGGCAGGTGGGGTTTCCCTCCTGGCCTCCCCCGGCGTAGGCCAGCACGCGCTCGAAGATCGCTTCCGGCGTCGCCAGGGCCCCCGTGCCCGTATCGCCGCACGCCAGTTGGGCCACGCGCGGCGGCACGAAGTGGTAGCGTTCCAGGGCGCGCAGAGACTCGATGTTGCGCCGCAGGATCGGGTTGAGCCACATCTGCGTGTTCATGGCCGGGGCGATCACCACCGGGACAGCGGCCGGGAGCGCCATCACCACCGTGGTGAGGAGGTCGTCGGCGATGCCGTGCGCCACCTTCCCGAGGAAGTTGGCGGTGGCCGGGGCGATGACGGCGACCTCCGCCCACTTCGCCAGCTCGATGTGCTCGACGTCGTGCTGGTGCCCTGCCGCCCACATGTCGGTGGCGACCGGGTTGTTGGAGAGCGCCTCGAACGTGAGCGCGGTAACGAAGCGCCGGGCATTGGCGGTCATCACCACGCGCACGCCGTGATCCGCGCGCCGAAACAGCCGCACCACCTCACACGCCTTGTAGCAGGCGATGCCGCCAGTCACTCCCAGCAGCACGTTCATGGCCGCCTCCGCGCCGCGATCGCGTCGAGGAGCGCCTCGGCCAGCGCCTCCCTGGTCGCCACCTCCGCCACCACGCCTTCGGGCGCAAGGATGAGCGCCGGGTGCGCCGTGGCGCTGAGGCTGTGCCGCTCGTTGGCGACGATCAGCTCCGCCCCGGAGTGCTCGCGGCTCGCCTGCGCGATGCGGATCAGCTCCTCGCGCGTCACGTCCACCTCCAGCTTGAACTTGACCAGCAGGATGTCGGGGTCGAGCGGCTTCACCTCGTCAATGATCTTCGGCAGCGGGCGCAGGCGCAGGATCAGCTCCGGCTGTCCCGAGCGGATCTTTCCCGGCTGCGGCTCCGGCGCATAGTCCGACACGGCGGCGCTGTGCAGGAAGGCGTGGTAGGCGCGGCTGCCCACTTCCCGCCGCACCAGCGCGCGCAGCTCGTCGAAGTAGGTGTAGTCCACCACCCGGAAGCGCGCCCGCTCCGGCGCGGAGACCGGGAGGCGCCCGGGGCCCAGGAGCAGCGTCACCGCGGCGCCCCGGCGCGCCGCTTCCCGGGCGAGTTCCAGGCCGAGCCGCCCGGTGGCGAAGTTGCCGATGTGGCGCACGTCGTCAATCGGCACCCAGGTGGGTCCGGCGGAGATAAGGATGCGCTTCGCGCGCAAGCTGAGATCGCTCACGGCCCTTCCCGATTCCGCGCCCAGTATAGCACGGGCGCCGGGCCGCGTCAATGCGCTGGCGATGGCCGCAGCAGCGATTCCGCACCGCGCAGGGACGCGCAAGAAAGACAGCCCGGCGGCGGGTGCCGCCGGGCTGCGTTCCACGCGGGTGCCGGGCGCGGTGTGAGCGGTGATCCCTGCGTCACGGATTGGCCGGGCTCCAGGCTCCTCCCTGGGCGACCAGGTCTCCACCGATAGTCTTCCGGCCTTCGTTGATCACCTGCTGTGATGGCAGCCACTTCGCGTGACCATCGGCGAAGGCCATGTTGATCCCGAGGAAGTGCCGTCCGGTACGGCAATCGGGTCCGTAGGTCCCATATCCCCCCGTGACGACCCGGTCGCAGAAGGCCATGTCGTTCATCACGGTGCCCCAGCCGGGCACGAAGGAAGCCAGGCCCGGGTTTCTGGTGTGTCCGTAGCCCATCCACGGGTAGTTGGCGTCGAAGAGCATGTAGACCTTGGAGGGCGCCACTATCTGGGCCTCTTTGATGCCGAGCTGCGCTTGCATGAGCGAGGCGTTGCAGGTGATACCCGACCGGGTATCTTTGACGCGAGAGGGGCAGTCGTAGATGGTCAGCTTGGGATCGCGGCGAGCCGTGGTGTCCTGGGCCTGCTTCGTGTAGGGGTAGAGCTGCTCCCACCACCACCGCCACCTGCCAGCGGGCGTGTCGCGCGCCCACACGTAGGCCGGGGGAAGCGTGTCGTCGTAGTCCTGGGTGTAACTCATGGTCGCCAGCCCCAGTTGCTTCATGTTGCTGAGGCAGGTGGTTGAACGCGCCCTCTCCCTTGCCCGGGAGAACACCGGAAACAGAATTGCCGCCAGAATAGCTATGATCGCTATTACGACGAGCAACTCAATGAGGGTGAATCCATTGCGTTTCGCCACTGAACGTCTCCCTTCGCGCTCGCGCCGGCACTGACGCGCGGACGGCGCTTCGCGCGGGATCGGGAGAAGCACTTCTCCGGCAGTGCCCGCGAGAAGCGATCAAGCGGGAGTATAGCACACGATTGGAGGCATGTCAACACCCGGCGGCGCCCCGGGACTCCAACGTGATCCCGACAGGGGTTTCGCCCGCCGCGCCGACAGTCTCAAAAGACGGTTGGCCGCAGGCCTCCGAGACGGGTGCGTTCATGCGCCCGGTGGCCTGCGACGGTTGTTCCCTGACGAGTCTCTTGAGCACAGACCAGAAACGCGGCATCTCGCACGCCCCTTCCGCAAGCGCCGGACCCACGTTCCCCTCCGAGAGCATATACACCGGAGCGTTACGGCGGCGCCTGGCGCTTGCGCGGCTCGGCGGTGCGTGCCCAGCCGAGGGACGCCGCCAGCGCCAGCGCGGCGGCCGCGGCGAAGATCCCGCGGTAGCCGAGCGCCCCCGCGATGGCGCCCGCCACCACCGGCGCCAGCGCCATCGCCGGCATCGTGCAAGAGGAGTGTACCGCCAGATAGGTGGGGGCGCGCGCGGGCGGGCCGAACTCCAGCACCATGTTCCCCGACGCCAGCCCGATGCCGCAGGCGGCGGCGGCCTGGAACGCGAACACGCCGTAGAAGAGGCCGAGCGTCGGGGCGAGAAGCGCCAGGAGCGCCCCGGCGCTCGCGAGCGCCGCCGCTGCCGTCACCACGCGCCGGTTGCCCCCCGAGTCGCCCAGCATCCCCCAGAGCGGGTAGGCGAGGACCGTGACGCCGGTGAGGACGGCGGTGAAGCGCGCCACGTCGGTCGGCGTGGCCCCCAGGTGCTCGAGGGCATAGACGGTGTAGAACGCCGGCGCGGCGCCCGCGAGGGCGTAGCAGATGTGGCTCGCCACGAAGCGCCCGAAGGCGGGGTCGGCGCGAAGGAGGATGGTGATCTGGCGCGGGCCGGCGTGCGGCGGCTCCGCGAGGGGCTCGCCGTCCGGCTCGCGCACGAACCCCAGGGGAACCACCGTCGCGACCAGGACGACGCTCCCGACGGCGAAGCACCAGACGAAGCCGTAGGGCATGCCGCCGTCCTTCAGCAGGTGCTCCGCCAGGCGCGCGCCGGCCACCGCGAACGCTCCGCCCAGGGCGCCGGCGACCCCGAAGAGCCGCCCCCGGCGCGTCGCCGGCACGATCTTCGCCACCATGCCGAAGTAGGAGACCCAGTTCAGCCCGGTGCTGAGGGCGTGCCCGGCCCAGGCCAGGAAGAAGGCGACCAGCAGGGCCTCGGGATTCCGCCACAGCCAGAGGGTGAGCGGCACCAGCAGCGCCAGGAAGACGCGCTCCAGCACGGCGATGATCATCACGTAGCGGCGCAGGCGCGGCAGGTGGGCGATGGCCCGCGCCACCACCAACTGCGGCAGGAAGAGGCCTGCCCAGTAGACCGCCGGGATGAGGCCGATGAGGAAGGGCGACTCGGTGAGCTGGCGCACGAAGAGCGGCAGGATGGTGCCCATCGAAAAGAGGCTGATCCCCGCCCCGTATCCCCCGGCGTCCACGATGCAGGCCACTTCGGTGAAGCGGTGCACCTCGCGCTCCACGCCCCCCGCACCGGCCGCGCCCTCCGCCACCGTCTCGTTCCCTGAAGTCTGCACAACGGTAGGTTCGCCGGGGACGGGGGCCGGCCCTGCCGCCCCGAAGCGCGCCAGTACGCCTGCCCGGGGGCCGCATCCACCTTGCTCGCCGAGGAGTCCGACGCCGACAACGAGTGAACCACCCAACCACCCAACCACCCAACCACCTCATCCCCCCGCAAGCACCTCCCGCGCCCGCGCGATCTGCTCGCGCACCCGCTCCGGCGCAGCGCCGCCCTCGCTGGTGCGGCGGGCGGCGCTGCGCTCGGGGGAGAGCTCCGCCAGCGCATCCTCGCCGAAGAGGTCGCTGTGCCGGCGCAGATCCGCCAGCGAGAGGTCCTCCAGCGCCCGTCCCTGCGCCAGGCAGGCGTTGACGAGGTCGCGCACCACGCCGTGGGCATCGCGGAAGGGGAGGCCGCGGCGCACCAGGTAGTCGGCCAGGTCGGTGGCGGTGGAGAAGTCGCCGCGGGTGGCCGCCTTCAGGCGCTCCTCGGGGAAGCGCGCGGTGCGCAGCATGGCGGCGACCACGGTGAGGCAGCCGCGCACGGTGTCGGCCGCGTCGAAGAGCGCCTCCTTGTCTTCCTGCATGTCCTTGTTGTAGGTGAGTGGCAGCCCCTTCATCATCGTGAGCAGGGAGACGAGGTCGCCGTAGACGCGCCCGCTCTTGCCGCGGATCAGCTCGGCCACGTCGGGATTCCGCTTCTGGGGCATCATGCTGGAGCCGGTGGTGAAGGCGTCATCGAGCTGGATGAACCCGAACTCGCGGCTGGCCCAGACGATCAGCTCCTCGCAGAGGCGGGAGAGATGCGCCATCGCCATCGCAGCCGCCGACACGAACTCGATCACGAAGTCGCGGTCGGAGACGGCGTCGAGGCTGTTGGGGGCGACCCGCGAGAAGCCGAGCTCGCGGGCGACCATCCCCCGGTCAATCGGGAAGGTGGTGCCGGCCAGGGCCCCGGCGCCGAGGGGCATCCAATCGGCGCGCTCGATGACCCCGGCGAAGCGATCGTGGTCGCGCTCCAGCATCCAGAAGTAGGCCATCAGGTGGTGCCCGAGGGAGATCGGCTGCGCGTGCTGCAGGTGCGTGTAGCCGGGGAGGATCACCCCGGCGAGCTCCTCGGCCCGTTCCACCAGCACCTGCTGCGCCTCGCGGATGGCGGATCGCACCCCGGCGGCGGCGTCCTTCACGAAGAGACGGGTGTCGAGCGCCACCTGGTCGTTGCGCGAGCGCGCAGTGTGCAGCTTGCGCGCCGCCTCGCCGATCTGCTCCGTCAGGCGCGCTTCGACGTAGGTATGCACGTCCTCGTACAGGCCGATGCCCTCCTCGAGGAGGGCATCGG
>JACQGM010000063.1 GCA_016199585.1 Armatimonadota bacterium
AGTAGGGCGCGGGTTCCGCCCCGCGCCGGTGGTGCGCGTCTGCGCCCTCTGCGACTGCTAACTCGCGGTCGTCTCCGGGCTGCGTGCGAGGGTGACCTCAGGGAGCGATGGCCACTACGTAGGCACGGAAGACACCTTCTTCGTAGTAGCCTGAGGCCCGGATGTTGTCTCCGTCCGCCATCGTCTCGAGCGTGGTCCCCGCCGGCGAGAACTGCGTGTCGCCGTCTGTGGTCAGCACAAGGTTCGGCTTGTCCTCGCCGATATACGCCGTGATCGGGCCGAAACCCGAGAGCGCCCTGACCTCGATGGTGCCGGCATCGGGGTCTGCACTCACAACGGTGCCCACGAGGGCAAAGTCCTTGCGCTTCTCCTGCACCTGGTTCTGGCCTCCGCCCGCCAGTGCCCCGACCTGCAGGGCGACTACGGCCACGCCGACGAGCAATAGCACCGACAACGCGGCCCGACCGAACTTGTTCATGATTCCTGCTCCTCTGGAGAGTAAGGGTGCTACTCAGCCCCCTGGCCTATATGACGCATCAGGACCATGTTCTGTTCCGAGGGAGGGTGCGACGGGGATCCCAGCGGCACCGTCCTGAGCCAACGGTGTGCGACCCGTGGGCCGCGCGGGATGGAACCCGCGGCACGGTCGGTGCGTGTTCGGACCCGGCGCGGGGCGAAACCCGCGCCCTACGGCTTCACTCCTCACCTGGCCGCGAGCGCCGTCTCGTTTGCGTCATGGCCTGGCCGGGTAAAGCCGGCGGTGGTTATGGGTGACAGGCGCTCCGCGCCCGTCGCCGACAGGTCCGTGAAATGAGGTGAGAGCTGTGCGAAAGCAGTTTGCGATATATGCGGCGGCGTTCACCCTCGCGGCGGGCGTGTTCCTGTCGGGGAGCGCCGCACAGGCCCAGGTGACCCTGAACGGACGCGCCATCAACTACCAGATGGCGCCGTTCACCACGGGCACCTTCCTGATGGTTCCCCTGGAAGAGACACTCACGTTCCTGGGCAACGCGACGCTGCGCTGGATCCCGGAGAACGTGATGGCCCGGTTCGAGTACCAGGGCATTGACGTGCAGATCATGCCCGGAAGTGGGCACGCCATCGTCGAGGGCCGGCACGTGATGATGGGCGTGCCGGCGCTCATCCGCGAGGGCCGCATCTTCGTGCCCCTCCGCTTCCTGCGCCAGGAGCTCGGGATCTCGGTTCAGGTGCCGCCGGGCTACGTGGCGCCGGACGTGCGCGCCCAGGTGCTCGGCTTCCGACAGCCTTCCGTGGAGGTCCGCGATCCGGGCGCCATCGGCATCGGTGGCATCCGCATCCTGGACCTGGCAGCCCCCGGGCCGTTCCCGACCCTCGATGCGCGCACCAGCCAGGTATACGAACGGCTCAACGCCGGCATCGCGCGATCGCTGGAGATGGGCGGCTACCGCCCCTCGCACGTGCAAGTGCGCGTCATCCAGGGCTATCCGACGATCTTCCTGGCCGGCGTGCCGCTGCTGACGGTGACGGAAGCCGACGTCCAGGCGCCCCAATCCGGGGTGGCGCCGGCGCTGCGGCGCGGCATGGACGCGGCGCTCATGGAGCTGGCCCGCGTGTGGGCCGACCAGATCCGCACGCAGTTGCTGCAGGTCTTCAGGCCTTAGCGACGAGTCTGGACGCCAACGCGCGGCTCGCCCGCGGTTGACGCATGCCGCTCCCCGGGCGATTCTATGAAACCTGGGGAGCGGCATCTTGCGCTGCTGCTGAGGCTTGCTTGCTCGGTGAGCACGTGCCACCGACCCCGGACGGCCACAAGGTCCCACTCGCATGCACCGAAGCCCGGCCGGGCGATCGGGGTGACTCAGCGGTAGGGCTGCGCGGCGATCAGGATGATGGCGACGCCGGCGGTCATCACGAGCAGACTGCGCGTCTGGACACGGTCCATGCGCCGCCCGCCGGTGTACCAGAAGACCGTCAGCGCCGGAATGACGAGAGCATAGCCGATGATGAAGAGAACCCGGTAGAGCGTATCGTTCATATCCAACAGCATCCGCCCAACGATTGACTGCGGCCAGCCCCGAGTACGGGAAGAAGAGAGATCCCGAAGAGAACCCCACGCAGAGGCATCGAGAAGAGGGAGAACGCTCTGATCATCAGCGTCCTCTGAACCCTCAGCGCCTCTACGTTCCCTTCTCTGCGTCTCCGGCCTTCTCGCACACTCCCTCACAGATACGCTGTCGCAGCGGCGGATTCCTTGGTCGGGCGAGGCCGGACAGGTTGCCCGCCCGTCCGACCTCGCCATCGCGCTATCGCCCCGCTGGTCCGCGGCCCGGGCCGCGTTCGGCACCCCGGCCGTGACGCATCGCGCGGCCGGCGCCGGGGCCGCCCATCGGGCAGCCCGCGCCATCGCCGCGGCGGGCGCGACCCGCGCCGGGACCGCCCATCGGGCAGGCGCTGCCGGGAGCGCCGCCGCAGGGACCGTACCCGGGACAACCCTCGCGGGGTCCGCCACGCCCGGCGGCCGGCGCCATCTCCTGGATCAGCGACCGGTTCTTCTGCACCAGGGCGTGCAGCTTCTCACGCAGGGCATCCACTTCCGCCTGCTTCGCCTTGACGGCCGACTCCGACGGCTTCGGCTGGGCCGTCAGGCTCCGCAGCTCCGCCTGCTTCTGCCAGATCTGCGTCCGCAGCGCCGTCGCCTCGTCCACGAACACCTTCTGCTCCGCGGTGGTCGGAGTCACCCGGCTCCACCATCCGCCGCGGCCGCGCTGGGCCGCGGCGGCACCGGCGGACAGCACCGCTGCCGCCACCCCCAACACCACCAGCTTGCGAACCATCCTCTTCCTCCTTCTCCCACACGCTGCGCTCACCCCTTCACCGAATGGAGCGCAGCATCGCCTCCAGCGCCTCGGGGCGGTGATCCCCGATCAGCACGTAGTGGTAGCCCCGGCAGGCAGACCGGGCTACCTGCTGCCCTTCCCTTTGCTCCACGCGACACCAACCCGGGCCTCCCCATCGGAGGCTTCTTCCCCACCCGCGCCCCCCCGGGCGCGCCACGAAGAGCGTGAGCGCGTTCACCCCGTCCTCGTAGCGCAGTACGGGAAGCGAGATCCCCCGCCAGCAGCCGTGAACGTATGTGCCGGAGAGCGCGTAGCCCGGGGGCAACTCCGCGGGCAGCGGCACTCGCTCCCCCACGCGCCGCTCCACCTCCGCCAGTGATGAGCACTCCTCCCACTGCTCCGGGGGCGTCAGAGGCGCGACGTCCTCGGGCTTCGGGGCTGCCAGCGCGGCGCCCCGCGGCGCCCCCAGCGCCACCGACGTGTAGACGCTCGCAGTTGCCGCCTCGCCGGAGGAGCGGCGCGCCTCCGAGCGAAGGACGAGTGCCGTGTCGGTATCCAGCCAGAGCACCTGCTTCGGGTTGCCGGGATGGCGGGGCACCACCTCCACGATCCGCGACGCGCGCCCCGCGACGCGCGCCGAACCCGTGGCGCGCAGGTCGTAGTTGGCCCGCAGGCGATCCCAGGCGCCGGTGGCCGCAGCCATCGGCGGCAAGAGCTTCCAGAGGCCGCCGCCGGCCCCGCGCTGCCAGGTGGAGCGCCCGTCGGTGAGGACCACCGTGCCCCGCGCCGGGCCGTCCACGTGCTCGCGCCGCTCTCGCCCCTGGCCGTCGCAGGCAACTTTCACGAGCGCGGTGCCCGCCACTCCCTGCACCGTCACCTCCACCGTGCCGGTGTGCGCCACGGAGCGCGGGCGCCGAAACGCGCGCTCGACCAATCGCGCGGCGTCGGGCGCCGCCGCGGTGGGCAGCGGCAGGGCCGGGATCGCCAGCCACAGGAGTGTGAGGCACCAGGTTGCGGTTCTCATCTCGCGCTCGTTCCCGCCGTCAAGAGCACCATCGCATCGTACCCGGCCCCGGGGGAGAGAGGGCGCGACCGCGAGAGCGCCAGGTGCGACTGAACATACGATTCCACGGCCACCGCCGGCTCCTCCGGCTGCCAGGCCGCCCGCAATCCAAGCCCCGCCGCGAGCACGGCCGCCGTCGCCGCCGCCGCCAGCGCCGGCATCCGCCGCCTCGGGGAGTGGCTCCTTGCCGGCCGCGCCCTCTCCAGCGCCAGGGCGCCCTCCAGGCGATCCCACAGGCCCTCCGGCGCCACCTCACGCGGGAGCGCCTCCACCAGGGCCGTGGCGCGGCGGAGGGCTGTCAGCTCGCGGGCACACCCGGGGCACTGCGCCAGGTGCCGCGCCGCCTGGCGCCGGCGCCACCAGCCGGGGCCGCCGTAGTCATACTCCGGCAGCCATTCGCGCACGCGGGCGCACACGCCGGGGCTGCTGTCCTGTCGGGCTCCAGGCATTCCTTACTCCTCCATCCATCCCATCAGGTGGCGGCGCATGTCGGCGCGGGCACGGCCCAGGCGCGACTTCACCGTCCCTTCGGCCACTCCCAACATCCCGGCGATGGCGCGGACGTCCATCCCTTGCAGGTGATGGAGCACCACCACCTCGCGGCGCTCCGGCGCCAGCTTCTCCACCGCCGCGGCCACCGCCTCGCGCAGACCCTCTCGGACCGCCACGCGCTCCGGGCCGGGCGCCGGGTCGGCGACCATCACATCCCCCGACCCGTCATCCGCGGACGCGTCCAGGCTGAGCGCATCCAGGCGCGGGCTCCGCCAGTGATCGCGCACCCGGTTGGCGGCGATGGCGTAGAGCCAGCCCCGGAACGCGCCCGGCGCCTTCAGACGCGGCAGCGACCGGTAGGCGCGCAGGAACACGTCCTGGGTCAGGTCGGCCGCCAGATCCTCATCGCGCACCATCTGGCGCACGTAGCCATAGACCGGGTCCCGGTGACGCTCGAACAGCTCCCGGAACGCCTCGCGGTCGCCCCTTTGGGCGAGTCGCACGGTGGCTTCCTCGGACTCCGGCATCGGTACCCTTCCCGACAGGCGGCTCCCGCCGCTCTCTACTACCTAGACGAGCGGGCGCGGAATGCGTTCCCGGAGCTGGGGTGGCGCGGGACGTCGGGGATGGGGAGACGGAGGAGGAGGTGAGGAGGGCGGTTTCGAGCGGGGCGCGATCCCGGCGCCTGGAAGTCTCGGGCGACTACTGCACCAAGTCCGCCTGCGCGGACTGGAAAGGGGAGTCGGCGCCGGCCGACTTCGTGTGGCCGTTGCCCACGACCTGGGCCGTCAGGCGTCCGGGTCAGCTCCGTGCCGGGTCACGAGGAGGAGGGGCAGCCTCCAGCTCCGTGCCGATGCCCTCCGGCGCCGCGGCAGCCTCCAGCTCCGTGCCCGCGCCCTCCGGCGCCGCGGCGGCCTCCAGCTCTGCGGGTGCCGCTTTCAGCGCCGCCTCGATCGATTGGATGGCTTCGGCGAGTGCCTGCCACAGCACGGTATCGCCCCGGAAGTTGCTCTGCGAGCGCAGCCATTCCAGCAGGGGAGCCGCCGCAGCGCCCAGCCGCCCCAGCGCCACCAACACCGCCAGGGAGATGCGCTCCGAAGGGTCGGCGAGTGCCCGCGCCAGGGGCATGACCGCCCGGGCGTCTCCCAACCGGCCCAGTACCTCCGCCGCGCTCTCTCTCGCGTTGGTCCCTCCGGTTGCCAGCACTTGCAGGAGCGGCTCTACCGAAGCGGATCCGATCCGCTCCAGCGCTCCTTCGCAGGTGCGCCGGAGTTCCCTATCCTCGTCTGCCAGCCCTCGCGCGAGCGCCGGGACGGCCCCCGCACCGCCGATACACCCCAGGGCACGCGCCGCCGCCAGACGACGCCGCCGGTCTCGCTGGATCAGCGGATGCACCATCCTGCCAAACGCGATCGCTGCTCTCCCCTGAGCATCCCAACCACCCTCCATGGCACGCGCCAGCGCAGCAACCGCCCGGGGATCTCGCGGCTGGAGCAGAGTGCCGCTGTCGCCACGGAGAGCGTCACGCACCGAGGCCACGAGCGTCCCCTCCCCGAGCCGCGCCAACGCATCCGCGACCGTCTGGCGAACATCGGGCTCGCCATCGCCCAGGGCCATCGCCAGCGGCGCCACCGCCGCCGGAGTTCCCAACGCTCCCAGCGCCTTCGCCGCCATCTGGCGCACGGCGGGATCGCTCGCCGCCAGCAACTGGCAGAGTTCCTCGCATGTCCTACCCATGATCACTCTCCGTACGTAACTACTCAGGTGGGGGTACCGGGCGCCCGCCTTCCGCGCGGACCTGCGGCCGCCCACCCTGTATTTGTCCCCATCACGCAGCGGCGGGGTGATTCCTTCTGCTCCTCTTGATCGTTTTCGGAAGGAGATCTGCTCGGCAGTGGCAAATTGTGGCACTGATGCAGGG
>JACQGM010000044.1 GCA_016199585.1 Armatimonadota bacterium
CCGGGGTGCGCCTGGTGGTCGAGGGCACTACGAGCCCCAGGGCGGTGGGGTAATGATGAGGCCCTACTCGCTCGCCGATGCCCCTATCCGCGGTGGATGCCGTCTCTGCGCGGCGCGGCCGGAGAACGCCGACGGGAGGAGAGGCCCGCGATGACATCCTCCTCCCGTCGGGGATCAACGATCAGGCGCGCTTGCCGTCCTGAACCGCCACCAGGGGGGCGACGGGCTCGCCGTTGCTGAGGGCTACCTCGGGCTTCGGCTCGGGGGCCGGCGCCGCCTCGGGGACAGGGGCTTCCGCCGCCTTGCCGTCGCCATCGGCCGGCTGCGCGTGCATGGCGCGCTGGAGCACGGTGTTCAGGTCCAGCCCGGTCACGTCCTTCAACTGCTCCATGAAGCTGAAGGCGATGGCGGGCACGTTGTTGGCGAAGCGCTGCAGGTTGCCGGCGTGTCCGTTGCCGCCGCCGGAGTCGATCATCACCACCTTGTCGATGGTGGAGAGCGGCGTGCCCACCGCCTGCAGCGGCCCGGCCATGGACGCGATGATGTCCGGCATCTTGTCGACCACCATCTGCAGCATGGCGGCCTCGCCGTACTGCTTCCAGGCTTCGGCCTTCTGGCGCAGACCCTCCGCCTCGGCCAGCAGCTTCAGGCGCTCGGCCTCGGCTACGGCTTTGCCCTTCGCCATGATCACGTCGGCCTCGGCGATGCCCGCCAGACGGATGCGATCCGCCTCAGCGGTACCCTTGCTCTGGATGACCGTGGCCTCCGCGGTTCCCACCTGCGAGACCTGCGCCGCCTGGCCGGCGGCGCCCGCCTCCAACTCCTTCTGCTGGGCCACCGCCCGGGCGATGCGCGCGTCGCGCTCGGCGTTGGCCAGGGTAATCTGCGCCTTCTGGTCACCATCCGCCTTGATGACCACCGACTGCTGCGCGCCCTCGGCGGTGATGATCGCCGCCTGGCGGTCGGCCTCGGCCTTGATCACGGCGGCCTGGCGCTGCGCCTCTGCCGGCTTCAGCACGCTGGCGACCAGCTCCCGCTCCTTGCGCAGCGCCTCCTGCTCCTGCACCGCGATCTGCGCCTGGGTGCGGACCTGGTCCACCTTGATCTCTTCCATGACGACGGCCTGGTGGGCCTGCGCCTCGGCGAGGGGGCCCTGCTGCCCCGCCTTGGCCCGCTCTGCCTCGATTTGCGCCTGATACTGCGCGCGCTGCACCTCCAGGTTGCGCTGGGCCATGGCGATCTTCGCGTCGGCCTCCGCCTTGGCCGTCTCACCCTCTTGCCGCGCGGAAGAGGCCTGGATGAGCGCATCACGGTTGGCGTTAGCCTGGCCGATTTCCGCGTCGCGCTCGGCTTCGGCGCGGCCGATGGCGGCGTCTCGCTTCACTTCAGCGGTGCGCTTCTGGCCCAGCGAGTCCAGGTAGCCCTGGTCGTCGGAGATTTGCTGGATGGTGAGCACATCAATGCCCACGCCCATCTTCCTCAGGTCAACGGCGGCCTCTTCCATCATCCGGTTGGCGAACGCCTGGCGGTTGTTGTTGATGTCCTCCACCGTCAGCGTGCCCAGGATGGCGCGCAGGTGGCCTTCCAAGGTCTGGAAGATCACGTTCTGGATCTGCTGCACCGTCATCCCCATAAAGCGCTCGGCCGCGGCGTTCAGCGAGAGTTCGTCGCTCTCGATCTTGACGTTGGCGATGGCATCCACCGAGACCGGCACGCCCTCCTTGGTGTAGGCGCGCTGGATCTTCAGCGGGATGGTCATCACGTTCAGATCGAGGTGAGCGACCTGCTCGATGAAGGGCATCTTCAGGCCGCCCCCGCCCAGCAGCATGCGCTGCCCCGTACGCGTGCCGTCAGGGCGCTTCCCCTGGCCTTTGCCGTAGATGACCGCTACCCTGTTGGGCGGAACTCGGACGTAGTTGCTCAGGATGAGCCGGAACACGGCGATCACCGCGACCAGAACTACGCCAACAATCACCAGGACCATCTGACTACCACCACTGAGATCAGGCATGGTGCATCCTCCTTCTGAACTCGCCGGACGCCGGTGGCTCATCCTCAGGCGCCGGCTCGACGACCACCCCTTCGGGGGTGACACTGACGATGCGAACACGGCTGCCCAGCGGGATCTCCGTCCCGGCAGCCGCACGGGCAATCTGGTAGGTGCGAGTGCCGCTGGCGATACAGGCCACCTGCCCCGGCCCGGAGACAGGGATCGCTACGCTTACCTCGGCCAAAGCTCCCTCCAGGTCGCGGGTGCGCACGTGGCTGCTGGCGCCCTGTGCCCATACGAGGCGCATGAAGCGGTAGGTGAGCCACCCGAGTCCATACCCCGCAGCCATCCCGAGGCCGGCGCTGATGCTGGATGGGAGCCCCGAGTAGCGCGCTCCCGCCGCCACCGCACCGAACGCCGTCAGGAAGATCGAGATGACACGGGAGCTGAAAGGCCCGGGGGCATCGCTCTCCCCAACATCGGCGGAGTGATCGGCGCCGGCATCGCCGACCTCGTGCTCCAGCCCGGCATCCATGTCGTGGTCCATGTCCACGCCACCGAAGTCTCCCAGGTGACCCAGCTCTCCGAGGAAGAAGGTGACGAGGATGTAGAGGAACCCGAAGAGGCCGATGCCAGCGTAGATGTAGAACGAGAGATCCATGCTCGGTCACTCCCCCCGGGATGCTGCGGCGCCATCCTCTGATGATGACGCACCACAGACTACGTGCCCGGGAACCGCAACCGGATGGGTGATGCCGACCCGGTCGCCTCACCCAATAGCAGATACCGTGCGGCGTTACACTCGCGTAACGGCGTGTGGCGGCGGCCGGCGCGGCCCGGAGACGGCGGGGAGGCCGGCTCGATGCCGCCCCATTATACCAACCGCCTGAAGCCGCGTCAACGGCGTGAATGAGCCGGCAGGAACGCGCGCGCTCCCCATCGAAACGAAGGGCATTCCCTGCGGACCGATGCGGGGCCGAAGGAGAAGGCGATGACGAACATCGTTGCGTGTCGAGTCGGGAGCTACGGGCGCTTCACCGCCAATGCCTATCAGCACATGCAGTCCATCGGGCTGCGCTATGTCGAGATCGGCATTCCGGCGCCGGAGGCGGTCGCCGAGATTCTCGACCGTCTGGGCGCCTACGGCTTGCGAGTGTCATCCGGCGCGGGCGTGTGCCGGCTGGCGGATCCCGCGTGCGTGGAGGCGCTCAAGCCCCAGGTGGAGACCTTGGGCCGCCTGGGCGCGGCCATCATGTTCCTCAGCGTGAGGGCCGGGGAGACGCCCAAAGCGGAGGCCTACGCCCGCCTGCGCGCCCTGGGCGATGTGGCCGCAGCCGGCGGCGTCACCCTCTCCCTGGAGACGCACCCGGACCTCGTCCACAACGGCACGGTCGCCCGCGAGACGATGGATGCCGTCGCGCACCCGAACATCCGCGTCAACTTCGACACCGGGAATACCTACTACTACAACGAGGGCGCGGATGGCATCGAGGAGCTGCGGAAGGCGCTCCCCTACGTCGCCAGCGTCCACTTGAAGGACTCCAACGGCGGCTTCCGCGACGGCAAGTTCCCGACGCTGGGGCAGGGGATGGTGGACTTCCCGGAGGTGTTCCGCCTCCTCAACGCCCGCGGCATGTTCGGGCCGTTCACGATGGAGCTGGAGGGTCTCTCCGGCGCCGGCAGCAGCGAGACGCACCAGTTCGAGCTGGTGGCCGCCTCCTTCAACTACCTGAAGCGGATCGGGGTGGCGTAGCTCGAAGTGTTCTGGCGAACACTTCGCCGATACTCCCGCACCCTCCCTGGGCGTCAGCGGAGAAAGGACGCCGCGCACAGGTGCAGGTGCTTGCACCACACGCCTGCGTACGCTTCGCGGCGGGCCAGGCGCTGGCGGAAGTCGGGGCAGGTGCAGGTCTCCTCGGCCAGGTTGACGACATAGGCGGTGCCGTCCGCCTTCTCGACACGGAAGGTGCCGTCCTCCTGGAGCTCGATATGGTAGTCGCCGCGCGCCTTCTGGGCGGTGGCGCGGCGCCGCGCGTGAGCCTGGATGCGCTCGCTCACCCCTCTGCCCCCCTCGCCGGCATTATACCACGCCCGCCGGTCGGGGGTCAAACGCGCATTTGCTGGCTAACTGCTCAGGCTTGATGAGTACGGACACGTCAGACGGGCCGAGACGGAGCGCGGCCCCCACGGAATGCGCGTGGCACGTAGGGTCGCCGCTCTGTCTGCGACCGTTGCGCTCTTGACGGCACTCCGGCGGCGGCCTATAATGGACGCCGATACGATGGATGGATAGAGAGGATCCCTGGCCCCATGTTCGAAGTCGCCGCACGGATGCACTTCGATGCCGCCCATCGCCTGCGAGGTTACGCCGGCAAGTGTGAGCGCCTGCACGGCCACCGCTTCCAGGTGGAGGCGGTAATCGCCGCCGAGGAGCTGGGCCCGGATGGCCTGGCCTTCGACTTCGTGGCGCTGAAGCGGCTCCTCGGCCGGATCGTCGGCGAGTTGGACCACTCCTACCTGAACGATCTGCCGCCCTTCCGCGAGGAGAACGCGAGTTCCGAGAACATCGCCCGCTTCATCTATCGCTGCCTGGCGCCCGACCTGCCGGCCCCTGTGCGCCTGAGCGCCGTCACCGTCTGGGAGTCGCCGGAGTGCTGGGCGCGGTATACGGAGTGAACCGGTGGCGAGCGCCGCGTTTCGCCGGTTCCGGGCGCGGGAAGGGCCGGTACAGGAGGTGTGAAGCCATGGTATTCGATGATCGCACCGACGCGGGCCGGCGCCTGGCGGAGGCTCTCATGGAGTACCGCGGGCGCCGCGACGTGGTGGTTCTGGGCGTGCCGCGCGGCGGCGGCGTGGTCGCCTACGAGGTGGCCTGCGCCCTGGGCGCGCCGCTGGACGTGGTCGTCTCCCGGAAGATTCCAGCGCCCGGCAACCCGGAGCTGGCTATCGGCGCCGTCGCCCCGGACGGCTCCGTGGTGATGGATCCCATGGCCGAGCGGTATCTGGCAGTGACCGACGACTACGTGCAGCGGGCGGTGGCCGAAGAAGTCGCCGAGATTCACCGCCGGATGGAAGCCTACCGCGGCGACCGGCCGCCGGTGCCGTTGGAGGGGAAGACGGTCATCGTCGTGGATGACGGGATCGCCACCGGCGCGACCGTGCTGGCGACGCTGCGCGGGCTGCGCGCTCAGAACCCGAAGGAATTGGTGCTCGCCATTCCCGTTGGACCCCCCGCCAGCATCGAGCGCCTGGCCCCGGAGGCCGACCGGGTGGTGGCGCTCCAGACGCCGGAGTTCTTCTACGCCGTGGGCGAATGGTACCGCGACTTCCGCCAGGTGAGCGATGAGGAAGTGATCAACCTGCTGGAGCGAAGCCGGGAGTGCGCGCCGGCGGCGGCGTGACGAGTGAGCCTGAGCTTCACGCATCACTCGTCACTCATCACCCGCTACCCGTCAACCGCACGCGCCAGCTTCGCCACCGTTCGTATCTCCCACCGGGTGAACCCGGGGCGGGAGTCCTTACCCATTCGCACTTCCAGACGCATCTGGGCGTGATGGTCGCACGCGAGCACGGCACCGGCCGTCCGGCCGGGCTCGGGACGGTGGTACTCGAAGCTGGTATCCTTCCCGGCGCGGTCGTTGTCGGCCGGGCAGAAGAGCGCGCCCCGGTTCTCCAGGTACATCGGATGGAGATCGCCGATGCGCTCCGGGTATTCCCCCTTGTCGCGGTAGTAGCGGTCGGCCGCCTCGGCGGTGAGTTTCAGGTGGCTCTGGGTACACTCGCTCGCCTGGCGCAGGTCGGTGACGAGGGCGCGGGGATTGCCGCTGGTGACGAAGGCCGCCACCACGTAGGCGAAGAGCCCCAGGCCCACCACGAGGAGCGCGATGAGGAAGAGGACCGCGACCCAGAGGCGGCGGGAGTTCTGGCGCTGGAACTCACTGGCGGACTGCTGCCTCAACTCGTCTTCCCCTGCGCCTGGCGCTTGCGCTGGCACTGCGGGCACAGCGCCACGCCGAAGGTCTTCACGCTGAAGTTGTGCTGGCCCTGCGTCACGGTGCGCCCGCAGTCGGGGTCGCTGCAGACCATCTCAACGGGAGCGGAGGGAGCGGCCGCAGCCGTCGCCGCCGGCGCGGACGTGGGCGCCTCGGGCGCGGGCGCGGCATCGCGGACGACGAGGGGCGCCGCCGCGTCCTCCGCCGCCTCGCCATCTCCCTCCGGGGCGCTTGCGGGCGATCGGCTCGGTGCGCTCACCGGTCGCGCCGCCGCGGGCGCGCGCAGCGGTGCCGGCCGCGCGGGCTGCGGCGGCTCGGCATCCACGTCGGGCAGCTCCTCCACCAGGGCCTCGCCGATGTTCACCGCGTCGCGGAGCGCCCGGCCCTTCGCCCGCGTGCTCGCCATCCGGATCAAGGCGCTGGCGATGCGCGAGTTCACGTTCTTGGGAGACGCATCGGCGATGTCCGCGAAGACGCGCCCGTCCTTCAGGCGCACCTCGGCCTCGACGATGGCGACGTGGTCATTGTCCGGCCCGGGCACCTGGATCAGGCGCGTGCGGATCCCCTCCAGCCCCATTCCGTGCGCGCAGTCCAGCACGCCGCGATAGGTGCAGTACTGCCGCCCCTGAAGGGTGATGACGTATTCCGGGTTGATGTGCGGGTTCACGCTATCCCCCGATCTTCCAACAACCGCAAATGCACGCGAATAGACGCGAATGGGTGTCGAAGTGCTGGCGCGGCGGGCGCTGCGGCGAACCTCGACGAAGCCCGACTCCCCACCCATTCGCGTGCATTTGCGTTCATTCGCGGTTGAGTACGGCTGTCGTAACTCATGCGATCCCGTGCCGCCGGAAGACCTTCTCCCGCACGGCGCTGACCGTGCGCTCGGCGAACTGCGCCGCGGGCGTCGGGTCGGCGTGCTTCGGGAGGCGGGCCGCACGGTCGCGCAGCCGGGCACCCACCCCCTGCGGCCGCGCGGCCGGCGTCTCGTCCGGCAGGTCCACCTCAGCCAGGCAGGCGAAGGCGAGCGTCCAGCTCCGCGCCACCACGTCCACGTTGTAGCCGCCGCCGCCCAGCGCCACGAGCGGGCGGCTCCAGTCGCGCACGGCCCGGACTACCGACGTGAAGCCCTCGGTGGAGAGCGCCAGGTGCGTCAGCGGGTCGAGCGCGTGCGTGTCCACTCCGAGCTGCGCGACGACCACCTGCGGGTCGAACCACTCCACGAGCGGCGGCACGAGCGCCTCGAAGACGCGCTCGTAGGTCTCATCCGTCGTGCCGGGGAAGAGCGGGATGTTGACGCTGTAGCCCTCGCCGGCGCCGGTGCCCGTCTCCTCGATGAACCCGGTGCCCGGGAAGAGGGTGCGCCCCGACTCGTGGAGCGAGATAGTGAGCACCCGCGGCGAGTCGTAGAAGACCGCCTGCACCCCGTCGCCGTGGTGGGCGTCCACGTCCAGGTAGAGGACGCGCTCGTGCCGCCGCAAGAGATCCACGATGGCGATGGCCGGGTCGTTGAAGGTGCAGAAGCCGCTGGCCCGGTCCGGCATCGCATGGTGCAGCCCGCCGGAGATGCTGAAGGCGCGGGGCACTTCGCCGGCGCTGACCAGGCGCGCGGCTTGCAGCGATGCCCCCGTGTAGAGGAGCGAGGCATCCAGCATCCCCGGAAAGGGCGGGTTATCGGAGCTGCCGAAGCCGTGGTCATACTGCGCCCAGCCGATGCTCCCACCCGCGCTGAGCGCCGCGACCGCATCGTAGTAGCCCCGGGTGTGGACAGCGAGCACCTCTTCCTCGGTGGCCGGCCGCGCCTCCACGACGCGCGCCTCCGGGCGGGCGAGCACGCCGTAGGCATCCAGCAGGTCTTGCGTCATGCGGAGGCGCACCGGCTTGAGCGGATGGCTCGGCCCCAGGTCGTAGCCAGCGAACCGGTCCGAGTAGATGAACGCCGCCTTAGGTGCCATGCCAGTCTCTCCTGCGACCCGGCGCTACCCCTTCTTCTCTTCCGGCACCACCCGGATGCGCAGCTCGCGGAGCTGTTCGGGATCCACCTCGGAGGGGGCATCCATCATCAGGTCGGTGGCGCTGGCGGTCTTCGGGAAGGCGATCACGTCGCGGATGGTGTCGGCGCCGCCCATGATGGCGACCATGCGGTCCAGGCCGGGGGCGATGCCGCCGTGCGGGGGCGCCCCGTACTGGAAAGCCTCCAGCAGAAACCCGAACTTCGACCGAGCCTGCTCCGGGCTGATGCCGAGGATGGCGAAGACCTGCTCCTGGAGGTCGGCGCGGTGGTTGCGGATGCTGCCGGAGGCGACCTCGCTGCCGTTGAGGACCAGGTCGTACTGCAGGGCGCGAGCGCGCGTCCAGGGATGCTCGGGGCCGCCTGGCCGGGCGGTCGTGTGCCACCCCTCGGCCAGCAGTGGCTCGTCCGCCGGGTGGGGGGCGCTCACCGGGTTGTGCATGAAGTCGTACTTGTTCTCCCCCGGCTTCCACTCGAAGAGCGGGAAGTCGAGCACCCAGAGGAAGCGGTATTCCGGCCCCGAGGGGATCAGGTTGAGCTGGCGGGCCAGGTGGACGCGCAGGCGGCCCAGGCTCTCGGCGACGGTGCCCGGTTGGTCGGCCACGAAGAAGAGGAGGTCGCCCGGGTTCCCATCCAGGGCGCTCACGATGCCCGCCGTCTGCTCGTCGGTGAAAAACTTGGCGATCGGCGAGCGCACGCCGGTGTTCGTCACGTAGAAGTAGGCCAGCCCCTTGGCGCCGAAGCCCTTCACGAACTCGGTGAGCTCGTCAATCTCCTTGCGCGAGAAGGCGCCGCAGCCGCGCGCGTTGATCCCCTTCACCTGCCCGCCCGCCGCCACCGCGCCGGCGAACACCTTGAACTCGCTCTCCGCAACGTGGGTGGAGATGTCCACCAGCTCCAGGCCATAGCGCAGGTCGGGCTTGTCGGAGCCGTAGCGTCCCATCGCCTTGTCGTAGGTGAGGCGCGGGAAGGGGATCGGGATCTCGACGCCGAGCACCTGGCGGAAGACGTGCTGCCACATGCGCTCCACCACGTCGAAGACGTCCTCGCGGGTGACGAAGGACATCTCCATGTCCACCTGCGTGTGCTCCGGCTGGCGGTCGGCGCGCAGGTCCTCATCGCGCAGGCAGCGCGCGATCTGGTAGTAGCGCTCGATGCCGGAG
>JACQGM010000051.1 GCA_016199585.1 Armatimonadota bacterium
ATCCCGCACATCACCAACGAGATCAAGGAGCGCATCCACCTCGTGGCCCGGGAGAGCGGCGCCCACGTGGTGATCGTCGAGATCGGCGGCACCGTCGGCGACATCGAGGGCCTCCCCTTCCTGGAGGCGATCCGCCAGCTCAAGAAGGACCTCGGCCCCGGGAACGTGATGTACGTCCACGTCACCCTCGTGCCGACCATCGGGCCGTGGGCCGAGATGAAGACCAAGCCGACGCAGCACAGCGTGATGATGCTGCGCGAGATCGGCATCCAGCCGGACGTGCTCGTCTGCCGCACCAAGGCGCCCCTCAGCGAGGAAATGCGCGACAAGATCTCCCTCTTCTGCGACGTGCCGAAGGAGGGCGTGGTCGAGGCCCAGGACGTGGAGACGATCTACGAGATCCCGCTCGTCTTCGAAGAGGAAGGCTTCGGGGAGTACGTGGTGCAGAAGCTGGGGCTGCCCGGCGGGCGGCCGGACCTGAGCGAGTGGCAGCACATCTCCGCCGTCCTGAAGGACCCCCGCCGCCAGGTCCGCATCGCGCTCGTCGGGAAGTACATGCAGCTCCGGGATGCCTACATCAGCATCGCCGAGGCGCTGAAGCACGGGGGCATCGCGAACGAGGCGGGCGTGGAGATCGAGTGGATCGAGTCGGAGGACCTGGAGGCGCAGGATCCGGCGAAGGCGCTGGCGGAGTGCCACGGCATGGTGGTGGCGGGCGGCTTCGGGACGCGGGGCATCGAGGGGAAGGTCCGGGCGATCCGCTGGGCGCGCGAGAGCGGCGTGCCCTTCCTGGGGCTCTGCCTGGGCTTGCAGTGCGCCGTGATCGAGTTCGCCCGCCACTGCTGCGGTCTGGACGCGGCCTCCTCGGAGGAGTTCGATGAGGGCTCGCCTCACCCGGTGATCCACCTCCTTCCGGAGCAGAAGGGCGTGGCGGACAAGGGCGGCACGATGCGCCTCGGGAAGTGGCCCTGCCGGCTGAAGGAGGGGTCGCTGGTGGCCCGGCTCTACGGCACGCTGGAGATCAGCGAGCGCCACCGGCACCGCTACGAGGTGAACAACGCCTACCGCGAGCCGCTCTCGCGCGCCGGTTTCTCCCTCAGCGGCACCACGCCGGACGGCAAGCTGGTGGAGATCATCGAGCTGCCGGACCACCCCTTCTTCGTCGCCACGCAGTTCCACCCGGAGTTCAAGTCGCGGCCGAACCGGGCGCACCCGCTCTTCCGGGGCCTCATCAAGGCGGCTTTGGAGCATCTGGAGGCGGACTGATGGTTGTCACTCACCTCAGACTGAGGAACTGGCGGAACTTCCAGGCAGCGGAAGTGGACCTGGGGCGGCGCATGTTCCTCGTGGGGCCGAACGCCTCGGGCAAGTCGAACTTCCTCGACGTGTTCCGCTTCTTACGCGACATCGCCGCGTTGGACGGAGGATGCCTGCAGCGTGCCCTCGAGGAGCGCGGCGCGCCTGCGCAAGATAGAGCGCGCGCTGCAGATGATCGTGCCGCAGATGAAACAGCTAACTTACGTCACTGACGACAAGCAAGGCGGCGTGCCGCACCTAGAGGTCATCTACGAGCATTGGCGACCGCATGGTGCCCGGCAGCGAGAAAGCGAGTTGTCTGACGGGACACTACGGCTGATTGGGCTGTTCTGGACGATGCTGGAAGGGGAATCCCTCCTGCTCCTGGGGGAACCGGAACTCCCAAAGAGCAGGCAAGACGGCATTCGAGGAGCCTGGAGCGTTCGCTGCAGGCAATCGCGGCATTCGCGCCAACTTGGCCCGGTGCCAACCAGCTTTAGGGCACGCATTTCCGTTCATTCGCGTTCATTCGCGGCTACCAGAGCGTGGAACTATGGAGAGCAGTGATTGGGTCTTGCGGCGCTCGTCCCGGCTCCGCTGGCGCCAGGGAAGCGTGAACCTGGTACTGGCGGCGCTGGCTGGCTGGGCGCTGCGCGATTGGGAACCGAACTTCCTGCTCCTGGGGCTCTTCCCGTTCGGGGTCCTGCGCCTGGTGCAGGGCACGGAGCTGCGCTTGGGACTGGTGCTGACCGGGTGGACGGACATCCCCTTCACGCCGGTGGTCATCGGGGCATGGGCGGCGAGCGCCGTCTCCTTCCAGCGCCTGCTGCGCGCGCCGAGCCTGGAGGCGGGCATCCGGGTCCTCCTCTGGATCGCCATCGGCATCGCGCTCTACGCCATCGGGCGCTGGGTGCAGGCGCGCTACTACCAACGCTACGTGGAGAGGGAGTCATGAGCAACCTGACGCACACCGACGCCGCCGGCCGCGCCCGCATGGTGGACGTCTCGGAGAAGCCGGACACCCGCCGTGAGGCCGAGGCGCACGCCTGCGTGCGCGTGCGTCCCGAGACCGCCGCCCTCATCCGCGCCAACGCGCTGAAGAAGGGCGACGTGCTCGGCACGGCGCGCATCGCGGGGATCCTGGCCGCCAAGCGCACCGCCGAGCTGATCCCCCTTTGCCACCCGATCCCCCTCACCGACGTGGACGTGGAGCTGGAGGTCCGCGACGACCGCGTGGAGATCCGCGCCACGGCGGCCACCGTGGGGAAGACGGGCGTGGAGATGGAGGCTCTGACGGCGGCCTCTGTGGCGGCTCTCACCGTCTACGACATGGCGAAGGCGGTGGACCGCGAGATGGAGATCGGCGAGATTCATCTGGTGCGGAAGGTGGGAGGACGGAGCGGGAAATGGTCAAAGTTGGCATCTTAACTCTCAGTGATCGCTGCTCGCGCGGTGAGACGGAGGACATCTCCGGGAAGCGCATCCAGGAGCGGCTGCCCTCGGACGAGTTCGAGGTGGTGGTCTACGCCATTCTGCCGGATGAGGTGGAGGCGATCCGCGTGACCCTGCGCGACTGGGCGGCGCGCTGCGACGCGGTGATCACCACGGGGGGCACCGGCCTCGGCCCGCGCGACCTCACCCCCGAGGCGACGCGCAGCGTGCTCGACCGCGATTGTGCGGGCATCGTCGAGACGATCCGCGCCTACGGCTACCCGAAGACACCCCGGGCGATCCTCTCCCGAGGGGTCTCCGGCATCATCGGCACCTGCCTGGTGGTGAACCTCCCCGGAAGCCCCAAGGGGGTGGACGACGGCATGGACGTGCTGGTGCCGATCCTCTCTCACGCCGTGGAGATGATCAAGACGGGCGGCCCCCATTGATAATCACCATCACCGGACGGAAGAACGTCGGGAAGACGACGCTCGTGGAGCGCCTGGTCGCCGAGTTCGCGCGCCGCGGCCGCCGCGTCGCCACCATCAAGCACACGCACCACGACTTCCAGGCCGACCGCGAGGGCACCGACTCCTGGCGGCACCGGGCGGCGGGCTCGGAGTGCGCCGTCATCGTCTCCCCGAAGCAGCTCGCCCTGGTCCGCACCCAGGCGGGCGATCAGGAGCTGGAGGGCCTCGCCGCCGAGTTCTGCGCCGGCTATGACCTGGTCCTCGCCGAGGGGTTCAAGGAGGCGCGCGTGCCCCGGATCGAGGTGCTGCGCCGCGGCTTCCACGAGGCGCTGCTGCCGGACCTCGCGCCCCCGGTGGCCGTCGTCTCGGACTTCCCGGTGGCCGCGCCCGCGCCCGTGTTCGCCTCGAACGACGTGGGCGCGCTGGTGGACCACCTGGAGAGAGGCCTGTCCATCGCGCCGGCCAACACGAAGACGCGAAGGCACGAAGGGTAGCGGGCTTTGTCTACAGCGCGAGCGAGCACTCATAGACGGGAGACGCCGCTGGACGGTAGGGAGTCTTGGTGCCTGCGTGGCTTCGTGCCTTCGTGGTCGCCTGCCGACGAGCCAGGCTCGCGTGGGCGCGCCGCGTGCGCACCGGAGGTGTCCTGATGAATGGTCGTCTTGCGGAGCCGGGGCTGGATCCGGTGGTTCAGTTCCTCCTCCTCTGCGACTATGCCGCCGCCGACGGCCGGGGCAAGCTGACCATCGTCGGCCAGTTCCAGACGATCCATGCCCGCGCGCTCCCCGCCGCGCATCCGCGCCTCTTCATCGTCTTCGGCTGGCGCGGCATGCAGGCACACACCTACCGCGTGATCATCAGCCCTCCGGACAATGACTCCGCCGTCATCTTCCAGACCGAGGAGATGCAGGTGAGCCGCGAGCAGGCCGCCTGGGGGAACAGCATCATCGAGGTGCTCGGCCTGCGCTTCCAGCAGCCCGGCACGCACTGGGTGAAGCTGATCTGCGACGGTTGGAAGATCGCCGACCACCCACTCGTGGTTCAGTACGAGCCGAGGAAGTAGCCCTGACCGGCGCGGGGCGGAACCCGCGCCCTACGGTGCGTCTGCGGGGCGCGACCGCCGCATCGCGTCGGGCTTCTCCTCGGCAAGAGGAGGTTGCGATGCGCGTGGTGCGCAGCGGATGGGCCCTCATGGGGGCCGTTGCCGTGACGATCGGGCTGCCGGCGGGCGTCGAAGGCGCCGAGGCGGGACCCGGGTCCTTCCCGAGGACCGACCTGAGCCGCCTCCGGTTTCCGGAGCGGCACCCCTTCGTGTTTTACACCCGCGCTGAGGTAGCTGCAGTCAGGGAGCGGGTTCGCCAGCCGGGCGCCTGGCAGCAGAAGGAGTACGCCGCCGGCAAGAGGCGGTTCGATGCGCTGCTGCTGCTGCCGCCCGCGCCGGGCGAGGAGCGCCTGCGGCGCCGGTAGTGGGCCGGTTCCCGCACCTCCGGGCGGGACGACACGCCCCCGAGGTCGTGGACCGGGCGCCGGACGGGGATCGGACGTGGCGCCCTCGGAAGGGACGGCGGACGGGGCGCGCATCGCCGTGGAGAGCATCGGCGGCGCGCCGAAGGAGGACATCTACCGCTTCCTGAAGTACTTCCGCGGTACCCGCGACTGGTTCCCGGTCTCCATCCCGTTCGCCGCCGTCGGCGCGGGCCCGGTGGTGGTGCGGTGCGGCATCCAGAACTACTCCAGGTTTACGGGCACGGCCTGGTTCGACGGCGTGTCGCTGGTGATGGTCGCGCCGCCGAAGGAGGTCGAGCGTCCGTGACGCCATCCCTCGGGCGGGGCCGGGCGTTTCGGGAGAAAGCGTCCGATTGCCGTTTGACCGCCGTCCCGGTGTGTGCTATCATGACCGCAGACCGGGCCGAGCGGCCCGGCTCCCGCAACCGCGAATGAACGCGCATGGACGCGAATGGTGGAGGAGCGCGCAGACCGGCTCGTTGACATCGAGAGCCTACAACCGCGGATGGATGCGAATGGGATCTGAGGCGCCGGCACCGTGCGGCTTCCAGCGGACGCCGGTGAAGGCCTGATACCACCATTTGCGTTCATTTGCGTTCATTCGCGGTTAGCTGCGGTTGGGGGTACCGGCAGGGATGGCACATGACTGATCGCACCAAGAATCCGCATCGGGAACTCGCGATGGAGTTCCCCCGCTGGCGCACGCGCCCGGTGCGCATCGGGAACGTGGTCATCGGCGGCGACCACCCGGTCGTGGTCCAATCCATGATCACGGAGAACACGCGCGACGTGGACGCCTGCGTGGCGTCCATCCGGCGCATGCACCGCGCCGGGTGTGAGATTGTGCGCGTGACGGCACCGACGCTGCAGGACGCCCACGCCATCGGTCGCATCCGTGCGGAGCTGGGGCGCCGCGGCGAGCCGGTGGCGCTCGTGGCCGACGTCCACCACGAGGGCGCGCGCATCGCCATCGAGGTGGCGATGCACGTGGACAAGGTGCGCATCAACCCCGGCCTCTTCGTCTTCCGCAAGCGCCGCGAGGGCCTCGAATGGACCCCCGAGGAGTGCGAGGCGCACCGGGCGCAGATCGAGCGCGAACTGCTCCCCGTCCTCGAAGCCTGCGCGGAGCACGGCACCGCGCTGCGCATCGGCGTCAACCACGGCTCCCTCTCCGACCGGATGCTCACCACCTACGGCGACACCCCCGAGGGGATGGTGGAGTCGGCGCTGGAGTTCATCCGCATCTGCGCGGCGCACGACTTCCGCGAGATCGTGATCTCGCTGAAGGCCTCGCGCGAGCCGGTGATGATCCAGGCGAATCGGCTGATGGTACGGC
>JACQGM010000011.1 GCA_016199585.1 Armatimonadota bacterium
CGAGACCGGTGAGCATGCGGATCGTGGTGCTCTTCCCGGCGCCGTTCGGGCCCAGGAAGCCGAACACGTCGCCCCGGCGCACTTCCAGGTCCACGCCGTCCACCACGCGCCGCCGGCCGTAGCGCTTGCTCAGGCCATCCACCCGCAGGACGACATCGCCTGCCTGCGTCATGACGCCGGCTCCGTTCGCCCGACGAGGAACTCATCCACGAGCCCCTCCGTCCGGCTCACAAGCGCCTGCATCGCCTCGGCCGCTACCTGCGGCGGCTGGTCCTTGGGGACCTTCGCGACCAGCCGGCCGCGGCGCCCAGACCACTTGGCATCCCATTCCATAGAGATGCCAGGAAGGAGTTCCTGCCCGCCGAGCGGCGACAGCACCGATGACAAAGCGCGAACACCCTCCGATTCGAGGTGCAGCTCCACCCCGGTCTCTCCCCGGTAGTCCTGAAACTGGTAGTGCAGTCCAGCGGGCCATCCGCTGCGAGCGAGAAAACGGTAGTCCCGGGCGCGTCCACGGAGGTGCATGTCCGGAGGCATCGCCTGGCCGTATGCCTGGAGAACCGCGTCGAGAGCGGGGTCCATTTCCGCCGAAGTGTGGGTTCGGGAGACGGCCTTGCCATCGGCCGCACTGGCGACCATCGTGCGAGGGACGAGGATGGCGCCGTTGTCGAACTTGCTGACACACACCAACCGGATGTCAAGGTCGCTGTGGTCATTGACGTAGCGAACGATGCGGATCAGGTCCTCGTTGGCGGAGTCCACGGCGACGATGAGGCGGACACGGCCCGCCCGGAGGTTGGTGGCGCACGCTTTGCGCACGCCGACGAACTGCTCCGGTGCGACCAGTTCCGCCAGGACTCCGGACAGCGCGCCCTCGACGATCTCGTCCAGCTCATCATAGGTGAGTTGCGACAGGTCGGCCACGTAATCGAACGCCTGCGCGATGACTTCCCGCCGCGACTGCGCGTTCCGCGCCAGTTTGACCTCCACCGCGATCGGCAGACCCTCTTCATCCACCACGAGCAGATCGAGGATGCCGGCGGATGGCAGCCCCACTTCCCGCTGCACCGTCGCCACGGCCGGCTCGCCGTCCGAAGCCAGCAGGTAGGGGCACCGCTCCAGGCAGGATTGGAGTTCGGCCTCGTCCTTGAACGGCTCCTCGCACAACCTGCGGCTTCCTGTCTCGGCTTGGATTGCGATCGGCATCGTGTTCTCTCACTCCGCTCCCCCGCCGTGTGGATAGGGCGCGTAGGGGCGCCGCTCTGTCCGCTCCCGTACTACCCTACTGCCCCTGGCCGGTTGCCCGCTCGTACCGCGCCCGCCCGAGGAGGTAGTCGTAGC
Organism: Armatimonadota bacterium; assembly: GCA_016199585.1. Taxonomy (GTDB): domain Bacteria; phylum Armatimonadota; class JAAZEB01; order JAAZEB01; family JAAZEB01; genus JACQGM01. The sequence continues at coordinate 1,342 of JACQGM010000011.1, forward strand.
GCGCATTCACGGAGTTGCTCTCGGCCTGGGTGAGCACCGCCTGCGCGTCGGTGACGTCAAGGGCGGTGGAGAGGCCCTCGCGATAGCGCAGCTTCGCCAGTCGGAGCGCCTCGGCGGCCTGGGCGACGTTCTTCTCGGCGGCATCCATGCGTTCGGCCGCCTCGCCGAGCGAGAGGATTGCCTGCTGCACCTCCAGGGCCACGCCCTCGCGGGTCTGCTCCTCGGCTACCCGGGCGGTGTCCACATCCGCTTCCGCCTGCCGCGTCCGCGACCGCGCCAGGCCGCCGTCGAGGAGCGGGTAGGAGACGACCGCGCTCGCACTCCACTGCGTCTTGCGCGGTGCGAGCCCGGCCGGATCCAGGGCGTGCGTCGCGTTGAAGCCGAGACCGAGGGTTGGGAGAGACGACGAGTGCGCCAGCTTCACTCCCCGCCGCGCCAATTCGGTGGTGACGGCGGCCTGCAGCACCTCCGGGCGCTGCTCATAGGCCGTGGTCACGCTCTCGCGGTAGGCGGGGTGGATGATCTCCACCTTCTCCGCCGCGCGCACCTCCAGCGGCGTGGTGACATCAATGCCCATCGCGTTGTTCAGGGCGGCCTTCGCCAGCGCCACTCCGTTGCGGGCGGCGATCTCCCCCTGCTGCGCATTGGCCACCTGGGCCTCGGCACGGAGGACATCGAACTGCGCCACCACCCCCTGCTCGAAGAAGAGCCTCACCTGACGCAGGTGCTCCGCCAGCGAAGCGACCGTCGCCTGCGCCACCCCGAGCGCCGCCTGGGCGCGCAGCACGCCGTAGTAAGCGTTCTTCACGTCGAGCACCGTCTGATCGCGGGTGCGGTCGGCATCAAGGCGGGCGGAATCGGCGCCCAACTCGGCGATGTTGCGCGTGGCGCGCAGCGCCCCCGAGATGTCAATCGGCTTGGTGATGCTCATCTGCAGGTTGCGGCTGTACAGCTCCCCGAGGCTGATCTCCTGGGCGGTCCCGTCGGGAAGTGGGACGAAGAACGTGCTCACCTTATCGATCCGCGTCGCGTTCGCGTTCAGGCTCGCCTGGACCCGGTTTGGCGCCTTGGCCTCCTCCACCTGCGCGCGCGCGCGCTGAAGGCGTTCCTCCGCGATCTGGATCGCCCGGCTGTGCTGGAGGGCTACCTGGACGCTCTCGGCGAGAGCGAGGGTGCGCGGCGCCGGTGTCGCCGCCGGGGGCGCGGCGCCCCGGGGAGCGCCCGTCGGGGGCGGCGCGGGCTTCGCGGAGAGGGCGCGGCCGACCGCGAAGAGACATCCAGCGAGCGCGAGCGCGCGCCAACGCCGATTCCGCCCACAGCCGGCGGATCGGACGCGAGGAACGAGCAACATGGATTGTATCTCCCTTCGTGCGGGGATCGGGCCATCCCCGTCCCCGCCCGATTCTCGGGCGCTCCGAGGCAAGCCCCGGCCCGATTCCCGGGCGCTCCGAGGCAAGGGCGAGGCGCCTTCCTTCTGCATGATGCGGCTGCCGGCACTAAGGTTCCCCGGGGCCGAACCGCAGAGCGAGGGAGCTGCGGCGGGGCATGCGCGCCGGGATGGCCGGCACCGGCTCGCTGGTCCAGAAGTCGCGCGGCTCGCCCGTCAGACCGTAGTCGCCCGGTGCGAACTCGGTGCGCGCGGGCTTGTCGCTCCAGTTGAACAGGCCCACCAGCGTGTCGCCCTCGCCCCGGCTGATCCAGACGCGGGGAAGATCCTGCTCGCTGGTGAAGAGGTCCTCCGGCACGGCGGCGTTCTCGCGGGGCCGCAGCACGCGCCGCAGCATCTCGACGGCGTTCGGCTTCAGCGTGCGCAGGGCATCGCCGAGGATCACATCGCCGCCGGTGAGGTGGACCAGAAGGGCGTAGGTGCGCGCCTCTGTCTCGTTCAACTCGCGCCCGGCCAGCCAGCCGCCCTCGGGGCCGGCCGGGGTGACAACGGTGCGCCTGGCGAAGGGCGGCTCGGCGGTCTCGGGTCCCCGCACCACCAGGAAGTCGGGGTCGCAGTTCCAGAGGCGGCCCTGCATCCAGAAGCGCGATGCGAGGGCCCCGACGTTGCGCAGGACGTGGCTCCAGTAGATGTGGATGTCGCCGCTGCTGCGCGCGCCATCCGCCAGGCCCACGACGGATTCGTAGGGGGCGCCGCAGGAGAGGAGGTAGGCATCGTCGCCGATCGCCTCGCGGATGGCCGTGAACACGTGCCGGACGAGGCCGTTGCGCCCCACGCTCGGATCGCGGAAGCGCGTTGCCTTCAGGATGCACTGGGTGAAATCCACCTTGAAGTACTCGAAGCCGGCGGCGCGCAGCCGCCGGAAGATGCCGCGCAGGTGATCCAGCACCTCGGGGATCGTCGGGTCGAGGTAGGCCATCGGGCCGTAGGAGTAGGTATCGCTCTGCACCTGGCCGTCGGCGCGCTTGGCGAACCAGTTTGTTTCGTCGGACGAAACGGAGTGCTCCAGGTAAAGCGGATTGTAGGTGTTGACGAGGAGGGGCGCCGTCCAAATGCCGGGCAGGAGGCCATTCGCCTTCACGTGCCGGCAGAAGTCCTCCAGGCCCTCGGGGAACTTGGCGTTCGGCTGCCAGTCGCCCCACTGTCGCTCCCAGCCCTCGTCAATGACGAGGACCTGGAAGGCATCGCCGAAGAGCTCCTTGCCGGCGGTCAGATTCTCGTCCAGCGCCCGGCGGGTGACGGCGCCGCTGTAGTAGTCCCAGCTATTCCAGCCGGTGAACGGCCTGCGGGCGGGCTTCCGCTCCAGGCGGGCGCGCCACCGGTCCCCGAACGCCTGCATCAGGTCGGTGCCGCGCGGGCCGGCGAGCGCCGTCACCGGGGCGGTGCGGACCGACCTGCCCGGCGCCACCTGGCACTCGAAGGTGTGCCGCGCCTCGAAGCCGAAGCTGCCCTCCAGGTGCGGGTCGGAGTGGAGGGTGGCGAACTCGGAGAGAGCCTCGCCCACTGGCGGCAGTGAGCCGAGGAGCAGCGCCTCGCCCTCCTCGCGCTGGTAGACGGTGAGCAGACCGCTGGGGGCGACGAAGTCGAGCCAGGGGGTCTTGCGCCCGACCGGCTTGGCACCCCCGGCGACGGCGTTGAAGCTGGCGCCATGCACCAGCTCGCGGAAGTCCCCCACCGGGAGAGCGCGCTCGAACGCCTCGGGAGCCCAGCGCCCGAAGTGGACGGTGCGCAGCGTGAGCGGCTCGGTGCCCAGGTTGGCGATCTCCAGCGAGAACGCCCCCGGCGCCACCTCCGTCACAGTGAGCTGCCAGTCGCCGTGCCGGCAGGTGCCGCAGACGCCGGCGGCGAGGAGCTGCTCGCTGGGTACAGGTTGTTGCAGGTTCCCCACTGGCGCCGGGGCGATCTTAGCGATCTCGGCGACCCGGTTCACGGGCATCCCCATCGCCGCCGCGAGTTCCTCGAGAGTCGGCTCGCGCCCCAGTTCCTGGAGAAGCTGGCGGCTGGTCTTCATGAGCCGGTTGACCGTCTCGACCATGTGCGCGGGGATTCGGATGGCGCGCCCCTGACCGGCGATGGCCCGCGTGATCGCCTGGCGGATCCACCAGGTGGCGTAAGTGCGGAAACGGTAGCCCTTGGCGGGGTCGTACTTCTCCACCGCGCGGATGAGGCCGATGTTCCCCTCC
>JACQGM010000070.1 GCA_016199585.1 Armatimonadota bacterium
CGCAGGCCAGCGCCAGCTCGGGCGAGCGCAGCGCGGCGAGGTCATAGACCGTCACCACCGAGCGGAAGGGCCGGATCGGCGGGAGGATGGTGCCGGGGAAGTGAACCACCGTGACCCCGTCGCGCCGGGCCGCCAGCGGCAGCCAGAGCCGCAGCCAGGGACGGCGGCGCGGGACCACCCGCACGCGCAGCCGCGGGCACGTCAGGATCTCGGCGGCCGCGGCATCCACCGGCTCCGGCGGGAGGTCGGTGTAGAGCGTGACCGGGGGCAGGTCGGGGAGGCGCCCCAGGTGGCGGACGAGCTGCGACGTGTAGTTCTCGATCCCCGTCTTCTCGCGGGCGAAGAGGTAGCGGGCCTCGATGCCGATGTGAAGGGGCCGGCTCAGGACGCGCCTCCCGCCAAGGCGGCTCCCCGCCCGGCCGCCGGCTTGCGGTGAGCTGTGTCTTCCACGGGGAACGCGACGGCGCGGGCGGCTGGCACGGGCATCTCACTCCCCCTGAGGAACGCCGGCAGCCGGGCGGCCGACGCGCTCGCAGATGACCACCAGGAAGTGAGAGGGAACGCTCTCCTCCACGACCCGCAGCTCCGGCACCTGCGCGACCAGGCGGCGGAAGCTCTCCCTGGTGAAGGTGCGCAGGTGCGTGGGGTCGAGGATGTCCCCGTCAGGCACGGATATGACGACACGGCCGCGCGCCACGCGGGCCGCCTCCGCCAGTGCCGCCGCAGGGTCGTGGAGGTGCTCCATGATCTCAGGGAGCAGCACGGTATCGAAGGTTGCGGTACCGAAGGGGAGGCGGCAGGCATCGCCCTGCACGTAGGAGCCGCCATCCGATGCGCGCCGCACCTGCTCGAAGCTGATGTCAAGCCCCATGCACTCGATGCCGTGCTGCCGAATGTAGGCGACGATGCCCCCGGTGGCGCAGCCCACCTCGAGGGCGCGGGGTCCGTGCGTCGCTGCCAGCAGCGCCTCGCGGCGCCGTGCCTGCGCCGGGTCGCAGAACGTATCCTCCAGGTTGGGGTTGAGCTGCTGGTAGCGCTCGAAGAGGGTCCGTCGGGAGCCCGCGTCGGTGCCGCCGAGGCGGGATTCCAAAGCGAGGTACATCTCCTCACGGAGCTCATCCCGGAGCCGACGCACCAGTTCGCGTACCACTTCCTCGTTATTGAGCACCGCCAGGTAAGCGATGTGGACGGCGGAGTCGCGCAGGCCCCGGATAACGAGGTAGGAGCCAAGGCCCACCGCTCCCAGCGCCACCGCGCCGCCGCCCGCGCGCCGGGCCGTGCCTGGAGGCGACAGCAGCAGCCAGGCCAGCGCCGCCGCGCTCAATGCCAGCAGCGCCACCCCACACAGGTGCGCCAGGATCGATCGCTTCAGGGGTGTCACGCGGGAGGGGATCCTTCCTCGCACTTCATGTCATCCGATTATACCGGCGGCGCCGGGGCGCTGTCAACAGGAACGCCGCGCGGCCGCGTGGTTGAGGCCCGGAGCACATGTTGACACCCCCGAAGCCATTCGCCACGATGTAAGCGAGCGATCACTCATGCGTGCCGGCATCGCTGAGGGCCGGCCGGCGGTGGATTCAGGGGCGGATGGCGGAGAAACGGCGGCGCTTGATGGGAGAGGAGCGGCGCCCCCACCGGCGCACGGTGCATTTGTGCCACAATTTGCCACTGGAGCGCGCATGTCCGGCAAGAATGATCGGCAGAAGAAGGAATCATCGCGCTGCTACGCGAAGTGCGGTTATACAGGGTGGGTGGCCGCAGGTCCGCGCGAAAGCCGGGCGCTCGGAACTTCCACCTGAATAGGCCCGTGGGGCACCATCTGGAGCTACCCAGAGCACGATTGACGTTGATGCGGCTGCGGTAGAAGTGACCGAGGTCCCTGCCGCTTCTCTTGCGGATAGGGCAGTGAGAGCGCCATGGAGTCGCTGCCGTTCATGCGGACAACCCTGTCGCGCGAGGTGATCCCGCGCGTCCTCTGCGGCGGCGCCCAGAACGTCTGGGCTCCGGCTCGGTTGGGGACGCGTGCCCTGGGTCCGGCGGCAGCGCCGAAAGCGCATGAATTCAAGCCGTCGAGGGCGGGGATCTTCTGCTTTGTCGGCGGCGTTACACCCGTGTGGGTGGATGGTCGCCAGGCCGAATTCCTGCCGCACGACATCCTCGTCAGGCCATCTGGCGTCAGGCTCTTGCTCCCCGCCCGCCAGGCGGCTGTAGCGTGGAACGTGTCCCCGCACGAGCTGCCGACGGGCATACGCGTGGATGCAATGCCCTTCGGGGCCGTGGCGCGCGTCTTCCAGGTCTTTCCTGCTGAGGACGTGGTGCGATTCAGCCCCTGGGCCTTGCTGGCGGATCAGCGTCTCGGCGAGGCGATCGAAGCCCTGGTGGAGGAGATGGGTCACGAGCCCCCGGAGCAGGGGGTGGTGGTGCAGGGCCTGCTCCTGGAAGTGCTGGGCCGCCTCGTTCGCGCCCCCGATTTCGGGGAGGAACAGTGGGTGAGGGCATCCTCTGGCTCGGAACCACACCCCGCGGAGCGGCCAGGCGTGGTTGCCGCGGCCATGGAACACCTGCTCGCCAACTTCGACCAGGATCTGTCTCTGGCGGGCATCGCTCGGTCCCTGGCAGTCAGCCCGTCTCACCTCAGCGAGCAGTTTCGGCGCGGTACAGGTCACACCGTCATGGGCTACCTCAGGGATCTGCGGCTGGCGATCGCGGTACGCCTCCTCGAAACGCCGCTCCCCGTCAAGCGGGTGGCGGAGTCGGTCGGATTCGCAGACCCCCTCTACTTCAGCCGGGTCTTCCACCGGGCCACCGGGCAATCCCCCACGGAGTTTCGCGCCCACGCCGTCTCCGAGTTGGCGGAAGGGACCCGCTAAGACTCCATGTTCTGAGTAACTGTCCCCATTCCCGGCATCCGCTGGCGCGTGCTACGATCGGTCGCACAGGGGTCGCCATCGGCGACCCGGGCACGCTCGTGGCACGAGCGATTCCACATGGACGAAGGAGGTTTACAGCCATGCGGAGAGCACACAGTGCGCACTTGACGGCAGTTTCCGGGACTCAGGCCTCGCCTGCTCGGCGGGGGTTCACTCTCATCGAATTGCTCGTCGTGATAGCTATCATCGCTATTCTGGCGGCGATTCTCTTTCCTGTCTTCTCCCGCGCCAGGGAGAGAGCGCGGGCCGCAAGCTGCTTGAGCAACATGAAGCAGATCGGCACCGCCTTCACCATGTACATGCAGGACTACGACGCGGTGATCATCGAGCAGACGCGCGTGTTCGGCATTGCCACCCAGGGCTACCGGTCGTGGACGTTGCTGATGCAGTCGTACATGAAGAACACCAACGTGTTCAAGTGCCCGTCGTTTTCCAGACGCATGAACCAGGGGTACGACCCCGACGGGACCTATCACTATCTCGATATCAGCTACATCTACTCCAAGATGTGCAAGGGCTACTGGTGGCTCAACCCCGCCTACAATCAGAAGCAGGGCTTCTGCACGGACTGCTTCACCCTGCCGATCACCGACGCGATGGTGGAGGACCCCTCCGGAACTATCTGGCTGGTGGAAGGGGGGAGCAGGGGCACCGGCCCGATGGAGGATCGGGTCTACTGGGGCGGCCAGCAGCTCGCCTACGAGCCGCACGCGGACTACCACAACAACACGTACTACTTGGGCAGCTCGCTCATCGGGCGCCGCGTGGGGAACCCGCACTTTGATGGCTTCAATGCCGTCTTCGGCGACGGGCACGCCAAGTGGATCAAGTGGAAGAGCGGCACGCCGCGCATGTACACTATCGAGATGGACTGAGCGCGTCTTCCCTCCCGCTCCCGCCGAAGCGCCTCCGGTTGGCGCGGGGGGGGCCGTTCCGCCTGCCTGGTGCGCGTGGGCGCCCTGCGCTCTTATCAGGGACCTACGGCGCCGGTTCCGCTCTCTCACCAGGGCGACAACGCGCAGATCTCTCGCGCGTTGTCGCCGGCTCCGGGCGGCGATCGGGGGCGGAGCCCGGGTTGGCCAGGCGATCGCGGCTCCGGGCGAGAACCGCGGCCTGTGTGGGTGCATGGATGGATGACCCGGAGCCACTCACTACGCGTGGTCCCGACCAACTCTACGTGCATGACACCGTGATGGCCGCCTGATACCGCCCGTCGGCCGGGGACCTTCCGGGCAAAAAGGAAAGATATTGTGTGGAAGACCGTGACTGGGATCTTCGTGACAACCTCGGCGCTAACGGCCGGAGTCCTCGGCCCGGCGGATGGGGACATTCGTGAGGGGTTCGCACGCCCGCCTGACAGTGATGCGCCGCACCCCTTCTGGGTGGTCGGCGGCGAGCCGTTCGACCGAGAGCGGCTCGCCTGGCAGTTGGACCAGATGCGGGAGCAGGGCGTACTGAACCCCTGCCTCTGGATCCCTCCTCGAACTCTCGAGGGACCGCCGATCTACGTCCCGGAATGGTGGGCGCCGCCGGTCTACTCTTCGGAATGGTGGGACTGGGTGCGGTGGATCCTCGGCGAGTGCCGCAAGCGGGGCATGACGCTCTGGTTGAGCGATTTCAAGATGGAGTACGTGGTGAACCGGGAGATCGTGAGAGAGAATCCCGCGCTCTCGGCCCAGGTCCTCAACTGGCGCACCGTCGAGGTGCAAGCGCCGGGCCTGGTGACGCTGGAGATCCCCAGCCATGCGACCCTCCTCAGCGCCGCCGCGTACCGGAGAGATGGCGACACCCTGGTACTGCCGGCGTCCGTCGATCTCCTGCCCGCGGTCCGCGATCACACGCTGCGCTGGGAGGCGCCTGCGGGCCGCTGGACGCTCGGGGTGGTCTACGCCCGATCCGATGTTGTCCGCTGGGGGTCGCCGGCGCCGGATCCGATGCTGCCCGAAACCGGCCGGGAGGTGCTGCGGCGCAGCTACGCGGAGTGGGAGCGGCAACTGCAGGGGGAGTTCGGCCAGGGGATGCGCGGCATCTGGCAGGACGAGCTATACATCTGGCGACACCCGGCCTGGTCTCGGGATCTGGCGCCCGAGTTCCTGGCCAGAAAGGGCTACGACCTCATTCCGCTGCTCCCCGCTCTCTGGGAAGACGTCGGCGCGCAGACGCCGAAGATCCGGGTGGACTACTTCGACGTGGCGGTGTCTCTCGTGGAAGAGCGCTTCTTCCGTCCGATCTATGAGTTCCTCGCGCAGCGGGACGTGCGCCACGTCCACGACAACTGGGGCCGCTTCGGCAGGATCTCGGAGCAGACTGCCTCTTACGGCGACTACTTCCGCACCATGCGCTGGTACAGCGGTCCCGGCTGCGACGATCCTGGCCGGAGGCCGGTCGCCGCGCGGAACTTCGCCGACGTGAAGCTCTCCAGCTCTATCGCCCATCTCTACCAGCGGCCGGGCGTCTGGGTGGAGGCGTTCCACAGCAGCGGCCACGGCGCATCCCATGCCGAGATGGTGCCCTGGATCAACGCCCTCTTCTCTTTCGGCATGACGATCTACGACTTCCACGCCATATTCTATACCGCATACGGCGGTTGGTGGGAGGGCGCGCCCTCCTCCGGGTGCTTCCGCCAGCCCTATTGGCGGCACTACCGCACCGTCTCCGAGTACACCGCTCGCCTCTGCTACCTCCTGAGGCAGGGCGTGCACCGCTGCGATGTCGCCATCCTCTACCCGGTCACCACCGTGCAGGCCGACATGGGGGGAAAGGATGCGCTCTCCGACGAAGGAAAGGCTGCCGAGACTGCGCCGTGGGACCTGGGCCGCTACCTCTGCGCAAGAGGGATGGACGTGGACTACATGGACTTCGAGTCGCTGCAGCGGGCGGAGATCAGGGATGGCGCACTTCACGTCGCCGGCGAGGCGTACCAGGCATTGGTCCTTCCGGCTACGGCTACCCTCCGATTCGCGACGCTGCAGAAGGCGTTGGCTTTCCAGCGCGCGGGCGGCACGGTAGTCGCCTATGGCTGCCTGCCCGGGGCGAGCGAACGCGCCGGCCGCGACGATCCGCAGGTGGACGGGCTGGTGGCCGAGCTCTTCGGCCTCACCGCCGCGGAGTCGACCGCGGCGCGCGATCCGGTGCGCCGGTCAGGGAGCGCCCGTGGGATGGCGGCATTCGTCCCCACTCGACTTTAGACTAATGTTTCGGACAACAGAACCCCTGCCTGTCTGCTGACGGGGA
>JACQGM010000057.1 GCA_016199585.1 Armatimonadota bacterium
GCCGACGGCTAAAGCTCGCTGCACCTGGACCGCCGTCTCGCTCGTCCGGCTCACAACCATCTACTCCACCGTCTGGTCGGAAGCCTGGATGAGGTGGAGGAAGCTGTCCTCCGCGCGCGGGGCGCCCGGAGCTACGCGATCTCCCTGAACAAGAGGGGCGACGTGGGCGGGCGCATCCGGATCACCGAGGGCGGCAAGGTGCTGGTGGACCGTGCTCTGACCCAGAGCGTGATGCCACAGAGCGGGCTGGCGCTGACGCCGTAGGGGATCGTTAATCGCAACGGTCGCAACCGCAGAAGAGGAGCGGACTGATGAGAAGCATCGCAGCAGCACTCGGCCTGGCACTCGCGGGCGAGATGGCGGCGCACGGGGCCGCCGCGCCCGAGCCGCCGGATTTCGGTTACGTTCTCCAGCGCCTCCAACCCACGCACCCGCGCATCTTTCTCAACCAGGAGATCCTGCAGAGGGTGAAGCGGGAAGGGCTGACGCCGGAGCAGCAGCAGTGGCTCGCCGCGCTGAAGGAGAAGGTGGAGAGCTACCCGGCGCCCCCGCCCATTGACGAGAAGCTCGTCGCGTTCATGATGAGCGAGGAGGGAGGCCGACGCTACGGTCTGAACGACCCTCCCCGGGTCAACGTGGGCAACTGGGGCACCTGCGGCGCTCACGCGGCGCTGGCGTACCTTCTCACGGGTGAGAGGAGGCACTACGACCGGGCGCTCGGGTACCTGAAGCACGCCGCCGGCGTCTACAACGTCGTCCTTGAGAACAAGCGAGAGCCTCTGGGACACTCGTGGGACCGACTGGCGGCGATCTCCACCTTCGACTGGCTCTACAACGACATCCCCGAGCCGGAGCGTGAGTCGGTCGGTAAGGCGCTCTTCACTCCCCTCTACGCCTTCTACCGTCGCTGCCGGGGGGAAGGCCAGAAGCCCTTCATGTGGTACAGCGATGAGATCCTGGGCTGGTACCTCGGGCTGGTGTACCTCGGCACCGGAGCGTCCGGTGTGAGCGACGACGCCCTGGTGAAGACGCTGGAGAAGGAGTACGGCGAGTACGTGGCCGTGCTCCGCGAGCGCGCCGTCGGGCAGGACGGGGTGGCCCTCTTCGGCGCCATCGGCTACATCACCCAGTTGCTCCAGACGGAGGTCAACTTCTTCGACTCCTGGCGCACCGCCGTCGGCGGCAGCTTCCTGCGCTACCTCCCGACCCGTGCGCTGCTCCCCAACTACTTCCTCTGGAACACCATCCCCACCGGGCCGTCGCCTCTCAGCTTCGGCTGGAGCGATGCCTACCACACCGATAACCGCATGGACATCGCCCACCGGCAATACCTCATGCGCGTGCCGGATCTCAACGCGGAGCTGGCGAGGGAGGTCAACCTGGAAGGCCTGGGCGAGATCTCGCAGTTCCAGGTCACAACGCGCTTCGGGGCGTTCCTGGACCTCGACAGCCACCTCACCTCGGCTTCGCCGCTCTACTTCAGCGCGAAGCCGTACACCGAGGCGCAGATCCAGGCGGTGCTGAAGCGCCTGCCGCGAGCGCGGTTCTTCCCCGATCCGGTCGGCCACCTCTTCATGAACAGCGGCTGGGGCGAGAGCGACACCTACGCCATGTTCGTCGCCGGGAGGCAGAGCTTCTACCGGAAGCACTTCGACGAGAACCACTTCACCATCTACAAGAAGGGCTTCCTGGCGCTGGACAGCGGCGCTCGCGGCTACAGCGGCGGGAGGCCGCGCAGCGTCGGCGATACCCACGAGAGTAACTACTACTTCGATACGGTGGCTCACAACGCCGTGCTCATCCAGATGGAGGGAGAGAAGCTGCCCGGGGCCTGGGGTCAGGCATCGGACTGCAACACGGGCGGGATGAACAAGAACCACGGCGCGCAGGTGAGAGCGTTTGAGACGAACGACCGCTACACCTACGTCGCCAGCGACGCCACCGCCTGCTACCATGAAGGGAAGGCGCAGGAGGTCGTCCGCCAGTTCCTCTTCCTCTACCCCGACCACTTCGTCGTCTTCGACCGCGTGGCCTCGAAGACCCCGCAGCAGAAGAAGACGTGGCTGGTGCACACGCAGCACGAGCCGCAGGCGCAGGGCGATACCTTCTCGGCAGAGCACCGTGAGGGGAGGATGTTCGTCCGCACGCTCCTACCGGAAGCGCCTCGCTTCGAGAAGATCGGCGGCCCGGGCAAGGAGTTCTGGGCTGACGGGCGGAACTGGCCGGTGCGTGAGGATTGGCAGCACTTGACGCCGGACCAGCACGTGTTCGGGTGCTACCGGATGGAGGTCTCCGCGGGCCAGGAGAACCAGAGGGAGCTCTTCCTGCACCTGATCCAGGTGGGGGACCGCCAGGAGGTGAAGGCGATGACTCCCTCGCGCCGTGTGGCGGAGGGGCAGGAGGTCGGGGTCGAGTTCCAGGCCGGGAACGCAACGGTGCGCGTCCTCTTCAACCGTGACGGCGACGTGGGCGGGCGCATCCGCATCGCCGAGGGGAGCAACGTGCTGATGGAGCGTGCCCTGGCCCGGAGCGTGATGCCGCAGAGCGGCCTGGCGCTCGCGGAGCCTGAGTGAAGATGCCCGCGGGCGGGAAGGGCCGCCGCCGAGCGCCCTCGCGGGCGCACGATACCTTCCCGTCCGCGAGGATGGTGGGCCGCCAGACCCGTGAGACGGGTGCGTCCGTGCGCCCGGCGGTCTGCGACGGTTGCTTGCTGACAAGTCCTAACCGTAGAGGAGAATGAGCGCATGAGCGAAGTGATGACCGAACTCGAGCAGAGGATCGGTAAGGCGCACGCGCGCGCGCGCCAGCTTCTGGGCGCCAGCGAGGCGCAGGCGCAGGCGGGGCTGGAACTCCACCAGAACCTTCTCGTCGTGGACACGTTCTGTCTGGCGCCTTCGGCGCTCGACCCCCAGGGGGTTGAGCTGGCGAACCAGGCGATCGAGGCGCACGAGGATCCGGCCGACGTCTACGACACCCTGATGGATGCGTCGTTCACCGGTCCCGTGCGTGACCCGCGCGCCTGGGAGGCCTACTCGGCCATCATCAAGGGCGCGGGGGTGAACGCCGCCTTCCGGAACGCCAGCCAGCACGGGAGCGACAACCTCCTGAGTGCTGTGCGCTCCGCCGCCCGGTTCCAGCACTTCTGCGACAACCTGCCGGGCCAGGTCGTGAAGGCCGTCCGCGCTCGGGATGCCCGGCGTGCCTTCGCCGAGGGGAAGTACGCCGTCTTCTTCTCGAGCAACAACCCGCCGGCGATGGGCGGGTTCCGGAACGGCTATGACCTGCTCAACTGGCTCGGCATCTTCCACCGTCTCGGCTACCGGATCATGCACCTGGCCTACGACCGGCGGAACTGGATCGCCGACGGCTGCTACGAAGAGACGGATGCCGGACTGAGCGGCTTCGGTCGGGCCGCAGTCGAGCGCTTCAACGACCTGGGCATCATCGTGGACGTGGCTCACTCCAGCGTGCAGACCACCCTGGACGCCGCCAGCGCCTCCCGGGCGCCGATCGCCGCCTCGCACACGATCTGCCGCGCCCTCCGCGCCCATCCCCGGGGAGAGACCGACGAGAGCCTGCGAGCGATCGCCGATACCGGCGGCTTCGCCGGCATCACCTGCGTGCCGCAGTTCCTGGCCGAGAGCGGCACCATTGTGGATTTCCTCAACCACATTGACCACGCGGTGAACGTCATGGGGATTGACCACGTCACCATCGGCACCGATTGTGGCTTCGGGGCCACGATCCCCGGCGGACCGAAGATGCTGCCCAGACCGGCGGGGCGCACCGGAGACGCGCCGGGGCCACTGGTGAAGATCCCGCGCTCCGGCCCGCCCCCGGACGAGAGTGAGAGCCGCGGCGGCAGCCTGTCGTTCGTCGCCTGGCCCTACTTCACCGTCGGGCTGAAGATGCGGGGCTACTCGGACGAGAACATCGGTAAGATCGTCGGCGGCAACGCCCTCCGCGTCCTGGAAGAGGTCGAGGCCGCCGCCAAGACGTCGGTCTGGTAGGCCATCAGCGTGGAAGAGCCGGCGCCCCGGCAGCAGGAAGCGCCGGCCGCAGGACAGAAGAACGAGCCGGAGGGGGATCGGCCCCCGTCCGGCTGCCCTGCCGCTGTTCGGCCGGGGTGAGGAGAGAGCCATGCGACTCGGTATGATCGGGCTTGATACATCGCACGTGATTGCGTTCACGCGATATCTCAATGGTCCTGAGAACACGACGGATCTCAGGGTGGTTGCCGGCTACCCCGGGGGGTCGCCCGACCTCCCCGCGTCGGCGGATCGGGTGGGGAAGTTCACCCAGGAGCTGCGGGACGAGTTCGGCATCGAGATCGTGGAGAGCATCGAGGATCTGTGCGGCAAAGTGGATGGGGTGCTGCTGGAGAGCGTGGATGGCCGGCCGCACCTGGAGCAGGCCAGGCCGGTGATCGCCGCCCGCAAGCCGCTCTTCGTGGATAAGCCTCTGGCGAGCAACCTGGCGGATGCCATCGAGATTCTGCGGCTGGCGCAGGAGAACAACGTGCCCTGCTGGTCTGGCTCGGCGTACCGCTTTGCGGAAGGGGTCGCCGGTGCCCGCGACAACGAGGCGCTCGGGAAGGTGGTCGGCTGCGACACGTTCGGCTCCAGCTCCTGGACGGACTTCCATCCGGATCTGTACCTCTACGGGATCCACGCGGTCGAGGCGCTCTTCACCGTGATGGGGACGGGCTGCGAGACGGTCCGGCGAGTGAAGACCGGCGCGACGGACCTGGCAGTGGGTACCTGGCGCGACGGGCGCATCGGCACCTTCCGCGATCTCTGCGGCGGAAAGGCCGGCACCATGGCCTACATCTACGGCACCAAGGGGATGGTCGCGGGGAAGCCCCTGGGGTACCTGGCGCTGCTCGAGCAGATCGTCAAGTGCTTCCAGACGGGCCAGCCGCCGGTGCCGGCGGAGGAGACGATCGAGGTCATGGCCTTCATGAGCGCCGCCGACGAGTCCAAGGTCCGGGACGGAGCGCCCGTCTCGCTGCAGGCGCTGATCGCCGAGGCCAAAGCGAAGTAACCAGTAGAGAGAACGGCCGGTGCCGACGGGCGCCGGCCTGTTCCCGATCCTGTCCGGTTTCCTGACGAACGCGAAGACCCGAGGACGCAAAGGCACGAAGCGGCCCCTGTGACGGCGTGTCGGCAGTCCGATCGTCTGCTCGACGTCGCCCTGGATGAGGGATGTGCGAGAAGGGATGCATCCTTGTGGCTTCGCGTCCTTGTGGCTTCGTGTTCGCGCCCGGGGCAGGCAGGGTCGGCGCGGAGGAGGAAGCCCGTGAAGATCGCCATGATGACCTATACCATGGCCCGTGGACGGAAGAAGGGCGAGGCCTTCGATGTCGAGGGGCTCTGCCGGTTCACCCGCGAGCTGGGGCTGGAGGGCGTGGACTGGGTCACGACCTACGAGCACGACCCCAGGGAGGTCCGCAGGATCATGGATGACCACGGCCTCCGCACCGTCTGCTACACGTTCTTCTGCGACCTGAACTTCCCCACCGCGGCCGAGCGCCGGCCGGGCCTGGACACCTTCCGGCGGGGCATCGAGGCGGCCGTGGCCCTGGGGGCGGACAAGGTGATGCTCCCGGTGAGCGGGAAGAGCGGCTGCACCCGCGAAGAGAGCTTCCGCAACGTGGTCCAGGGCCTGCACGAAGCGGTCATCCTCGCCGAGGAAGCGGGGGTAACGACTACGGTGGAGAACTTCCCGCACCCGCTCAGTCCGTTCATCGTCTCGGACGATGTGAACCGCGCGATCCGGGAAGTCCCGCAGCTCCGGGTCACCTTCGACAACGGCAACGTGGTCACGGGCGGGGAGAGCGCCGCCGACGGGTTCCGCAAGAGCGCGCCCTACGTCGTCCATGCTCACTTCAAGGACTTCCAGAGCTGCCCGGAGGGCACGCCGGGGGCGCACATCTGCCTGGACGGCAAGTACCGGCGGGCGGTGCTGGTGGGGGATGGCGACGTGGACCAGGTCGCCTGCGTGCAGGCCATGCGCGAGCATGGCTACCAGGGCTACATCAACTTCGAGTACGAAGGCAGCGATCTGAGCCCGCGCGATGCCACCATCGAGGGGGTCCGCCGGATGCGCGAGTGGATCGCCCAATCCAGCTCCTGACCCGCGTGCCGGTGCGGGGGAGGGTCCGACGGGAACGTCCCGCCCAGCGGGCGAATCCTGATCCCGGGTTGTCCAACGCCCGAATACCCGGACACGGCCCAAATCTGCAATCTGAAATCCGAAACATGGACCCAGTGGTTCCCTTTGGCCGCTCGCGCTGGCGGGCGTTCCACGTGATGGCGAAGCCGACCGGGCCGATGTGCAACCTGGAGTGCGCCTACTGCTTCTACCTGAAGAAGGAGGCGCTCTACCCCGGGCGGCACTCCTGGCGCATGGACGATGAGACGCTCGAGCGCTTCATCCGCCAGTACATCGAGGCGCAGCAGGTGCCCGAGGTCAGCTTCGCCTGGCAGGGGGGCGAGCCGACGCTCCTCGGCGTGGATTTCTTCCGCCGCGTGGTGGCGCTGCAGAAGCGGTATCTCCCTTCCGGCAAGCGGCTGATCAACGCCCTGCAAACCAACGGCACCCTCCTCGATGACGAGTGGTGCGAGTTCCTCCGGGAGCACGACTTCCTGGTCGGCCTCAGCCTGGATGGTCCGCGCGAGATCCACGACCGCTACCGGCGCGACAAGCAGAGCCGCGGCACTTTCGACGCCGTGATGGCCGGCCTGCGCCGGATGCAGGAGCACGGCGTGGAGTTCAACATCCTCTGCGTCGTCAACCGGCTGAATAGCCAGCACCCCGTCGAGATCTACCGCTTCTTCCGCGATGAGGGCGTGCAGTTCGTGCAGTTCATCCCGATTGTGGAGCGGCTCTCCGCCACCGGCCCGGAAGTCTCCGAGGCGAGCGTGCGCCCCGAGGACTACGGGCGCTTCCTCTGCGAGATCTACGACGAGTGGGTGCGCCGCGACGTGGGGAAGGTCTACGTGCAGCTCTTCGAGGTGGCGTTCGCCATGTGGCTGGGCCGGGGAGCGGCGCTCTGCGTCTTCGAGCCGACCTGCGGCAAGGGGATGGCCCTGGAGCACAACGGCGACCTCTACTCGTGCGACCACTACGTTTTCCCGGAGTACTTCCTGGGCAACATCCGCGAGAAGCCCCTCGCGGAGCTGACCGAGCAGCCCTTCCAGCGGAAGTTCGGGGCGGAGAAGCGCGACGCCCTGCCCGGCTGCTGTCGCCGGTGCGACGTGCGCTTCCTCTGCCACGGCGAGTGCCCCAAGAACCGCTTCCTCACCACGCCGGAGGGGGAACCGGGCCTCAACTACCTCTGCGCCGGCCTGAAGCGGTTCTTCCACCACATCGGCCCGACGATGGAGTGGATGGCCCGCGCCTTCGAGGAGCGGCGGGCGCCGGCCGGCATCACGGAGGCGCTGCAGGAGGGGCGCGGCCCCCGGACTCACTCGGGCTCCGCGCCGCCGCCACCGCGGCGCCCTACCCCACCTCCGCCCGCACCGGCGCGCCCGCCGAAAGTGACCCCCGGAGCCATCGGCCGCAACGACCCCTGCCCCTGCGGCAGCGGCCGAAAGCGCAAGCGGTGCTGCGGGGCGAAGTAGCCCGGAGCGGCAGCGGCTCTCGTGTGTCCCCCTGTGCCGCCCCTCCCGTGTGATCCCCGCCGCGAATGGGTAAGCCCCGGCGTGTCATTCACGGAAGGAGATATCCAGATGAGTTACATGAGGGCCGCCGCTCTGGCGGCGCTCGCCGCGTGCATGGTGGCGCCCGCCCTCGGCCAGGCAGCCCCGCCGTCCGCTTCCGCGGCGGGCGGGACGCGCGTTCTCCTCGGGCAGCCGCAGACGGTCGGCGCCGGAACCGCCCGCACCTGGGTGCGCCTCGGCGCCGATGGGAGACCCGCCGCCCTCGGCGTGCTGCTGTCGGAGAGCGCCCTGACGGGCCTGCCGCAGACCGATACCGAGTACGTGCTGCCGCTCCCGGCCGGGGCGGACGTGTCGCCGTTCAACCACGTCGGCCTCAACTGGAACGCGCACGGCCACATCCCGCCGGGGATCTACGACCGGCCGCACTTCGACCTGCACTTCTACATGATCACCCCCGCCGACCGCGACCGCATCACCGCCCGGGGCGAGGACCTGGCCCGCGTTCGCCAGGCGCCGCCGGCGGCGCAGGCGCCGGAAGGCTACATGCCGGCCCCGGGCGCGGAAGAGCCCCGCATGGGGAGCCACTGGGTTGACCCGACCTCCCCCGAGTTCCATGGCCGGCCCTTCACCCAGACGTTCATCTACGGCTTCTACGGCGGGCAGATGGTCTTCGCCGAGCCGATGGTGACGCAGGAGTACCTCCTGTCGCGGCCCGACATCAGCGAGGCGGTAAGACAGCCGGCGGCCTACCCGAAGCCCGGCCACTACCCGGCCGCCTACGAGGTCCGCTACGAC
Organism: Armatimonadota bacterium; assembly: GCA_016199585.1. Taxonomy (GTDB): domain Bacteria; phylum Armatimonadota; class JAAZEB01; order JAAZEB01; family JAAZEB01; genus JACQGM01. Next base: position 8,460 of record JACQGM010000057.1, read on the forward strand.
CCGCAGCAGCGAGCGTACTCGGTCTCGTTGGAGCAGTTGACGCTCCGTCCGTGACGAGGGCTGAGCGGCCTTCACCCCAGCCCTCGGGTGCGGCCTCTCGCCCGCAGCGCGGGAGAGGGGTGGCCGCAGGCCGGGGTGAGGGCAGGGCCTCATCGTTACTGCCATACGGTGCGCCCCGGGGGCAGGGGAGGGCCAGTGTATCCCCAGACCCCTGCCCTGCGAGAGCGTCTGCCGCTGGTCCGAAGCGGGGGTATAGGC
>JACQGM010000048.1 GCA_016199585.1 Armatimonadota bacterium
ATCAGCGATCCCGGGTTCGTGCAGGAGCTGCCGCGCAACTCCTGGGGAGGCGCGGCGCAGGCGCTCACCGCTTTGCGTGCGCCCCGCTGGTTCGAGCACTACGGGAAGGGCGAGGATCTGCGCCACCTGATGACACGGTGGGTGGAGGCCATCCTGGCCTCGCCCGTCTTCGCGCAGCAGATCAACCCGTGGACGGGCGAGTTCATCGGGCCGGACGGCTACTCCCCGGCCATGCTCGTCTTCGTCAGCTTCGTGGACCGCCTCGGCATCTTGAAGCGGCCCACCGACCGGGAGCGGCCCCGGGGCGACCGCCCTGCGGGGGAACCGCCGTCACCGGCGAAGGCCGCGCGGCCCTGAGAGAACCCACTGCGCTACGGAGCCACTGCACCGCGGCCAGGCCGGGAACGGGCGCGCGCCCAGGGGACGGTGGCATCCCACCAGGTCCCGTGCGGCTGGATCTGCGGGCGGGTCGGGTCGAACACCGCCGGGTTCGGGAGGGCGAAGAGGGGAGCGGACCCGGACGCCGGCGGCTCGACGTGCAGGCCCACCCAGGGGATCCGCACGCAGAAGGCGCTCTGAGGGGGATCCGCGGGCGGCTGGCCGACCGGCAGCAGCACCTTGTTCTCCAGCAGGGCCTGCGCCAGCCGGTGGGCCTCGCCGTCGCCGGCGCGGTAGCTCTTGCCGAGGTCACTCACCGTCCAGTCCAGGACGAGGACGCGCCCGCTGTACGGCGCGCCGTCGGGCGAGTCGGCGAAGAAGGAGAGCGGCCGGTTGAAGCCGACCACGTAGAGCGCATCGCCGCGGGGAGTGACCTGCACGCCGGCCAGGTGTGTCATCGCCGAGAGCATCTCTCCCACCTTCCTCAGGGCACCGAACGACACCCCGGGGTAGTAGGTGATGCGGTTCAGCCGCGGGCGGGCGGTGAAGCGGAAATCGAAGCGCGAGCCGTCGCCGCCATCCAATCGCGCGTGAACGGAGGCGGTGCGCCACGAACCGGCGACCGAATGCCCGGAGGCGAGCTCCGTCGCGTAGAAGCCGCCGACCGCCGTGCTCAAGGTGGCGCCCGTCGTGGCGCCGCCCGCATCCGCCTCCACCTCCAACTCGGCAGTGGACCCGATCCCGCGCTCCGCGCTCCACCAGGATTCCGAGCTGATGGCGTGGCCCGCGCCGAGCGACGCGGCGTCCCGGTTGATCGTGAGCGAGGGACCGGCCCAGAGGCGAGCGTGCGCTCCCTGGAAGCGCCGCGTGGCCGCCAGCGTCGGCCGGACGCCGTCATCGGGGTAGGCCGGAACATTTCCGCTGTAGTCGGCGGCTGCATCGAAGGTCGGGAGGTTGCGCAGCGGCTCGCCCTCCTTGCTTTGCTCGCCGGCGTAGGCGTTCCAGTCGGAGAGGCCGAAGACGCGGTAGGTCATGCTGCGGGGCACGTCCAGCCACACCACGGCGCCCGGGTTGGCTTCGTCTATGAACTGATAGCAGTCGTATCGCGTCCGCACCGCGAAGACGTTGGCTTCCTCGCTGCAGACCCAGTTGCTCCCGCGGTAGCCCCCCGGCGCCTTCTGCTCGAAGGTCACGCGGGTGTCGCCCGCGGCCCGCGCCGCCGCCTCGACGCCCGTTTTCACCTCGGCACTGAACTCCGCCTCCGGCGCCTCCGATCCGGCACCATGGCCGATGGCCCAGGAGGCCTCGATGTAGACCCCGGCGGCCTGGCCCGCGCTGGCGCTCTCCCCCTGCGAGAAGATCGTCTCCACCTCTTCGGGCCAGATGGAGAGGGGCACGAGCTTCTCGTTCCCCGAGTCATCGCGCGGCGCGGCGTTCCCGCCGGGGACCGGGGCTTCCCCCGACGCCGCCACGATGTGAGCGCCCCGGGGACGCGGGATCACTCGCTGGAACGGGGGCACCAGGCAGAGCGCCAGCGGCGTCCACTGGCTGTCGCGCGCCTCGCCCACGCCACTGGCGCGGAAGGTGCGGCTCCCGGCCTGGAAGGTGGCGATTGGCGGAGTCTTCTCCGAGGCCGTTCCCGGGGTGACCGGCGGCAGGCTCGGCAGAATCGGCCGCGCGCGGGCCCCCTGCCCGAGAGCGGGCGCGCCGACCAACAGAGACAGCAGCAGGCACCTCAGCAGCGGCATCCTCGGACCCTCCTCCGGGCGTGCGCACGGCCCTTCCGGACCCCGGCACGCGTGGCTGGCGGCAGTTCTCCAAGGATCATTATCGTCGCCGGTCCCGGCTTACTGGAGGGGTGGCCGGCGCGGGGCGGAGCCCGCGCCCTACGTCGGATCCGCCCGTGGGGCGCGGGCTCGGCCCCGCGCCGGAAACGTGCTTACCGGATGCGCCAATCAGCCCCGGTCTTGCGAACGCTGCAGCAGCCGCTGGCACTCGGCGATGCACTCGGCGCAGATGCGCGCGTCTCGGCCCGTGACCATCTGGCGAACCTGGTCACGCCCCTTGCCGCAGAAGGAGCACTGCCCGGCCGCCGCCGCCTGCGCCCGCCGGGAGGCCGCCGCGAGCCACTCTTCACCGATGGCCGCCACCGCAACCCCTCGCTCGCGGGCCTGCTCCTCGAGCGCCTGGTACGCCTCGTCTTCGACCTGGAGCGCCAAGCTTCGACTCATCAGCCTCACCTTCCTGCCGCACCATTCCCCGCGCGCGGGATGATCTCCTTTCCGCCGCGGGGGCGGCACCGCACGATCCGTACTACGCCGCGCCGTCTCACCGGCTTCCCGCGCGGGCGTCCGCAGCCGGACTGGGAGGGCGCTACCGCATCCCGTACCCCGGCCGCCTCGCGCCCAACGGCGAGGCCGCCGGGCGCCAGGCCCGCACGATCGCCCGCAGCTTCGGGTTGCGCGTCTCCCTGCCGATCTCGCGGATGGCCGGGTAGAGGCGAGTCAGCTTGTTCCGCGCCACCCCGGCGACGAGGCACGTGGCGACGGCGGTCCTTTCGCCGCGGGCTGCGCCCCCTCCTTCCTCAGCAGGCATCGGCGGATGCGTGCCGAATCTTCCCTGTGGGAGTAGGCTTGGCGCAAAGGGATCTGCCGGGGCGGGAGAGGAGAACATGCCGCAGAGCACGCGAGAGATCGAGACCGACGTCGCCGTGATCGGCGGCGGCACCGGGGGGTGCGCGGCGGCGCTGCGCGCCGCCCGCCTCGGGTGCCGCGTGGTGATGACCGAGGAGACCGAGTGGATCGGCGGGCAGCTCACGGCGCAGGGCGTCTCCGCGCTCGATGAGCACCGTTTCATCGAGACCTTCGGCGGCACGGCGAGCTACTACGAGCTGCGCGAGGGCATTCGCGCGCACTACCGCTCCCGCTACGGCCTCACCCCCGGGGCGGCCGCCAACCCGCTCCTGAACCCCGGGAACGGCTGGGTGAGCCGCCTCTGCTTCGAGCCCCGCGCCGGCCTCGCCGTGCTCGAAACGATGCTGCAGCCCGGGGTGGACGCCGGACGGATCCATATCCTCCGCCGGACGGCGCCCGTGGCCGCCGAGACGGCGGGCGACCGTGTCGAGGCCATAACCGTTCGCGCTTTGGATGGAGAGACCACCCGGATCCGCGCGGGCTGCTTCCTGGACGCCACCGAGTTGGGCGACCTGCTCCCCCTCGCGGGCGCCGAGTGGGTGACGGGGTCCGAATCGCGGGCGGAGACCGGCGAGCCGCACGCGCCCGACGATGCCAACGAAGAGTGGGCGCAGAGCTTCACCTTCTCCTTCGCGGTCGAGCTCCGCCCCGGCGAGGAGCACACCATCCCCGAGCCCGAGGGCTACGAGCACTTCCGCGAAACGCAGCCCTACACCTTCGCCGTGGAGTACGCACCCCCCGTCGGCTCGGTCGCCTACCGCATGTTCGAGAAGGCGCCTGGAACGTACGGGCCGTTCTGGAGCTACCGCCGGCTCATTGACCGAAGGAACTTCGACGACCCGGCCTTCCCCAACGACATCGCGATGATCAACTGGCCGGGGAACGACTACGCCGGGGGCAGTCCAATCACCGCCGGCCCGGAGCGGCGGGCGGAGCTGTTCCGTCAGGCGCGCCTCCTCAGCCTGGGGCTCCTCTACTGGCTGCAGACCGAGGCGCCGCGCGACGACGGCGGCTTCGGGTACCCCGAGTTGCGCCTCCGCCGCGATGTGATGGGCACGCCCGATGGCCTCTCGCACTACCCCTACATCCGCGAGTCGCGGCGCATCCGCGCCCTGAAGACGATTCGGGAGCCGGAGATCGCGGCCGACTCCCAGCCGGGCGCCCGCGCGGCGTTCTTCCCCGACTCCGTCGGCATCGGGCTCTACGGCGTTGACATCCACGCCTGCGCCGCCAACCAGCCGCAGGTGATGCTCGGCACGCGCCCGTTCCAGATCCCCCTGGGTGCCCTGGTGCCCCTCCGGGTGCGGAACCTGCTGCCCGCCGCGAAGAACATCGGCACCACCCACATCACCAACGGCGCCTACCGGCTCCACCCGGTGGAGTGGAACATCGGCGAGGCCGCCGGCGCCCTGGCGGCGTTCTGCCTTTCGACGGGAGCGCTGCCGCGAGAGGTGGCGCGGGATGAGCCGCTGCTGCGCCGCTTCCAGCGGACGCTGCTGCAGTGCGGCGTGCCCCTCTACTGGTACGAGGACGTGCCCCTGTCGCACCCGGCGTTCGCGGCGGCGCAGTGGCTGGCGATCACGGGGGTGTGGCCGGGCCGGGAGGAGCACCTGCGCTTCGAGCCGGACGCCCCGATTGACCCCGAGGGGCTGGCGCGCGAGACGGGAATGAGCCTCGAGACCGCCGTGAGCGCCTTCGGGGGCGCGGGGGCGCTGCCGCGCGGGGAGTGCGCGGCGCGGCTGGCGGACCGCGTGTAGCACTCAGTCAGGGTCAATCGCGCCCGGCGGCGGCGGAAGGCGGGTTCAGCACGCCGCTCTCAATGCACTCGATGCGGCGCACCAGGCGCAGGCAGTTGCTGGCCGTCGCCCGGCGGTACTCCACCACGTCCATGCACTGGCGCATGCCGAAGAGGCCGCGGCCGCGCTCGAAGATCTGCTCCGGGTCGGGCTCCGGCACATCCTCCATGTCGAAGCCGGGCCCCACGTCGTAGACGCGGAACTCGAGGTGGTCGGGGTAGAGGAGCGCCTGAATGCGTAGGGGCTTGGATGCCTCGAAGCGGTGGGCGTGCTCGATCACGTTGACGCAGGCCTCGTGTACGCCCCAGGCGATCTTGTAGACTTCATCCGGCGAGAAGTGCTGCGCCTGCCGGCAGATCTGCTCGGTACAGGAATGGACCAACTCCAGGAAGCGAGCATCGGAGGGAACGGTCAGTTCGATGACATCGGGCGAACCTGCGTTCCGCCGGGCTGCTCCCATCTCCGCTTCGCCTCCGGCCCCCCTGAGAGAAAGCCCCACCGTGCCGTTGGGCCCGTTAGTTGGCTACCCGCGTCTCGCACGGGCGGGGCCCTGCCGCTCACATCGCGATTTCCCGACCACCATCGGGACTACCACTCTGCTGCTGGACCCGGACCCCTTTTCTCCTCTTGTGCTGGGTAATAACTAAACGGACCAACCACGCACACGGTCGGGCTCATGGACCACCAGGGTCCGACGCTATGATAGCACAGCGCGGCGGAGAATGCAACCGCAAGCAAATGTGTCGGCGAGGCGGCGATTGGGGGGCGGCCTCACCCGGGGCCGGGGCCCGGCGCCTCGGCTCGCATCAGGGAAAGGATCCAGTCCGCCGCCTCATCGTCAATCTCCACGAACTCGAAGCCGACGAGCGACGGGGGGTCCGGCTGGCACCAGACGACTCGGGCGGTGAACACGTGAACTTTGCCGAGGTGATAGAGCGGCACCTGGCAGTGAAGGGTGGTGAAGAGGGGCAGTGGAGTCTGGATGTGCGCCGCGAAGCCCCCGATGCCGATATCGCGGATGAAGTGGAACCCGTAGCTGCCATCATCCAGAACTCGCAGCGCCAGCCAACAGGGGACACGGTGATGGATGCGTCGGTCATGGCCGGGGCTGTCCGGCTCCGGCGGCGGCATCCCGTTGACCAGGGGCGCGAGCGCCACCAGCTCCCCGATGCTGCCCGCCGCCTCCACCGCGCCCATCAGCCTGCGGATCTCGGCTTCGTCCTCGCCGCGCGCCAGACGGCGCTGCAGCAACCGCTGCAGCGCCCGTCGCTGTGGCGCCAGGCTGCTCGCCTCCTCCGCTCGCGACGGCGGGTTGGATTCCGGTGTTGGTCGCTCGGACACGGTGTCACCTGCCAACCCACCCGGCGTTACCGGCCGGCACGCCCGGATCGCGCCCGCTCGCCGGGGGACTGGATCGACACCGGACTGCCGTAGGGCTCGGCCACCACGGCGAACCCGAGTTCCTCGGCCTTGCCCACGAAGTACTCCACGTTCTCGGCGCTGGTCCCGTCACCGAGGGTCACGCGGTCGTAGGCGCGCTCCAGGGCGATGATGATCGTCTCGGCAAGGCACGCCGGCACGTTGCCCGGCCCGAAGCCCAGGTCGAGGCGCTGGCGGACGTCCTCGCCCGGCAGGCGGATCGTGCCGCCGGGGATCACCCGCACATCGGGGCGCTCGGTCAGCACCGACACATCCACGTCCGCCGGCCGCCCGAGATCGAAGACGAGCGCGCCCTTCTTCAGGTGGCGCGAGAAGATGACCGGGTTGGGGTCGGAAGTGGCCGCGAAGACGATGTCCGCCCCCGCCAGTCGGTCGCACCCGACCGCGGTTTCGATCTCAAGGAGAGGGTTGCTCTTCCGCAGCAGGCGCGCGCCGCCGGCGAGGCGCTCCGCGTTGGTGCCGATCATCAGCAGCCGCTGCATCACCGGCGCCAGGTCGCGGCAAATCTTGAAGCCGACCACCCCGTTGGCGCCGACGACGGCCACCGTCGCCTGGCGCAGTTGATCCCCGATCCGGTCGGCGAGCGCCGCCAGACCCAGGCGCACGCTGCCCGCCGTCAGCGACCCGCCGTTCGTGACCGGAATCGGCGACTGTCGCTGGACGGCGGCGCCCTTCTCCCCGACCACCGACATGAAGGCGCCCAGGCCCACCACGGAGGCGCCCAACTGGCGAGCGAGGCGCGCCCCCTGCACCGCCCGCTTCACCGCCAACGCCTCTTCGCTCTTGATCTGGTCCGGCATCAGCGGCACACCGATGAGGTAGACACGCGCGCGGCGCCCGTCGCGGGTGGTGATGCCGGTGATCACGTCGTTCTTCATCGGGCGGATGAAGCGGTTCAGGACGCGGATCGTCCTCGGGGGCATCCAGCCCGCCAGCCAGCGGAACCGCCGCGACTGCCACAGCCCCTCCGGCGAGAAGGGGTGGATGATGAACGCGCAGGCCACTTCATCCGCATCAATGCCGGCCAGCGGCACCTTCTCCCCGATCTTCACCTCGGTGCCGTCCAGCAGCCGTCCGATGTTCTCCTTGTGCTTCCAGACGATGAAGAGGAAGAGAAGGCCTGCGAAGTAGCGATAGGGCGCCTCGATGGGCGGCACCCAGACCAGGGCGGCCACCGTGGCGGCGGCCGCGAGCGAGGCGGGCGAGGCGTAGCGGCACGCGCGGCGCATCCCCTCCCAGACGACGAGCGCGGCGAGGGGGATCCAGGGCGGCAGCGCCCCGATGAGGGTGAAGCCGAGCATCACCCCCAGGCCGGTGGCGACCGCCTTGCCGCGCGAGAAGCGGCGCTCCTTCAGCAGAAAGAAGAGGGAGTAGGCGTGCCCCGCGCACGCCGCGCCCGCGGCACCGACCACCACCCAGGCGCCGGATCCCGCCCGCGCGGCGACCCACACCGGGAGGACGCCCTTGGCCATGTCGAGCAGCAGACAGGTGCCTGCCACCTGCCAACCCGCCACGCGAGCCACGTTGGTCATGCCGATGTTGTGGCTCCCGTAGTCACGGACATCGAGCCCGCGGATGGCCTTGACGAGCAGATACCCGAACGGGATCGAGCCGGCCAGGTAGCCCAGGCAGACGAGAACTATGGCAGAGAGGGCCTGCATGCCGTCATTCTACCACAAGCGCGGGGCTTCCGCAACCGCTCACTTCTTCACGCGGATGCGCCGCGCGCCCCGGTAGGTGCGCGCGTAGTAGGCGCCGCCGAGCGAATCGACCACCACCCCGCGGCTGGGGTTCGAGGCGTGTACGAAGCGGTTCTCGCCGACGTAGATCCCGACGTGCCCCACGTAGCGCCGGCCGCGCCCGAAGAAGACGAGGTCTCCCGGCTTCAACTGCGCGCGCGGAACGGCGGTGCCGCAACGGAACTGGGCACTGGAGGAGTGGGGCAGCGAGACCCCGAGACGGGCATAGACATATCGAGTGAAGCCAGAGCAATCGAAGCCACCGCGAGACGTGCCTCCGTAGCGGTAGCGGCTGCCTCGCAGCTTCAGCGCCTGCTGCACGGCGTGGCTCTTCAGCCGGGCCGCCAGCTCCGGCGGCGCTTCGTCGTTTTCCTCGGACTCGAGGCCCACGGCGTCCCCCGCCTTCGCCTCGGATACGAGGCGCATGATCAGGGCGCCGGTGATCTCGTCGGCTTCCGGCTCGTCGGCCGGCTTCAGCACCAGCGTCGCGGTCTCGCCATCCACCCGGGCTTCGGCGGGCCGGGCGGCTGCGCCTTCCCTGCCGGCGTCGGGGGGACCGGGATCGGCTCTGGGGATACCGGGGGTGATCGCACTGGCAATCAGGCTCAACGTGAGAGTGAACACGCAGGCACGGGCGACCCGATGATCGGTTCCGGTCAAGACCTCACTTCCTTCCTCACCGGAACACGCAGGGGCCTACGGGGCTGGCCAAGGCTCTCGGGGATCGCTGACGGTAGGACCCAGAGGGCGCTTTGGGACCTGTGTGTCCCATCCGAAAGGTGTTCCGGTTCCGTGGCTGTCTCAGATACGCTGCTCCCGGGCGTCTGACCCGCGCACCGGGGCCCGGAGGGCGACCGGGCCCTCCCTGGCGAAGCAGCGGTATTGTAGCCGATCACGCCGCGTTTGTCAAGCGCCTGTTCTGCTTCTGCTCGCAGTGTGTGACGCGCCCCGGGAGGGTCTGTGCCGTTCCTCCATGCCCTTGGCACCACGCACAGCCTTGACATCGCACGGGTAGCCCGGGAACTTGGGGACCGCACCCGTCGTCCAGTTCTTCACTGTGCCGCGGTGGGCGGAATGTCAGTCGTAGAGGGCCTCCAGGTACGGGGCGTCCATGTACGGCTGGTCGGGATCATAGACAGTGAGTGGCTTCGGGTCATCCACCCAGCCCACCGGACGCCGGTTCTCGCCCGGGGTGCCGGTCGCCTCATCCCCCAGGTCCTGGCGGCAGATGTCGGCGCGCGCCTTCAGGCGGGCCACCACCTCGGGGTACTTATGCGCCACGTCGGTGGTTTCGCCGATGTCCTCACGCAGGTTGAACAGCATGTCCGGGTGGAGATCCCTCTCCTCGCCGCCGGGGCCGTTGGGCACCTTGGGCGTGGTGAGGTGCAGCTTCCAGTCGCCCATGCGGATCGCGCGCAGCGTGTTGGCGTGGTAGTAGAAGTGGGCGTCGTGCGGGGACTTCGCGCCGGGCTCGCCGGCCATCAGCGGGCGGATGTCCTTGCCGTCAATGATCCGGTCGGTCGGCGGCTCGCCGCCGGCGAGAAGGGTGAAGGTGGGCAGGAAGTCCATCGCCGTCGTCAGTTCCGAGCAAACCGTGCCCGCGGGGATCTTCCCCGGCCAGCGCAGGATGCACGGCACGCGGTGGCCGCCTTCCCACGACGATCCCTTGTAACCGAGCAGCGGCAGGTTGCTGCCGAAATCGGCGCGCTTCCGGTTGGCGCCGTTGTCCGACGTGAAGACCACCAGGGTGCCCTCGTCGAGGCCCAGCCGCTTCAGTTCGTAAAAGAGGACGGCGGCGACGAAGTCAATGTGCTCCACGGCGGCGCCATAGTTGCCGTCGCGCGACTGCTTCAGGAAGCGCTCCGGCACGTGGATCGGCCCGTGGACGTACATGTGGGCGAGGTAGAGGAAGAACGGCCCGTCCCGGTGCTCACGGAGGAAGCGCACCGCCTCTTCGGTATAGCGTTCAGTGAGGGATGCCTGGTTGGGCTGCGCCTCGATCACCTCCTCGTCGCGTAGGAGCGGCAGGGGGGGTTCGTTGGGGAGGCCGCGCGTCGTGCGCATGTCGTTGCTGTAGGGGAGGCCGTAGTAGCTATCGAAGCCGTGCCGGGTGGGCAGGAAGGGCGGCTGGTCGCCGCAGTGCCACTTGCCGATGATCTTCGTCGCGTAGCCTTGCTGCTTCAACAGATCCGCAACGGTGATCTCATCGGGGCTGAGGCCGATCGGCTCGCCGGGCCGGAGGACCCCCAAATGGTAGCCCGCTTCCAGACCGATGCGCTGGGGACGGCAACCGGTCATCATCGCCGCACGCGAGGGCGAGCAGCACGCCGCCGCCATGTAGAAGTCGGTGAAGCGCATTCCCTCGGCGGCCATCCAGTCGAGCGAGGGGGTGCGATGGATCTGCGAGCCGTAGCACCCGAGGTCTCCATAGCCGAGGTCATCGCAGTTGATGAGAATCACGTTCGGTCTTGGCAACGGCATCTCCTCACTCACTTGCCCGGGCAGCGGACGAATGGCGCGGCACGATGAGCGGCTTCGGGCCACCAACGCACCCGCGCGGGCGGGGCCCCGGCCGGGAGGTGACCGACTGCTCGGCTCGGGCGCTCCCGGCTTGCCCCCGAGGCGAGGACACTTGTCTTATCGGAGCAGAGCCGGGGTACACCACCGAACGCGGCGCACCCCGACGCAGGCTGGCGTCAGTCCGCCTGGATGGTATATATCCGCGGCGTGCCGCTCTTCCACTTCACCCACTTGGCGTGCCCGTCGCCGAAGACGGCGTTGAAGCCATCGAAGTGGGGGTTGCCGACGCGGCGCCAGTAGCTGCTGCTGCCGCTCATGTAGGTGTTGTTGTGGTAGTCCGCGCCGACTACTCTCGCCGTGGCCGCAGCTTCTCGATACGCAGAGCCGGGCCCGCGCCCGGGGCGACGGGCGCCACCCCGTCCACCAGGCGCTTGAGAAGGAAGGCAGCGAACGGGTCGCCCGGCAGGTCCGCCAGGGCATGGGTGACCACTTCGCCGCTGCCGCCGATCTCCACCACCACGCGGTCGGCCTCTAGCCAGAAGCGCAGACGAAGCGCGGCGGTGGCGCCAGGGCTAGCGTGCGCGGCGGTCACCAGCCGGTTGCACACCTCGGAGATGGCGATCTGCAGGTCCTCCAGGGCCGTGGCGCCCAGACCGCCGCGCGCCCCCACCACCTCCGCAACCCGGCGCGCCACCGCCACGTATTCCGGCAGTGCCGCGAACTCCACCTGTACAGACTCCGAGGGCCTCATTGCTCTCCCGTCAGCTCCGGTCTCGGACGCTTCCCAGCGATGGCGTGAATGCGCACGATTGCCTGGGTCACATTCGCCATGGGACGGACCCCCCGGCGCTTCATCAAAGGTTCGACAGCACGGCGCTCCCTCCCTTGTATCCTCTCACACGGCAAGGCGGCCGGTCGCGGGGGGTGAATTGCCCCTGCACAGGAGCTTGGCCGATGCGGCCACCTGTGGGGGGGAGGGCCCGCAGGTGAACACCACCACCTGCGGGGGTGCGGCGGGGGCCGTTGGGCTACCGGTGGGGGTCCCGTAGGCGCCGGCGCACGCCAATGCCGCAATCACCTCATTGAAGAAATGCTCCGCCTCTTCCGCCGTCCAGTGTGCCGCGAAGTTGCCCACCACGTCGGGATCCACCGTGCGCGGCTGCCCCGGCAAGGCGCCAGCATCGAGAGGATGAACGGCGTCCACCTCTTCCCCGGCAGCCACTGCCGCCGCTACCGTCCGGACATCGCGCTGGTACCAGCGCCAGTCCAGCCGTTCGCCAAGTACCTTGTGAGTCTTCTTCGTAGTCCAGGGCGCAAGTTGATTTCTAGACGCGTTTGCCACACAGCAGACACGGCAAGCGTGAGAACAGCCCCGCCGTTCCTCGTGTCGGAATCCCAGCCGTGTGAGCCGGGATGTTGACCCGGACGCGCCCGCCGCGTATAATGGGGTCGTTGGTGGCGGCCGCGGTGTGAGGTCGCTTCCCACACGTCGCTTGCAGCCATGAATCCCTCACCGCCAGTCTCGGCATCCGCGTGGTGGCGCCGGCCGCGCTTGCGCGCTCGCGCTTCCGGCTTCGTGCTGGGCGTGCTGATCTGGCTGGCGCTCGGGCAGCTCGGGATCGTTGCGATCCCTCCGCTGCGGCACCACTGGGAGTGCTTCTTGCTCCCGGCGGGGGCTGCGGGCGCGCTCCTGATCGGCCCTGCCGCCCGGCGGCTTGTGTGGGCGTTCGCCGGGATCCTCGCGCTGGCGCTGGTGCTGATCACCGCCACGCCGTTGGTCCAGCCCGGGGTGCGTGCGCTCGTCCGCGAGGATCCCCTGCTGCCGGCCGACGCCGTGGTCGTCCTCGGCTCCTGGATCGAGCCAAACGGGGCCCCGAGCCGTGAATCGCAGGAACGGCTGCTGCGCGCCTACGAGCTGCTCGCCGCCGGCATGGCTCCCTGCCTGGTCGTAACGCGTCTCCCCGAGCCGTTGCCCTCCTATGTGCCCGCGGTGCGCGCGCAAATGCAGCGCATCGGGCTGCGCCATCCTCTCCACGAGACGGAGCGTGTTCGCAACACTCACGACGAGGCGGTAGTGGCGGCGAAGCTGGCCCGCCGTGAGGGATGGCGACGGGTGATCCTGGTCACCGGCGCGACGCACACTCGCCGCGGCGGGGCGCTCTTCGAGAAGGTGGGCCTTTCGGTGCAGTGCGCGCCGTCGGATGATCGCGCCTACGAAGTGCGGGCGCTGCAAAGCCCGTTCGGGCGGCTGGCCGCCTACCGCAGGTGGCTATGGGAGTCGATCGGGTGGCACGTTTACCGGAGGCGCGGTTGGATCTGAAGCGCAGGGCCGGCGGTTTCACTCTCGGCGTGCTCCTGGCGTCGGGGGCGCAGATCACCGGGCTGCTGCCGCGCGCGTTGGAGTGCTCCCCGCTCATCCTGCCCGCGGCCGGCGCCGCCGGGGCGCTCCTGGCGCCAACGCGGGCGCGCGTGCTCCTCTGGGCGCTCGGCGCGGTGGAGGCGCTCCTCCTGATGGTGGCGGTCTATGCGCCCGTGGCCCCTGCGATCACCCACGCCCTCGTGCGCCAGGATGATCCCGGTCCCGCCGACGCGGTGGTCGTGCTCCTCTCCGACGTCCCCCCGGACGCGAGCTTCCCCGCCGAGGTGCGCTTCCGCGCCCTGCACGCCTGCCAGCCGCTGCGAGCCGGGCACGCCCGGCGGATGGTTCTCGTGCACCGGCCCGGGCCGTGGGGATCGCAGATTGGCACGGCGCGACGCCAACTGCGGCTGTTGGCCGGGGACTATCCGGTAGAAGAGACGCCGCCCGCAGCGAGCACCCGCGACGAGGTGCGGGCCGTGTGCCGTCTGGCGCGGGCGCGCGGGTGGTCGAGAGTGTTCCTCGTCTGCCGTCCGACCGCCACCCGCCGTGCCGCCGATCTCTTCGAGGCGGCCGGTCTGCGGGTGCTTTGCCTGCCGGCCGGCAGCACCGCTCCGCCGGCGCTGCGGCGCGACTGCGTGTTCATGCTGAGCGAGTGGGTCCGGGAGGGCGCCGCTCTCATCGTTCTCCGCCTGCAAGGCGTGCGCCCGGCTCCTCCGGGCCCGGCGGACCCGCCGCCACCGGGAGGGGCCGGCCGACGGGTCGTGCGTGGCGCGCGAAAGTGAGGCTCACTCGCCGGGCTTCGCGCTCGGGCTGGCGGTCCCCGGCGGCAGGTAGAACCCGAAGGTGCTCCCCTCGTTCAGCCGGCTCCGCACGAACACCTCGCCGCCGTGCAGCTCGATGACCATCTTCACGATCGTCAGCCCGAGGCCGGTGCCGGGCACGCCGTCCAGCTCCGGGCGGTGCGCCCGGAAGAACTTGCGGAACACCTGGCGGCAGTCCTCCTCGCTCAACCCGATCCCGGTGTCCTCGACCGCCACGCGCACGCGGTCCCCCTCGACGCCCGCCACAACGCGGATGCGCCCCCCCGAGGGCGTGTACTTGATCGCATTGCTCAGGAGATTCGCCAGGGCCTGGTGGAGGCGCTCCGCATCCGCGACCACCGCCGGCAGGTCGGGGGCCACTTGCTGACGGTAGCTCTGCTGCTTCGCCGCCAGTGCGGGTCGCAGCGTTTCCGCCACCGCATCAACGAGGTGGCCCAGGGAGGTGGGGCGTGCCTCAAGCCGGACTCTGCCGGACTCCAGGCGGCTGATGTCGAGCAGGTCGTTCACCATGCGCAGCATCCGCTCGGCGTTCCGCTGCACGACTGCGAGGAACTCCCGCGCTTCGGGCTTGAGCGTCTCCTCATCGAGAACCAGCTCCAGGTAGCCGAGCACGGAGTTGAGCGGCGTCTTCAGGTCGTGGGTAACGGTGCCGATCATGTCGGTGATCGTGGCGTTCAGACGCCGGAGTTCCTCATTTTGGTGCGCGAGCGCCAGCGCGTGCGCGCGGCGGGCTTCCTCCAGGCGTGCGTTCTCCAATACCAGCCCGGCCTGTTCGGCGAGCAGCTCCAGCAAGCCCTCCTCCGGCTCGGTGAAGGGTCGGTCGGCCTCGCGGGCGATGCCCAGCACCGCCACCGGATCGCCGGCGGCGCGCAGCGGCAGAAGGGCGACGGCGGGGTCCTCGGCGGACGCGCGCATGGAGACGAACTCGGCGCCCGACAGAAGAACCGGCATCTTCGGCGCCCCCTCACGCGCGGGCAGTGCCCCGATGAGGCCGGCGTGAAGAGCCTGGAGCGCCCGGGGATGCACGCCCGAGCGGATGAGGAGGAAGGAGTTCCCTTCCGGCGGGAAGGCGAGGCCCCCCGCCCGGAAGTCCACCAACCGCGACATGCGGTCGAGCACTTCCCGTGCGGTATCGCGCTCGCCGCTGGCCGTGGCGGCGATGGCGCTGATGCCGTGCACCACCGTCAGCTCGAAGAGGCGGCGTTCGAGCGCCGCGGTCACCTTCTGCAGCGCCTCCACCCGCGTCGCCGCGGGCACGTCCGAGGGTGGCGCGGCGACCCGCGCCGGCGGGAGGCGCGCCAGCAAGGGGCGCACCCGCGCCAGCAGGCTCTCAGGGGTGAACGGCTTGGGGAGGTAGTCATCCGCGCCGGTCTCGCGGCCCCAGAACTGCTCGTGTCGTGCCCCGTGGGCGCTGAGGATGAGGATCGGCATGCCGCTGGTGCGCGAGTCGGACTTCAGGAGGCGGCAGAGCTGCAATCCGGTCATCTCGGGCATCTCCACGTCGGAGATCACGAGATCGGGCACCTCGCGCAGGGCGATATTCACCCCGGCGAGGCCATCCAGGGAGGTGAGCACCTCGCAGCCGGCGGCCTCCAGGATGCTCCGAACTATGTCAACGATGGTGGGGCTGTCATCTACGACGAGAATGCGCTTGGGCGTGTCCACGGTCGGTTTCCATCCGCAGCGGCGGGCGCTTGGTCGCCCGCGTTCCCGGCGCTGCCCTTGGCGTGGTGACGGGTCAGGCCCCGGGCCCGTCCGGTGGGCCTGCGGTGGGCACGAGGCATCGCCGGTGGGCGCCCGCGCCTTCCGCGGTTCCCACTCGCGGTGCGCTGCCGCTGCCACCGCGGACCGTCACGGTCGTGCCGTCAGGGCGATGCCGCAGCGGCGGCAGCGGCTGCGGCGGTGACGGCTTCATCGCAGGTTGGGTAGAGGGGGAAGAGGGCGTCGAGGCCGGTGATGCGGAGCACCTTGGCGATCTGCTCGCTCGACTCCGCCACGTACAGGCAGCCCCCCGCCTTCCGCAGGCGAGTGTAGATGCTCACCATCCCTCCCAACCCCACGCTGTCCACGAACTCCAGCCCGCCCAGGTGCAGGACGATGAAGCGATGGCCCTCCTGCGTCAGGCCGATCAGCCCGCCCCGGAAGTGCGAGACGCTGTAGGCGTCCAGCTCCCCGCAGAGGCGCACGACCGGAATGCCGCCGTCGGCATCCTCGAACGCCATGCGGAAGTTGAGGAGCTGCTGCTGGTCTCCTTCCGCTTCGCGGATCTCGAGGAGGCGCGAAACCCCCGTCGTCTCCAGTACCCGCCGCACCACCGGGCTCGGATTTTGCAGCCGCAGCGACCCCGGAACGCGCTGGCGCGCGCTGACCAGCGTTCCCAGCGCTGCGCTGTCCAGCAGATAGAGGCGCTCCAGGTCAATCAGAAGATCCCGGCAGCCATCGGTCAGCAGCGACTGGAGGGCGCTCTTAAACTCGGGGGCGGTGCTGGCATCCAGCTCCCCCTGAAGTCGGATCACCGGGCACGACGGGTTCTCCCGCACGACCTCGATCTCCAATACCGAATCGCTCATCCTCATCCTCTCCCCCGAGCGGCTGCGGGCGAGCCTCTGGTAGTGAATGTGCCCGGGCATACCGGCACACGGCGGGCTCGTTGGCGGCAGAAACGATGCTGCGGGCACGTCCGGTAGCTTGCCCGCTCTGTCCCATTCTACCCGAGCACCCTTCAACTGAAACTGTATTGGCCGTCGGTGCGGCGGACTCCTGCCATACACGGAGTTGGCAATCAATGCAGGTTCAACACTCCGCCGGCCTCGCATCGCAACGACTCAGCACCAAGCCTACGCCTTCCGCGCCTTTGTCATCCGGGAGGGGTGGAGATCCCCTTGTCTTCCATGGCGAACGCCGCTATAATAGTATGGCAGCAGATGGGGGCCGACCTGGTCTGTGGAAGGCGAGGGAACACGATGGCGACACGTGACGCGGCAAGCCCTGCCGGCACGCCCCGGGCGAGGATGGCGGCCGGCATCGGCAGCACCTGGGATGTTTACGACACCGCCAACCTGGAGAGCCCCACGATGGCCCTCTCTTTCGGGATGGGGGCGGCGCCCGCCGGCCGGGTGAGCCTCGACCCGGAAGTCTACGCCGGGATCGAGGTCGAAGCCCGGGCCGGCGGCACGTCTCCGGAGGCGCTCATCAACCGGCTCCTCGCGGAGCACCTGCAGCAACGGCGGATAGGGTAGGGCGGCGCCGGAGGGGGATCGTGGCGAGCAGGAGCGTGACCCTCTCACCCGAACGCCGCCCGCATCCGGTCGCAGTAGTAGCGCACGCTGTCCCATCGAGCGTCCGGCGGGATGCGGTGGTCGGGGCAGGGGATGTAGCCGCCCGGGTCCACCAGCGGCTTGAGGCGCTCGATCTCGGCGTCCACGGCGGCGCGGTCGCGCGCGAAGACGCGCTTGTCCGTGCCGCCCACGCCGCGCAGCTCGCGCCCGTAGGCCGCGCGCCAGGGACGGATGCTGGCGTTCCAGACCCCCACCTCAATCGGGAACATCGTGTTGACCCCGTTCTCGATCCAGATCGGAACGAGCGCGTCAATGCAGCCGTCGCAATCGAGGGAGACGATGTCGATGCCGCAGCCGCGCAGCAGGTCGGTGATGCGGCGGTAGTGCGGCCCGACCACCTCCTGGAACACGCGCGGCGTGATCAGCGGCCCGCTGCGGAAGCAGATGTCCTCCCAGAAGTGGCCGAAGTCGAACTGCGCGCCCGTCTCCAGCACCGCCTTCGTCGTCCGGTACCACACCTCGGCGGTGGCATCCACGATCTCGCGGAAGAGACCCGGGTCGTCGGCCTGAAGGTAGCACATTCCCTCCATGCCGAGCCAACTCCGGATCTGCCCGAGGAGGCTGCCGCAGAAGAGGCCGTAGTGGAACTCGCGGCGGCCCTCGACCAGGAACTCCCTCCCGCCCTCGTTGAAGGGCACGAAGCGGTCGCCCAGGAGCACGGGGGCGCGCTCGAAGCGCTCCGGCGTGTAGCGCAGCCGGTGGCGGAACTGCGCCTCCCACGAGGCGCGGTCCTTGAGGGCGTGGTCGAAGGCCATCGGGATGCCGGTGGCGCCCGCCTTCTGCAGGACGACGGCGCCCTCGGAATCGCGCACCTTGCGCGAGCCGTCGGGAAGCGTCTCCACGATGCCGGTGGGGAACCCGGGTTGCAGGGCGGAGGAGAAGTTGAAGACGGTGTGGTAGTTGAAGTCGAAACCGAGCTTGGCGGCGAGGCGCTGCTCCGCCGGCGTGCTATCGCCCGCCCCGGAGATCTCCTCGGCGGTGAGGTGGCCTTCGGCCACCCACTTGCGCAGCGTGTCGCCCCAGAAGCCGAAGTGGACCACCGGCATCGGCCCGGTCCGCCGGTAATGAAGAATACCCTGCGTGATAGCGCGCCAGTTCATGGTCGCACTCCTTACGGGTGCTTGGAAGGCGCACTGCCCCCCGCCGCCCTCCTCGTCATTGCTCCTCCCGGCGAGGCACCGCCTTCGATCGTACCCACAGCTTCGCCGAGCGGATGGCGATCTCCCGCCGGCATCCTCACCCCTCCTGCACGTCCGAGAGGAGCTCCGCCGCTTCGCGCGCTCGGCCGTACCGCTCGCGGGCGGCGAGGAACTGGTCGCCCGCGCCCTCCAGTCGCCGGCGGGCCTCGTCGCGGTCGCGGCTGCCGAGCCAGAGCTCGGCGATCAGCTCCTCGAAGGACTTGCGCATGTTGGCCAGGCCGAGGATCATGTCCGTCTCGCCGATCACGAGCTCGAACATGCGGATCTTCTGCGCCAGGATCTCGAGCACGCTCTCCTCGACGGTGTCGTTGGTGCTGAAGTTGAAGATGGAGACGTCGTTCTCCTGGCCGAGGCGGTGCAGGCGGCCGATGCGCTGCTCCACCTTCATCGGGTTCCAGGGGAGATCGTAGTTGACGAGCATGTGGCAGAACTGGAGGTTGTGCCCCTCGCCCCCGGAGTGCGTGCTCACCATCACCCGCGAAGCGCCGCGGAAGCGCAGCAGCGCCGCCTCTCGCTCCTCCCGCGTCAGGCTGCCGTGGAATACCTCCACGGCATGCCCCGCCTCCCGCAGGCGCTCCTGCAGGTGGCGCAGCGTGGGGAGGAAATCGGTGAAGACGAGGAGCTTGCCGGGGAAGCGCTCCAGCAGCTCGATGAGAGCGCGGGCCTTGCGGTGGTCGCTGATCTCACGGGCCAGCTCGTGGAAGGCGCGCAGGCGCCGGCGCGTCACCTCCGGGTAGTGCTCGCGCTCGGACATCCGGCGCAGCGTCTCGGCGACCGCCTGAGGAGAGCTGCACAGTTCCTTCTGCAGCGTCACCAGGGAGAGCACGCGCTGCTGCGAGCGCGTCTCGCGGGTGAACTCTTCGCGGATGTAGTGCTCCACGGCGTTGTACAGCTCGCGCTCCGGCGGAGTGAGCTCCAGGTGGTAGACGGCAGCGCGCCGGCCGGGGAACTGGATGCCGACGGAGGCGCGCCGGTTGCGGATCATCACCTCGGAGAGGAGGGTGCGAAGCTGGCGCACGTTGCGCGGCTGGCGGGGATCGGCCCCGACGAACTGGCGGCTGAAAGAGCGCGTGGTGCCGAGAAGCCCCGGCTTGAGGATCGTGATCATGTTGTAAAGCTCGCGCAGGTTGTTGTGGACCGGCGTGGCGGTGAGCATGAGCACGTACTTCTTCGCCACGCGGCTGACGAACTTGTAGACCTGCGTGGCGCGGTCCTTCAGCTTGTGCGCTTCGTCAATGATGAGCAGGTCGTATTCCAGCTCATGGATGACGCGGGCGTTCGCCTCCTGCTTGGCGGTATCGAGGGAGGCGATGACGCGGTCGTGCCGCTCCCAGTGGGGCGTCTTGCTGGTGAGGATCTCGAAGGCCTCGCCGAACTTGGCGAGCATTTCCTCCTGCCACTGCCCGGTGAGCGACGCGGGCACGAGGACGAGGATCTTGCGCGCCAGCCCGCGCACGATCAGCTCCTTCATGATGATCCCGGCCTCGATCGTCTTCCCCAGGCCCACCTCGTCGCAGAGGAGCACCCGGGCGCGCATCTTCTGCAGGGCGGTGAGCGCGGTCTGGAGCTGGTGGGGGTAGTGGATGACGTCCACGAGGTCGAGGCAGAGGAGGCGCTCGAAGCCGCGCACGGTGAGGAGTTCCTCGGCGCGCAGGCGCAGCTCGTAGAAGCCGGGTGGGTCGGCCTCGCGCCGGGCGAGGACCTGGCGGAAGCCGGGGTCCACGCGGGTCTCCCGCGGGGGCAGGGCGACGCCCATCTGCCGCAGCGCCTCGGCATAGTGGCTCTCGCCGTACTGATAGCCGCAGCGGAAGCACTCGGTGGCGTCCTCGGTCTCCAGCCAGCCACAGCGCGGGCAGCGCTTGGCGATGGAGGCTGCCGGCTGGCCCTTCAGCGCCTTCGCCAGGGAGGCCCCGGAGGTCTCTTTGGGGATGTCGAGCCACTCGAAGCGTTCCTGGGTCACGGGGGTATTATAGCACATCCCAGGGCAGTGCCGGGCTCTGTCGCCAGCAGGGATCAGTGCATCCTGATCCATAGGTGACGCAACTGACATTCCGGCAGACCGCATGTGCGCGTATGGCGCGAATGCAGCGTGCAGAGCCCCTCGACTGACTCATCGCTCAGCACCTGAAGCATATCAGCGCCACTCCAGGCAGAGCCGGCTTGTGCCGAGAGAGCCTGAATCCAGCCATTCACTTTGTCCACCCAGTGAAGTGTAGTCTGGTCTTGCACGTAAGCGATCATCGCAGCGACAACGTGGGCCGCTCCGTGGTAGCCGAACTTGAAGCGCTGGATGCCGCCGGTTGTTGCCGGCGGCCGGGTGGTGACGTATTCGCGTTCATCCCGGTCACTGCCCTTCGGCGTTGGCAGGCGCTTACATTCAACCGGCAGCAACGTATCGAAAGGGCTATACCACCTGCCATCAACAAGCAGCGTTGCCGGGCGCGGCTTGGCCGCCAGATCGATCTTCCGAGCACCGTAAGTCTCGTCGGATACCTCCGTGCGAAACTGTATGTGGCTCCACGCGTTCGAGTAGTAGGCTGCGCTATTGAGATGGTCGCAGAGCTGGTCGGTGAGGTCTGTTTCAGAGGTTCTGGGCTTCCTCTTGGGATTGTCGCGCCATCGAGGCAGTTGATCCGCGATGAACTCCATCAGAGCATACCGAGCCGTGCCGAATGGATGTACGTCTGGCCCGAGCGTACCTGCTTGCGTGGTCGTTGGGGAATCTGCCAGCATCATGTCTCCCCTTCAGAAGCCCTGGTCCCAGAGATCGGCCAAGGTCTCATCTGCATCGCGCAGAGCCACAGAGCGCAGCCAATATCGCAGGCGGTCTGGCTTCAGGAGATAGATGCAAGCACCATCGTAGAGCCGGGCAATCCTGGTGACGCTGAGGCCGGAACCGCACTTCTCGTGAAGGAGCAGGTCGAGCTTCCCCTCCAACTCGTCCGCTCCTGCCCAATCCACCTTCCCCCCACCAAAGACATACGGCTGGCAGATCATGCCCTGCCAAACGTGCTCTTCCAACACGTGCAGAGGGGTCTTCCCGTAGATGGCATTGATCCTGTCGGTGAATACATCGTTGAAATCCTTGAGCGCGGCAACCCCCCGCTCCTTCATCGCATCGGAGTCCTCGCCGAGGCGAACAAGGGCACAGTAGTATCGTAGGATGTCATCAACGAGCACCTGCTCGTGGGGGGCGAGGTCGAGGGTCTCGTCGGGTGGATACGGTAGCTTCCTGATGTCATCGCTCAGGATGGCCGTCGCTTTTGATACGAAACCCGCAACGCTCGACGCGGCGAGGTATGCAAGGAGCGAATCACGAGCCGAAACAAGCCACTGGGCGAGGCGTGAGAGCTGATCACCGTCATTCTCAGATGCAGCACTAAGGCCAAGGATCTCATGCTGGTACGTGACGTATCCTTCACGGAGGTAGGCGTGGCTGATATCGAGGTGCTTGTGGATCATCAGCAGGGGGGCGGTGTAGATGGCCTCTCGTCGAGGCCACTGAATCGGCTTGTCAGGAACGGTTGTTGCGGTAGACAGATCGACTTCCCCGTGTGCAAACGCCGAAGCATTGGTACACTGCTTCCCAACGACATGCCCAGCCGGGCGCGCATCGCCAGGATCACCGTAGATGAAGCCCTCCCCACAATCCCAGTTCCGCTGTTTGGCGAACTCGCCGAGAGTGCGCAGTTTCTCGATGCGGTCCACGAATCCCAATACGCGACCGCCGCCCAGCAGATCGGTTCGCCAAACCCTATCATCACCCAAAACGAGATGGCGAGGCAGCCAGTGCATGTCGTAGTAATCGATATCAAAGCCCTGCTCCGCATCAGTGCGGCTGGTACGGCGAAAGGTCGCGTGCAGGATCGGGCGCTCGGCGGGCGGCCGCACTGCCTCGGCAACAACGGCCACGACCTTCGTGTCCGCCTTACCCTTCTGAAAGAGACCGCGGACGGAGATGAAGTCGAGGATCTCACGGACATCCCACCTCTCGATGAACTTCCGCCGGAAATCAAGCGACTGCTGGTTGTAGAGGAAGCCGTACTGCTGCAGCATACATAGAACACCGCCCGGGGCAACGGTTTCCATTGCTTGATGCAGAAAGAGGTAAGCACGTTGCTTATCAGGCAACGTGCCGTGCTCTTCCTGGTAGCGAGCATACGCTCGTTCGGCCGCCGGAGTGCCCAGAGAAGAGGTGAACGGCGGGTTGCCAACCACCACACCGATCTTCTCCTTCACTCTTCCCTGCTCACACGCTTCGAAGAAACAACCAGAGTGAATGCTGCGCCCCTTCAGTTCGGGAAAGAGCTTGACACTGGCACGGATCGTCTCCGGCTCCAAGGCATCACAGAGCGCCAGGCAGAGGCTGAAGGCGGCGAGCTCAACGGCGCCCTCCTCCCGGTCTACGCCATGCACGCGCGTGAGCAGGCTCTTCAGATCAGCTTCGGTCGGACGTTGCCAGTCATTCCTGCTCCGCCAGTGGAGCACAAGCCGCTTGTACGCCTCAACAAGAAACGCACCGGAGCCACAGGCGGGATCGAGGATGACCTCTTCCTCCTCTGCCAGGCGGTCTAGGCGCTCCCAGCTAAGCACCTCTCCGAGCATGAGTCGGATCAGGAAATGCGGGGTGTAGACTGCGGTCGCTGAGTCTGTGACGAAGAGCTGGTAGACATGGCTGATGAGTTCGACGGGCAAGTCGGCGAAGGAGTAGCGTTCCCAAAGGGTGCGCTGGCCGGTGGCCTCCTGCCTTGCTTCGACGAAGTCTGCAAAGCGCCCTAGCTGTTGGCTGCTATGCAGCACTTGGCGCTCTTCCCTTTCGAGCGTGAAGACATGGCCGTTGAACCTCTCCTCAAGCTGGTCCAACAAGAGCACCAGCGCAGGCCCGTCAGCAAGTACCTCGAAGAACCCTGTGGCGCCCGGCCGAAAGCGGCTGAAGTAGCCGCCCTCGAACACCTGCCGCTCTTCTAGGTACCTGATAAGGACAGAGAGAATGAGCAGCTTGCGCTGGAGAGACTGGGGAAGGAACGGTTCCGCGTGGAGATCGTCTCTCAGCTTCTTGACGGCTTGGATGAGGGTCCTCTGCGCGGCGTGTCTGCTAGACAGGAGATCCTTGCAGACGTCCGGGTCATCCCATAGTGTCCCGTTGCGGAGCTGCTCCGCACGCCACCAGGGATCGGACGCGATGTTGCTGGCGAGTTGGACCTTCTTGAAAGGACTGACAACGAGTCGGCCGTTCGACTCAAAATCGGTCTTATGTGCGCAACGGAAGAGCTGAACAAGCCCTCTGGTAGCACGAAAGACGAGAGGCACTCCGCCCCAACTCCATAGCTGCTTGTGCAACTGCGCGAAGTCGGGGTCATCCGCCGGTCGATCCACGTGATGGTAGAGGAACGCCTGGGCCACAGGCGGCCTGCCATCATGTGGCGCTTCGAAGAAGACGGCGTCAGCACCATAGCGTTCCGCCTTCTCCATGACAGCCACCACCTCGGGCGGGTGCTCGGCCTTGGTGTAGTCACGCACACCGACGAGGCCGTCCACGGAAGCACCGGCGCCAGCGGCAGCGAACTCCCTCAGCCATTGTGTAGGGTCACTCATGCCGGGCAATCCTCTGGGCCAGACAACGGCGATCGGGTGAGAGCAGCGGCATCGCCGACGGTCCGGGCATGGTTGCTGTAACGTTGGGCGTAGCGGGAGTCTTCGGCGGCGTCACACCGCCCCGGCCACCGCCCGTGCGAGCAACGCTCGTATACGGAGACTGCCATCGCCGGGTTCCGCACCTCTGTCAGGGAGGGTCCGGGAGTCTCCCTGGGGATGCCCAACCGCTCGAAGCGTTCTTGCGTGTCAGGGGCATTATAGCACGCCTGCGGCGGGATGGGAAGCGCCCGGTCGCGGTGTGCGCCCTTCGGTAGTCGTGGCAAGGGAGCGCGCGGTCCCGACCGGCTCGCGCCTGGCCGGCGGACGCGGGTTACGACAGCAGCCGCCCGAACCCCGCCTGCTCGAAGTGGCGGTCGGTGGTGAGGGCGTCGGTGATACCGCGCTGCTGCATCACGACGAAGCTGGCGCAGTCCACCAGGCTCCACTCCTTGTCCGGGCGCTGGGTGAGCAACTGCCAGGCGGCGGTGTCCAGGTCGGGGTCCACGTGAACGATCTCCACGTGGGGTGACGCTTTCAGGCCGCTGATGAAGCCGACCATGGAAGCGCGCGGCATCCGCAGGGGGCTGATCATCTGCGAGACCGTCTCGGCCATGACGTAGTTGGTGGTGACCAGCCGGCCGCCCTGCCGTCGGATCTCCTGGTAGAGGCGGATCGCCTCCTGGTGGTAGGGCTCGCCAGCGTCGAAGAGGTTGCCCCATCCCGCCGAGTCAGCGAACACCTCACGGCGTCGGCTCTTCATCGTTGCCATTGCACTCCCTCATCAGCGCTTCACCGAGCAACTCGTGGTGCCGCAGCGACCACCCAGGGATGCCGCTCTCGAACGCGCCGATCCACGGCTCCAGGGGGTCTTCGGCGGCCAGACGGGCCATGTGCTCCAGCCACTCCACGCCCGCCGCCTCCGGCGCCTGGCCCTTGCTCTGCGCCGCCGTCTTCAGGGCTTCGTAGACCGCCTCCGGGACTTCGAGAACCAGCGTTCGACTCATGATGCTCACCTCCGGGTGTATTCTACCACGTCGGGGGTCTCGGCTCAACCGTGGCGGCGTCCGCGCATCTGTATCAGTGGCGGCCGGAGCCGATGGACCCGCCGGCGCCGGTCTGCTTCCGGGTGCCGCGGGGCGGATCTCCTTCGAGAAGCCGGCGCGCCTCTTCACCCCGTCCGGGGCGCCGTTCCGGGTTGGAGATCCCCTCACCGGCTGGGTGGACCTGTCGGGGGCGGATGCGGTGCTGTGGCGCTTCGAATCGCGCGACGCCGGTCTGGTGCGCATGGAGAACCTGCCCGGGTTCTTCGCCATGGGCGACCCGGCGTTCTACCTCGAGCACGAGGGAGCGAGAGAGCGGAGGGGATGGCACGGTGTCGGGTCGCGCCACCCCATCCCATCGCGGATGCCGCGCAAACGACAAGCCCGGCGATCACGCGGCCATGAGGCCGGTGCCCGCGCGGGCTTGGTACGGACGATACACACTGAGCGTCGGGTAAAGTGGTCGGGGCGAAAGGATTTGAACCTTCGGCCTTACGGTCCCGAACCGTACGCTCTAACCAAACTGAGCTACGCCCCGATGCCCGACAACCGCATTATACCACAACTCCGACGAACGCGCAAGATGCCGATTTGCCGCGCGAGGCTACCGATCCCGCATTGACTCCCATTCCCCGCCGTGCTATAATCCGCCGGAGGATGGGCAGCGAACGCTCGTGCGCATGGTGCCGAAGGCCGGACTCGAACCGGCACGAGGTTGCCCCCAGCAGTTTTTGAGACTGCCGCGTCTACCTGTTCCGCCACTTCGGCGCGATGTCCCTGAGCACCGGCAGGATCCCCGCCGCCTGCGGGATCCTCTCCCCGTGCTCGCCTCACGGCCCCGAGAGCTGCCCGCGCCGGACCCGCACGGGCAAACGCCCACGATGGCGGCGCGTGCATCCGGGTGCCATTATAGCATTGCGAGGGGTTGGTGTCAATGTCGGATCCAGAGAACACCCGCGCGCCCGACGCGCCCGAGTCGTCGCTCCCGCCCGCCGCTGCGCCGGACGACCGCGCGGCGGCGGCCGACTCCGGGGTGGAAGCCGCGCCCGCCGAGGCGCCGCCGGCCGCGGCCGAGGGGTCTTCCCCGTTTCAGCCTGCGGAGCCTGCGCCGGGCGAAGCGGCGGCCGGCGGCGACCGGGCTGGCCGTCGAGACTGGCGCGCTCCTCTCGCCGGCCGGCCGCGCCGCAGCACCGCCTGGGTGCCCCTGGCGGCGGCGGGCTGCGGGGGCATCCTGGTCCTCGCGGTCATCGCGCTCGCCATCGCCGCCAGTGTCGGGCGCGCCCCGGCGCTCACGGGCGACAAGGTCGGCCTGGTCAGCATCGAGGGGATGATCACCGGGGGGCGAGGGGGCACCGGCCTCTTCGGCGGGGCGAGCGGCTCCGACTCCGTGGTGGCCCAGTTGGCCCGCGGCCGGCGCGACGCCAGCATCAAGGCCGTGGTGGTGCGGATCAACAGCCCCGGAGGATCGGCGGCGGCCTCCCAGGAGATCTACGCGGAGTTGATGAAGATCCGCAAGGCGGGCAAGCCCGTCGTCGCCTCGATGGGTGACGTGGCCGCCTCGGGCGGCTACTACGTGGCGGCCGCCGCCGACCGGATTGTGGCCAACGGCTCGACGCTCACCGGGAGCATCGGCGTCGTCATGGAGATGCAGAACCTTCAGGGCCTCTTCCAGAAGATCGGCGTCCGCTCGAATACGATCAAGAGCGGAAAGTTCAAGGATATCGGCTCGTCCACGCGGCCGATGACCCCCGAAGAGCGGGAGCTCCTCCAGGGGCTGGTCAACGATGTCTACGAGCAGTTCGTCGGTGCCATCATCGCGGGCCGGAAACAGGTGGACCCGGCAAGGCTGCGCCAGCTCGCGGACGGGCGGATCTTCACCGGCCGCCAGGCGCACGCGCTGAAGCTGGTGGATGAGCTGGGGAATCTCCAGGACGCCGTCGCCACGGCCGCCCGGCTGGCGGGCATCCGCGGCCGGCCGACGGTGGTGGAGCTGCGGCGGACGAGTCTGCTCGACACCCTGACGGGCGGGGAGCCGGGCGTGGGGAGCGATCTCCGCCTTCCGGTCGGCGCTGCGGAGGAGGAGCGCCTCGTCCGGGCGCTGCGAAGGCTCATGTACGAACAGGCGGTTCCCCGGTGAGGAAACTGGGGATTTCGGATTTCAGATTTCGGTTGGTCAATCTGAAATCCAAAATCTGAAATCCGAAATCTTCTAGAGGGTGGTGCTTCGTATGCCAGGAAAGCTGGTGATCATTGACGGGAACAGCCTCCTCTACCGCGCCTTCTTCGCGCTGCCCAACCTGACGACCTCCGACGGGCGGCCGACGGGAGCGGTCTACGGGCTGAGCATGATGCTGCTGCGCCTCCTGGAGGAGGAGAAGCCGGATTACTGCGCCGTGGCGTTCGACGCGCCGGGGCCGACCTTCCGGCACGAGGCCTACTCCGAGTACAAGGCGACGCGCATCAAGACGCCGGATGAGCTGCGCGCGCAGTCGCCCATCGCGCGCGACATCTGCGCCGCCCTCGGCTTCCCGATCTACGAAGTGCCCGGCGTCGAGGCCGACGACGTGGTGGGGACGATCGCCCGGCGCGCCGCGGCCGCCGACGTGGAGGTGCTCATCGTCACCGGCGACCTGGACGCCCTGCAGCTCGTCACCGATCATGTAGAAGTACTCACCAACCGCAAAGGCATCAGTGAGACGGTGCGCTACGACCGC
>JACQGM010000074.1 GCA_016199585.1 Armatimonadota bacterium
CCATCAAGGTGCCGATGTGGCCGCTGCACACCTGGATCCCCGACGCGCACGTGGAGGCGCCCACGGCGGGGAGCGTCATTCTGGCGGGAGTGCTGCTGAAGATGGGCACCTACGGCTTCCTGCGCTTCTGCCTCTCCCTCTTCCCGGAGGCGTCGCGCCAGTTCGCGCCGCTCCTCGCCTCCCTGGCCATCGTAGGGATCGTCTACGGGGCGTTGGTGGCGCTGGTGCAGCCGGACGTGAAGAAGCTGGTGGCCTACTCCAGCGTCAGCCACCTCGGGTTCGCGATGCTGGGCATCTTCGCCCTCAACCTGCAGGGACTCCAGGGCGCGCTCGTGCTGATGATCGCCCACGGGATCAGCACCGGGGCCCTCTTCCTCCTGGTCGGGATGATCTATGAGCGGCGGCACACCCGCCAGATCGCCGATTTCGGAGGGCTCTGGGCACAGATGCCGCTCTTCAGCGCCTTCTTCCTGGTGATCGCGCTCTCCTCCATCGCCCTGCCCTTCACCAACGGCTTCGTGGGCGAGTTCCTGGTGCTCCTGGGCGCCATCAAGGCCCGGGTCGTGTGGGGGGTTCTGGCGGCCGGCGGCATGGTCCTCTCCGCCGCCTACGTGCTCTGGATGTACCAGCGCGTCTTCTTCGGCCCTCTGGAGAACCCCGAGAACCGCAAGCTGCGCGATCTGGACGCACGCGAGGTCGCCATCCTGGTGCCGCTCGTCGCCCTGGTGTTCTGGATCGGCATCTACCCGAAGTCCTTCCTCACCCCGATGACGCCGGCACTGCAGCGGGTGCTGCTGCGGATACCCGCGGCGGAGACAGGGAGGGCGCACTTCGATACCAGACCCATTCCGTTTCTCGATCTCTCCGAACGGGGGTCCGCACAATGAGCAACAGCGCGGCACAACTGGCTTACCTGGCCCCCGAGTTGGTGGTCGCCGTCGGCGCCGTGGCGGTGTTGGCGCTGGACATCCTCCTGCCGGAGCGGTCGCGCCGGCTCCTTGCCCGGGCGACGGCGGCCGCGCTGCTGGCATCGCTCGCCGCGGTATGGTGGCTCTACGCGGGGGAGGTGGCGGGGCGTCCCGAGCGGCTCTTCACGGGGACGCTCGTCCGCGACGGCTACTCCCTCTTCCTGGACGCGGTGTTCCTCCTGGCCGGCATCCTGGGCGCGCTCGTATCGGCACGCTACGTGGACCGGGAGGGGCTGCAGTCGGGCGAGTACTACGCGCTGATGCTCTTCGCGGTGCTGGGCATGATGCTGATGGCGGTCTCGGCGGAGCTGGTGACGCTCTTCATCAGCTACGAGATCCTTTCGCTCTCTGTCTACGTGCTCTCCGGGATCGCTCGGGGGCGCGCTGAGTCGGCGGAAGCGGCGATGAAGTACTTCCTGCTGGGCGCCTTCTCCAGCGGGTTCCTCATCTATGGCATCGCCCTGATCTACGGGGCCACCGGCACCACGGCGCTGGAGGCCATCGGCGCTGCCGTGATGTCCCGGGGGCTCTTCGGTAACAGCCTGCTCCTCATCGGCATGGCGCTGGTGACCGTCGGGTTCGCATTCAAGGTCGCGGCCGTGCCGTTCCACGGGTGGGTGCCGGATGTCTACCAGGGGGCGCCGCTTCCGGTGACGGCGTTCATGTCGGCCGGGGTGAAGGCGGCGGCGTTCGGGGCGCTGGCGCGGGTGCTCTTCACCGCCTTCGGCTCGCTGAGCGCGGTATGGCAGCCGGCACTCTGGCTGCTCGCCCTGCTGACGATGGTGCTGGGGAACACGGCCGCCATCGCGCAGACGAACATCAAGCGGATGCTGGCGTATTCCAGCATTGCCCACGCGGGCTACATGCTGGCGGGCGTGGCCGCCTACACGGCCGGCGACGTGGCCCTCGGCAGCGTCCTGTACTACGCCCTCGTCTACACGGCGATGAACATCGGCGCCTTCGCGGTGGTGCTGGTGGTGGGCCGCGAGGGCGAGGGAAACCAGGAGTTGTCGGATTACCGCGGGCTGGCAGTGCGCCACCCCTGGGTGGCGGCCGGCATGGCCCTCTTCATGGTGTCGCTCTCCGGTCTGCCCCCGACCGCCGGCTTCCTGGGCAAGTTCTACATCCTGAACGCCGCCCTGCGCGCCAACCTTATCGGCCTGGCCGTCGCGCTGGTGCTCGCCAGTCTCATCTCCTGGTACTACTACCTGCGCGTGGTCTGGTTGATGTACTTCATCAAGCCGGGGGAGGCGCCGCCGACGCTCTCAGGCGCGCCCTCGCTGCGCCTGGCGGTGGGCATGGCCGCGGTCCTGGTCCTCATCCTCGGCCTGTGGCCGTCGGCGGCGCTCAACCTGGCGCAGGTGGCGGCGCTCACGGTCACGGCCGGCGGCCTCCCCGTCATCGGCAGGCCCTAACTTTCGTCCGAGGGTCCGGGCCCGGCGCGGGGCGGAGCCCGCGCCCTACCGCGTTGCGCCGTAGGGCGCGGGTTCCGCCCCGCGCCGGGAGACGCTCAACTGCTCGCTGGCAGACGCCTCGACCCTCTCGGGCAGAAAGGCGAGGCGGGCGCTCTCCCGGCGGCGCGCGAGGTAGGCGAACGCCCAGTCCGTCAGCACCCCGACACGGTTCTCCCAGCCCATCAACTGGCTGATGTAGAAGCCGCGCCAGAGGGCCCACGCCGGAAAGCCGTCGAAGAGGAGGCCCCGGTAGTGGACAATGGCGCGGTGGCGGCCGAGCGAGAGCAACTCGCCCTCGAAGCGATAGCGGAAGGGCTGCGGCGGCTGCCCGCGCAGGCTCCGCTCGATGCTCGCCGCCACCGCGCGCCCCATCTGGATCGCGGCCGGGGCGTTCGGCGGCACCGGGGTGCCCGTCTCCGGGTCGGTGACCAGGGCGGCGTCGCCAATGCAGTAGACCTCCGGGTGGCCCGGAATCTGGAGAAACTCATTGACGCGGACGCGCGCCCCCGGGCCGCGGTCTCCCGGCAGCGCCGCGACGATCGGATGGGCGCGCACGCCCGCGGTCCAGATGTTGGTGCCGGGCGCCAGGAGACGCTCGTCGCCCGTGCGCAGGCGGCCGCCTTCGATGCCGACGACCGGCACGTTGAGCAGGAGCTGGATCCGCCGCTCGGCTAGGCGGCGCGTCGCAAGCTGCCCGACACCCGGGCTCATCTCCGGCAGGGCGCGGTCCTTGGCCTCGACCAGGCGGATCCGGATCTCCTCCCGGCGCACGTTCGGGTAGTCGCGCAGCATGATCTGCTCGAACAGGCTCTCCAGCGAGGTAGCCAGCTCCACTCCGGTGGCCCCCGCGCCGATGATGTTGAAGGTGAGCAGCTCCCGCCGCCGCTCCGGGTCGGCGGTGACGTCGGCCCGCTCGAAGCGGTCAATGACGTGGTTGCGGAGCGCCACGCCGTCGCCGAGGGTCTTGAGGGTGAAGGCGCGGCGGGCGACCGCGTCCATGCCGAAGAAGTTGGTGACGCTGCCGAGGGCGACGACGAGGAGATCGTAGCCGACGGGGCCGTCGTCGGTGAGGACGCAGCGGGCGTCGAGGTCAATGCCCTGAACCACGCTCTCCTGGAAGCGGGCGCCCCGCTCGCGCACGCGGGCGCGCAGGGGGTAGGTGATGTTGTCCGGATCCACCAACCCGGTGGTGACCTGGTAGAGCATCGGGGTGAAAAGGTTGAAGTTGTTCCGGTCGAGGAGCAGAACTTCCAGGCGCGGCTGCCGGCCCAGCCGCTCGTGGAGGGCGTCGAGGAGGGCCATGCCGCCAAAGCCTGCCCCGAGAACCACAAGGCGTTGCCTCGGCCCGTCCGGTAGTGGCTCGGGGGCCCGCAGGCGCCGCGCCGCCTGCCAGGCTATCAGCCCGGCGCCGGCTCCCAACGCGATATTCCGCCGACGATGTGTCGCCATCCGTTCCTCCCGCATGGAAGTCTTGCCGGACCCGAGAGAGTCTAAACCGTCGGCGCCCGATCTCGTTTACTTGCGCCGAAGGGCGGTTTCTGGTATAATATAAGCGAAAACGAACGGGTATGATTAGTGCTTGCGCGCCATGTGCCGACTGATCGCGCGGCGGCAAGGTTGATGGAGGCGTTACGACAACATGGCAGAAACGGCGGAGAGAAGCGAGCCGATCGGGCGAGTCGATACGGAGTACAACGCGAGTCAGTTGCAGCTTCTGGAAGGGCTGGAGCCGGTGCGCCGGCGCCCGGCGATGTTCATCGGCGATAACGGCATCAAGGGTCTGCACCACCTCGTCGAGGAACTGGTCGCCAACAGCGTGGATGAGGCGCTGGCGGGACGCTGCACCGAGATCAACGTGGTCGTCCACCCGGACAAAAGCGTCACCGTGACCGATGACGGGTACGGCATCCCGGTGGATACCCACGAAGAAACCGGGTTGAACGGCCTGGAGTTGGTGATGACCAGGCTGCACGCCGGCGGCAAGTTCGGCGGCGGCGCCTACAAGGTCTCCGGCGGCCTCCACGGCGTCGGCCTCTCCTGCGTGAACGCGCTCTCGGAGTGGACCGAAGCCACCATCCGGCGCGACGGCTTCATCTGGCGCCAGCGCTTCGAGCGGGGGCCTTCGGTCACCCCGCTGGAGAAGCTCGGGAAGACGCGCGAGAAGGGCACCTCCATCCGCTTTCGGCCCGATCCCATCATCTTCGAGAAGATCGAGTTCCACGCCGACCTGCTGACCAACCGGCTGCGCGAGTTGGCCTTTCTGAATAAGGGCCTGAAGATCACCTTCGAGGACGAGCGCACGGGGCGGGCGGAGGAGTTCTGCTACAAGGGCGGCATCGTCCAGTTCGTCGAGCACCTGAACCGCAACAAGGAGCCGGTCGTCCCGTCGAAGCCGGTCTATTTCATTCGCACGCGCGACGACATCGAGGTGGAGATCGCCCTCCAGTACAACAGTTCCTACCAGGAGAACATCCTCACCTACGCCAACAACATCAACACCACCGAGGGCGGCACGCACCTCTCCGGGTTCAAGACGGCGCTCACGCGCGTGCTGAACCAGTACGCGCGCAAGGCCGGGCTGCTCAAGGAGAAGGAGCCGAATCTGGGCGGCGACGACGTGCGCGAAGGGCTCACCGCCGTCGTCTCCGTCAAGCTGCCGCAGCCGCAGTTCGAGAGCCAGACGAAGATCAAGCTGAACAACCCGGAAGCGGAAGGAACGGTCAACTCAGTGGTCGGCGAGGGACTGGCGACCTTCCTGGAGGAGCATCCGGGCGACGCGCGCAAGGTGATTGACAAGTCGCTGACGGCATTCCGCGCCCGCGAAGCCGCGCGCAAGGCCGCCGACGCGATCAAGCGCCAGAACATCCTGGACAACTCCGCCCTCCCCGGCAAGCTGGCGGATTGCAGCGAGAAGGACCCGGCCAAGTGCGAGCTGTTCATCGTTGAGGGCGAGTCCGCCGGTGGCTCCGCCAAGGGCGGCCGCAATCCTCGCTTCCAGGCGATTCTCCCTCTGAGGGGAAAGCCGCTCAACGTGGAGAAGGCGCGCATGGACCGCGCCCTCGATAACAACGAGATCAGCGCGCTGATCACCTGCATCGGCACCGGCATCGCCAAGAGCGTCTTCCTGCCCGCCGACGCCGAGGATGAGGAGAACGGCAACGGCAACGGCGCCAACGGTCACTCCAACGGCGACGGCGTCAGCCGCTTCGACTACAAGAAGCTCCGTTACCAGCGCATCATCCTGATGACCGACGCCGACGTGGACGGGGCGCACATCCGCACGCTGCTGCTGACGTTCCTCTTCCGCTACATGGCGCCGCTGGTGGAGAGGGGTCACGTCTACATCGCCAAGGCCCCCCTCTACAAGCTGACGGCCGGCCGCACCACCGAGTACGCCTGGAGCGATGAGGAGCGCGACCAGAAGCTGAAGGCGCTGCAGCGCCGGAACGTCAGCGTCAGCCGCTTCAAGGGGCTGGGCGAAATGGACCCGGAGGAGCTGCGCGTCACCACGATGGACCCGGAGCAGCGCACCATCCTTCAGGTGGAGATGGAAGACGCCGTGAAGGCGGACGAGATCTTCACTGTGCTGATGGGCGATAAGGTGGAGCCCCGCAAGGACTTCATCGAGAAGCACGCCAAAGAGGTGGAGCAGTTGGACGTGTGACGACTGATAGCGTCTTCAGTCAGAAACGAGACGAATCGTCCTCGTTCTCGTCCTCGGCTCGGCGGGGATCCGAGGACAAGGCCGACGACGATTCGTTCTCATTCCTAACCGAAGAGGTTATGACGAGTGATGAGTGATCTCACTCATCACTTCTCCTCGGCCTTCTTGCCTCTTTCGATCAGCTCGCGGACGCGCGGGCCGCCTCGCTCGCCGCCCTTCTTGCCGATCTCCTCATAAAACTCGTGCCCGTAGCGGTCGGCAGTGGTCTCACCGCCCTTGCGGCCCGCCTCGCGCACGGTCATGTTGCCTTCCTCGCGCTTGGGCATGCTCGTTCCTCCATACCCGTCAACCCGCCTGGTCCGCCAGACCGACACCGAAGCGCTCTGACGAATGCCGCAGATGGGCAGGCCACGCCCGCCAACAGGGCGGTCGGCGCTCGCCGCCACCGGCGTCGGCCCGGGTCTCCGGCCGACACCCGCGGGCAGGGCAGCCGGGGGGGGTTACGCCCCCTTCTGCTCCCGCTCCATCCGCTTGCCCAGCTCGATCAGCTCGCGGACGCGCTGTCCACCCCTGTGGCCCAGCTCCTGGTAGCCCTCGTGGCCCAGCGCCTTCTTGCGGATGTTCCCGCCCTTGCGTCCGGCCTCACGCACGGTCATCTCGCCCTCAGGCCTCTCCTCGTGCGGAGTCTTCTTCATCGCCGATTCTCCTTCCTAAGGACGGGGGCCGGCGTGCAATGGCGACGAGCAGACCGGCAGACCCGACTGCGGCGGCTCCCGCCCACGGGCGGCAGTTTCCGGCCGGGCCGGGAAGGGGAGAGCGCCGGGCCCCAGCCGGTTGCCGGCGCTCGTACCCTCCGCGATCCGAATCGTAAGCGCGCCGCCCCCTTCCATCAACCGTGCGAGCAGCCTGCACAAGCGGTGCCAATATGGTGCTCACCGCCACAGGCGGCGGCGTCAGCTCTCCTGCAGCTTGCCCTTCTGGATCAACTCGCGCACCCGCGAGCCACCCTTCTGGCCCAGCTCCTCGTAGCCCTCATGGCCGAGCTCACGCTTGCGCGCGTTGCCGCCCTTGCGGCCGATCTCCTCGTAGAACTCGTGTCCGTGCGTGCGGGCGGTGGTCTCGCCACCCTTGCGCCCCGCCTCGCGGACCGTCATATCGCGCTCAGGCATTGCGATGCCTCCCTTCTACTTGTCCCCAACTCGGGGGTTCCCATTCACACACCGATTGCTTACCCGACCCCCCGCAGAAGCTAACAGCCATTGTGATTCTATTCACACCGGCACGCTCTGGCGGCGCCGCGCCAGCTCCAGCGCCCGGTCCACCACCGCCTCCGCCACGGCGATCCCGGTCGCGGAGGCCAGCCCGTGCCACTGCGGGGCGCCGTTCACCTCCAGGAGCACCGGACCATCGGGACCGGGAAGAATATCCACCCCCGTATACTCCAGCCCGATGAGCGACGTGGCCCGGAGCGCCAACTCGCGCTCGTAGGCGCTCGGCGCGTAGGACCGGCACACCCCGCCCTGATGCACGTTGGTGCGCCACTCACCATTCTGCGCCACGCGCTGCACCGCCCCCAGCACCTCCCCGCCGACCACGAACACCCGTATGTCCTGCCCCCCGGAGGGGATATACTCCTGCACGCACACCGAGCCCCACTCCTTCAGATAGGCCCCCGCGCGTGCCTCGACATCGTTCGGCGCCAGTCGCTCGACCCCCAGGCCAAGGGCGCCATAGGGAGGCTTCACCACCGCATCGCCGAGCTGGCGAACGGCCTCCCGCACCACCTCTTGTGTCTGGCAGACGATGGTTCCGGGGACCGGGAGCCCGGCCCGCTGCAACAGGCAGAGGGTGTGCGGCTTGCTCTCGGCCAGGGAGAGGGCGCGCACCGGGTTGATCAGGATGTGGCCCGCCGCCTCCAGCATCTCGAGGATCTCGAACTGGAGGTCCACGTCGCCGTCGTGGTTCAGGCCGCGCAGGATGAGCGCGTCGCACTCGGGCGAGGGGGGATCGTATGCCGGCCGGCAGCGGCCGTCACTCACGTCGAGCCGCAGCCGGATCGGGTCCACATAGCGGCCGCCGCCCCGCTTCTCTGCCGCCGCCATCAGCTCGCGGCAGGGCGGGTCTGCGTCGCCTCTTGCGGTCAGAATGCCAATCACGAGTGCCTCCTGCGGCCGAAGGGCCACCTTCCATCTCGCCCATCAGACGGGCGCCCGGAGCGTGATGTGCCGCGAGTTCATGCTGATCAGGCCCCGGTCACGCAGCGACTTCAGCCCACGCGACACCGCCTCCCGGCAGCTCCCGATCAGGGCGGCCAGCTCCTGCTGGGTGAAGCGCAGCGTGATCAGAACGCCCTCCGGCGTCGGCACGCCGTGCCGGACCGCGAGGTGCCGGATCAGCGCCAGCAGCTTGTCGGGCACCTCGCAGGAGGCCAGATCATGGATGCGGCCATAGGCCTGAGCCATGTTGCGGCTCGCCCAGGTGAGCAGGTGCCAGGCGAGTGGCGGATAGGCGTGGACCAACTCCGCCAGCTCCCGGCGCCCGATGGCGCACACCACGCAGCCGTTGAGCGCCCGTGCCTGCACCGGATAGACGGCCGACTCGCTCACCGTCAGCTCGCCGACCAGCTCCCCGGGCGTCAGCACGAGGAGAATCGTCTCCCGGCTGCCATCCACTCGCGACAGCTCCGCGGTTCCCTCCACCAGGAGGTAGACGGTGTCCGCCGGCACGCCCTGGGAGAAGATCACCTGCCGGCGCTCGAAGGTCCGGACGGACGTGCGCTGGTCAATCGCGCGCGCCGCCCCTTCGGGCAGCCCTTGCAGCAGACCCAGACTCCTCAGGTAGTACGTGCTCGATGGCATGATGCCCTTGCCGGCGATCCTCCGCGGCCCACGGACCTGGAGCCGCCGGCCCGTCGCGGCGTCCCCTTCCGGCGGGGAAGCCGCCTGCCGCAGGTCGCCGTCGCCCGCGTGACGTTTACCCTCCGGTGGAGCCGGCAAAACGCTGGCCGGCAGCCATTCGCAGGCCTTGCGCCGTGGAGAGAAGGAAACGCCCGCACCCGTCGCGTAACCAGTAGAGACACGCCGCGCACGCCGCGCGCGACG
Source organism: Armatimonadota bacterium (assembly GCA_016199585.1). Taxonomy (GTDB): domain Bacteria; phylum Armatimonadota; class JAAZEB01; order JAAZEB01; family JAAZEB01; genus JACQGM01. The sequence continues at coordinate 9,188 of JACQGM010000074.1, forward strand.
GAGGAGCTACCATGATCGAAACCGCTAGAATCGGATTCGTCGGTGCCGGCGGGAACGCCCAGGGGCACATGCAGCGCGTGGCCGCCCTCGAGGGCGCCCGCATTACCGCCATCTGCGACCTGGCCTCCGACCGGGCCGAGGCCGCCGCCGCCAAGTACCAGGCCACTGCTTACACCGATTACCGGCGCCTGCTGGGTGAGGAGGATCTGGATGCCCTCTACGTGAGCGTGCCGCCCTTCGCCCACTACGATGCCGAGATTCTCGCCGCCGAGCGCGGAGTCCACCTCTTCGTCGAGAAGCCGGTGGCGCTCACGCTGGAGAGGGGCCTGGAAGTCTGGGAGGCGATCGCCCGCGCCGGCATCATCTCCTGCGCCGGCTACCAGGTTCGCTACGCCGCCTTCTCCGAGAACGTGCGCGAGTTCGTCGCCGACAAGAATCTCCTCATGGTCAACGGGCGCCGCTGGGGCAGCCTCGTGGGGGGCCAGTGGTGGCAGAAGATGGAGCTTTCCGGCGGCCAGCTCGTGGAGCAGGCAACGCACCAGATTGACCTGATCCGCTACTGGGCCGGCGAGGTGCGCCGCGTCTACGCCACCTATGCCCGCCGCGTCCACGGCAAGGTGCCCGGCATCACCATCCCGGACCTGCAGGCGGTGCAGATGGAGTTCGCCAACGGCGCCATCGGCCACTTCATCTCGAGCTGCACCGGCGCCCCCGGCGGCAGCGGCACCGAGCTCTTCCTGGAAGGGATGAAGCTCACCGTGGAGGGCAGCGGCCCGCCCAAGCTCGAGCCCGCGAACGCCGCCTCGCTCGACACCGAGCCCCGCGAGGTGCTGGCCATAGACCAGGTCTTCGTCGAGGCGGTGCGCAGCGGCGACCGCTCGCGCATCAAGTCGCCCTACCTCGATGCGCTGAAGACCCTGGACGTGACCCTGGCGGCCAATCTCTCCGCGAAGCAAGGTCAGCCGGTGGAGACGCACTTCGGGTGGTGAGGCGGTTGGGTGGTTGGGTGGTTGGGGGCCCGCCGCGACCGGTGACCGTGGAGTACCGGTCATTGTCTCAGGACGGTGGTTCGTGCGGTGTGCGTGCCCGGCGGCTGAGGTCGCGGGCAACGACGGGATGCCTCGGGAGACGCCGAGGTTGTGGTGGTGTGTGCGTGCCCGGCGACCGAGGTCGCTGGCAACGACGGCACGAAGTCGGCCTGCGCCGACTCGGTCTTGTAGTCCGCGCAGACGGACTTTGTGTGCTGGTTGCCCGCGACCTCGGTCGCCGGGACCCTGTCAACGGAAGGGAGTTCGAGGGCTGACTCAATGAGGTTGTTGCGTTCCCGGGAGTATACCCGCGAGGACCTCCTGCGCCTCCTGCAGCCGCGCACCGCCGCCGACCTGGCCGAGCCGGAGCGGATCGTGCGCGAGATGTGTCGTGCAGTGCGCGAGCGGGGCGACGCGGCGCTGCTGGAGTACGTCGGGCGGTTCGACTCGCCGTTGGTGAAGGATCCCGCCGATATTCCGGTCCGCCCCGAGGAGTTCGCGGCCGCCGAGCGGGAGGTGTCGGATGCCTACCGCGCGGCGGTCGCGGCCGCCATCGGCAACATCGAGCGCTACCACCGCAAGCAGCTCCGCCCCTCCTGGGTGGACACCGAGGGCGGGGTGCTCCTCGGGCAGATCGTGCGCCCGATTGAGCGCGTCGGCCTCTACATCCCGGGAGCGCAGGCGCCCCTGGCGAGCACCCTCCTGATGACGGCGGTCCCGGCGCGCGTGGCCGGAGTGCCCTTTCTGGCGCTCTGCACCCCGCCCCGCCGTGATGGCACCGTGAACCCGCACGTCCTCTACGCGGCCCGCGCCTGCGGCGTGGCGCGCGTCTACAAGGCGGGGGGCGCGCCGGCCATCGCCGCACTGGCCTACGGCACCGCCACCGTACCCCGCGTGGACAAGATCGTCGGCCCCGGGCCGATCTGGGTGGTGCTGGCGAAGCGCGAGGTCTTCGGCGATGTCGGCATCGAGTCGCTGCCCGGCCCTTCGGAGATCGCCATCCTGGCGGACGATACCGCGCGCCCGGAGTACGTCGCCGCCGACCTCCTCTCGCAGGCCGAGCACGGCGGCGACAACCTCTCCGTGCTCGTGACCCCCTCGGAGGCGCTGGCGCAGGCCGTGCTCACGGCCGTGCGGCGCCAGACGGATGCTTCCCCCCGCGCCGCGGTGATCCGGCGGTCGCTGGAGTTCGGGGGGGCCGTCGTCGTGGTCACCTCGCTGGCGGAGGGCCTGGAGATCGTGAACGCGCTGGCGCCGGAGCACCTGGAGCTGGCGGTGGCCGAGTCGCTGGCGCTCCTGGGGAAGGTGAAGGCGGCCGGGGCGATCCTGCTGGGAGAGGCATCGCCCGAGCCCGTGGGCGATTACATGGCCGGGCCCAGCCACGTGCTGCCGACAGGGGGCACGGCGCGCTTCTCCTCGCCCCTGGGCGTGGATGACTTCCAGGTGAGGTCGAGCGTGATCGCCTATACTCTCGAGCGCCTGCGGGATGAGGCGGCGCACATCCTGGCCCTGGCAGAAGTGGAGGGCCTGGACGCGCACGCCAATGCTGTGCGGGTGCGGATGTCGTGAGGGATAGACCTGCCCGATTCTCGGGCGCTCCGGGCAACAGCCGGAAGGAAGTGCGCAGGCGCCGGCGCCCCGGCCTGTTGCCCGGAGCGCCGGCGCAACCGGCCAGGGGCGGACAAGCGGGCGAAGATGGCTCCCAATGAAGAAGCACCGCCCGGCGCGAGGAAGACGAAGGATCATGATGGACACAACGGCACAACTACTGAAGGAGCTCACCGAGGCCCACGGCATACCCGGCTATGAAGCCGAAGTGCGCGCCGTGGTTCGCCGCCACCTGGAGCCGCTCGGCGCCATCCAGCGCGACCGCATCGGCAGCGTGATCTGCCGCCAGGGCGAAACCGGCCCGCGCGTGATGCTGGCCGGACACATGGACGAGATCGGCTTCATGGTCAACCATATCACCGCCGAGGGCTTCCTCAAGTTCCTACCCCTGGGCGGCTGGTGGACCCAGGTGCTCCTCGGCCAGCGCGTGCTCGTCAAGACGCACAAAGGCGACATCCTCGGCGTCTTCGGCGCCAAGCCCCCCCATCTCCTCGGCGAAGAGCGGGGCAAGGTGGTTGAGATGAAGGCGATGCACATTGACGTCGGCGCCACCTC
>JACQGM010000053.1 GCA_016199585.1 Armatimonadota bacterium
GGCAGACGGACCCTGCAATGCGCTGCAGAGTGGGACGAGATCCCGAACGCGCAATGAGCGCCTCCTCGACAGGCCAAGGACGTAGTACTCTCCTCGGACACTCGCCGCCCATGCCGCGTTCATTCGCTCACAAATTAAACGCTCTCGCCCTGTTCCACCCGCAGGAGTCTCCTTCCGGACAAAGAACCGTGAGACCAGGGAGGGAACCGATGACCAACACCCGAATGAGGCTCTTCGCCGGCACGGCACACCCGGACTTCGCGCGCCGCCTGAGCGCGCACCTGGGCATCGAGCCCGACCCCTCCGAAGCGTTCCACTTCTCCGACGGCAACCTCTTCGTCAGGATCGGCGCCAACGTGCGCGGCTACGGTGTCTTCCTGGTCCAGACCCTCGCCCCGCCCTCCGTGAATGACCACCTGATGGAGCTGATCTTCCTCATTGACGCCTGCAAGCGCGCCAGCTCCGGCCCGGTCACCGCCGTCATCCCCTACTACTCCTACGCCCTGGCCGACAAGAAGGATGAGCCGCGGGTCTCTATCCGCGGGCGCGTGGTCGCCGATCTGCTCGAGACGGCCGGCGTTGACCGGGTGCTGACCATGGACCTGCACGCACCCCAGGTGCAGGGGTTCTTCCGCAAGCCGGTGGATCACCTCTACGCCATGCCGGTGCTGGCGGATGACTTTCGCGCGCGGGGCATCACCGATCCGGTGGTCGTCTCCCCCGACATGGGCTTCGCCAAGCGCGCGCGTCACTTCGCGCGCCTGCTGGACGCGCCGGTGGCGATCGGCGATAAGGTGCGCCGGGGGCACGAGGAACACGCCGAGGTGCTGAGCATCGTCGGGGAGGTGAAGGGGCGCAACGCCCTGATCGTGGATGACATCATCGTCTCCGGCGGATCGCTCGTCTCACTGGCGGAGGTGCTCATCCGGGAGGGGGCGCGAGAGATCTACGCGGCGGCCACCCACGGGGTACTCTCCGGCGACGCGGTGGCGAAGCTGGCGGCCAGCCCGATCCGCGAAGTGGTGGTTACAGACACCCTCCCCCTGCCGCCCGAGAAGCGGCACCCGAAGATCCGGCAGGTCTCGGTAGCGCCCCTTTTCGCCGAGGCGATCCGGCGCATCCACTGCGAGGAATCGGTGAGTGTTCTCTTCTCCGACGCCGGGCCGCCGCCGCCATAGCTGCCGGCCGCCGGCGCCGACCCAACGGCTGTCATGCCCACGTGCTCACGGCCGCCGGGCACCTCCTTCCCGGTCGCTGGTGTAACCCGCCGCCGTATGATCGGGACGGGGAGTACGATGACTACCGGGATTCGCGAGGAGCTGCGGAAGGTAATGGCGCAGCTTCAGGCTGCGTTGGACGACCGCACGTACGACCTGATCGCTCGGAGCATCATCCGGGTGCTAGACCTCCGGCAGAGAGCGTGGGAGGGCGAGCAGCAGGTACTCCGCGCCCGGGTGCGGGACGTCGAGCTGCAGCGCCAGGCGATCGAAGAGGATCGCCGCGCGCTTGAGCAGGAACGGGATACGCTGGCGGCTGAACGAGAGCGCCTCTGCCTGGAGCGGAGCCGCTGGGAGGTCCATAAGGCTCGCGCCCTGGATGAGGCGCGCCGTGCGCTGGTCACCGAGAGCGCGGCGCTGCAGCAGGCACGCGAGGCGCTCCGACGCGAGGAGGAGGCGCTCGCCACCTCTCGGCAGGAGATGGACGCCGCACGCGCACTCGCCGATGCCTGGCAGCCTCAACCCGGCCCGCCAGGCAATACAGCGCGCCTCTAACCCGGGAGCGGACCTGACGCGGGGATAACCAGGGAACCTGTGAGCTGCCCGGGATTTCCCGGGATACCCGTACAAACCTCAGCGTCAGGTCTACTCCCGGCCTTCAGATGTTCCCACCTCGCCGCGGGACTGCGGAACCCAGGTCGGCCCTGCTTTGAGCGAAGCCGAAGGGGAGATTCGACACGGGGGTGCGTGGTGTTGGCCCGGCATCGCTCGAGGCCGCAGGCCATCGCATCCGGCCCCTCGTCCGCAGCGCGGGAACGCTTGTGTTAACGATCATGGGGCGCCGGGGGCTCGGTCCTCGGCAGCCCGGGCGGCGGATCCTGAACCGGCCATCAGTGAATCCCCCTAATCCCCCGGAACCGATCCCCTACTGCCGGGGTCATACACGCAGGTGTTGGGCGGCTGGTTCGGCCGCCTGTCTGCACGGAAGGAGTCCGCATGGTGAACCGTACTCTGATCCTCCTCTTGCTGGCTCTCGGGCTGGCGGCTGCGGCGGCGGTGGCTGCAGGCACGCACCGGCACGGCGGAGGCGAACAGAAGGAGGGCAAGCCGGCGCTGGTCTGCCCGGTGATGAAAAGCCCCGTCTCCGCCGACGGATCCGGGGGCAAGAGCGTCTTCCGGGGAAGGACCTACTACTTCTGCTGCCCCGGGTGCAAGCAGCCCTTCGAGAAGGACCCACACGCGTACGTCTGCCCCGTCACAGGCGACGCGCTGCCGAAGAAGCCGGCCGCCAGCAGCACCTACAAGGGCAAGACTTACCGCTTCTGCTGCAAGGAGTGCAAACCGCTCTTCGACAAGAACCCCGCGAAGTACCTGGCTCCAAAGAAGTGATAGCCTCTTCGGTTAGGAATGAGACTGAATCGTGCTCGTCCTCGTCGTCGGCCTCGTCCTCGGAGCCCCGGCGAGCCGAGGACGA